>NZ_JAWRXI010000007.1:0-326978 GCF_046535075.1 Brevibacillus sp. SIMBA_040
GATGAACCGCCGTATACCGAACGGTACGTACGGTGGTGTGAGAGGACGGGGGCTAGCCACCCCCTCCTACTCGATTTCGGAACGTGTGTTCGTTTTATCTAGCAGTTAAAATAGAAGTCAGTATTTTCTGCTTTCATATTATTAGTGTAAACCACCTGCGATTATAAGTCTATATTTTTCCAGGAAATTGTTTTAAAGTTTCTTATACCCGGCCGGGAAAACATTTTGCGGTGTAAACACGATTAGGGGAGGGTATCGATGCAGCTAAGGCTATGGGATCACAACCTGAAAGTCCGGTTAATCGGGGAAGCGTTGTTCAACATGCTTTTTTGGATGTATTTTCCGTTTATAACTGTCTATTTTGGTACAGCATTAGGCAATCATGTCGCAGGCATTTTGATGACGGTCCCGCCGATCTTCAGTCTTTTGGGGAGCTTGGTTGGTGGAGCTTTGGCAGACCGAATAGGAAGACGCCCTGTCATGCTGCTGGGAGCTTCGCTACAGACGGTGATGTTCGCATTGTTTGCCGTGTCGCCATCTCATTGGATAGATTATATCGCATTTATCGGTCTTGGGTTGGGTGGAGCGATTTATCGTCCGGCAAGCTCCGCGATGGTAGCTGACCTCGTTCCACCACAGTACCGCCGCGAAATATTTGCTACGTTTACGACCGCCAATAACATTGGTGCTGTGCTTGGTCCTGCACTCGGTGCCATTTTCTTCTTCCATTACCGCCAAGAGCTGCTATGGACCTGCGCTGTGGTCCTGCTGCTGTATTTTATTGCGATTTTTATTATGGTCCGCGAAACGATGCCCGATTCGGCCAAGGCACCGAAGGACTCTGCTTCCATGTCACGTGTGTTCAAGGAACAATGGAGGGGATATGGCATCATTTTTCGGGATAAGGTGTTCCTAGTCTATACATTGGCAGGCATCTGCACGCTGGTACCGATCATGCAGCTCGATCTTTACTTGCCGGTCTACATCATTCATGAAGTTCCAGCTCAAGCGCCCTTCACATGGAAGGATGCTTCGATGATGCTCACCAGCACCGAAATATTCGGATGGATACTCGGGTTAAACGGTCTATTGTTTGTTTTGTTTATTCTCCCCGTCACAAAATGGCTCCAACACTGGAAGGAGCGCGATGTATTTATACTGTCGTCGCTATTGTCTGGGGCTGGCACCTTTGCTCTTGGACTTAGCACCCATATTTGGTTTCTGTTTTTTGTGACGATCATCTTTACCTTTGGGGAGATGGCGCGCTCTCCAGTGACACAGAGCTTCATAAGCCGTTATGCCCCGGAAAATGCGAGAGGACAGTATATGGGAGCGGACAGCTTGCAACCCACCATCGGGAAATTTTTAGCGCCAGTCACTGTCTTTTTGTCCAGCTGGGTACCACCTCTGGGAATATTCACCCTCATTTTACTCTTTGCCCTCATCAGTGTCGTACTGTATATCCAATTGTTTCGAATGTATGTGGAGGAACCGATGGCAACGGAACGATCATCAGGATGAGTTGTTTTCTGCCAAGTATTTTTCTGTCATTTCCGTAAGATTTTAGATCGTGGAGGGGAAATAGATGATCAAGCTGAAAGATATCGGGACGTTCGAGGAGCTTCCGGAGATAGCGCTACACATATATGAAGGAAACATTCCTGCCCTGCAGGCTGCCATTGCAGCGGGCTGGGACATCGAGCAAGGCATCGTTCTGAGCAAGAATACCACGCTAAGTCCGTTGGATCTGGCGCTTCTATCGGAAAAATTGGATGTGGTAAAGCTGCTGGTAGAGCACGGGGTCAATCTGAATGTCCATCGCAATCCTGCGTTTTTGAATGCGGTTCGCTATTGCAAAGAAGACATCGTTCGCTATGTAGCAGCACAAGGCGGCAGGCTGGACATGCTTAACCAGGTTGGCTCAGGCGCTTATTCGGAGGCCTACTATGGCAACAAAAACAACATCCCGCTCATTCATGAGCTGGGATTGGATGTGAAGCAGCATGGAGGCGCCGTATTGCGCAAAGCCGTGTCGGATCATGATCGAAGGACAATCGCGTATCTACTCGATCAAGGGGTGGACATTAATTATAATCAGCCAGATATGGTTTATCCTTATTGTGCGACTCCGTTAACAGTGGCAGCGCGTATGGGGAATATTGGGATGGTAAAATATTTGATTGAACAGGGTGCGGACGTTACACTAGCGGAAAAAGACGGGGAGAGAGCGTACACAATTGCCGTCAGCAACAAGAATACAGCACTGGCAGACTATTTAAAATCACTCGAGCCGCCAGAATTTCATGACGTGGAAAACAAAAAGATTGAGCTGAAAAAGTTCAAGCTAACCGATGAGCTGATCCGCTTTCTTACAGGAGACAAGCTGCGCCTGGAGCTCGCCCCCAACGAGTATGAAATCGAATATATTGACTTCTTTACGCTGACCGATACTATCGAGCTAAAAATCGGCAGGCAAAAATACCTGCGCCTGTCAGCCGACATCGATAACTACTCCCACCTGCAGCTCGTGTGGAATCCAAAGAAAAAAGGCCAGATCGGCTGCTATGACATCGAGCATAAGGAGTATGCCGACTTGTGCAGCTTTCCTCAGTTTCTCGAAAAGCCAGAGGAATACCTGGTCAAGTTTATGGAAGGCGAATTAGAAGGGTAAAAGAAGACCGCTATCTGTCATGCCCTTAGAGGGGGGACAGAAGCGGTTTTTTTATGCTTCATGTTTTATCCTGCTGATCCCTAAAAACTCCTTTTGTGTGTCCAATAAAACACGTTGACCACAAATAGCTAGTGAGAGGAAACCGGAGAAAAAAGCGAAGGTCTTTGGAACGCTGCCGAGGCGGAGTGGAAAAAGGGAAACACGATCGTAAGCGTCCACCTCTGATAGCCATCCCCGAACCCGCTACTTTGGACGCGGTTTCCCTTTTTCCATGCAGCCGTACAGGAATGACCCCCTGCAAGCGTTCCAAGAACCTGGAGCGTTTTCTCCGGTTTCCTCTCTTCCACTAAAGTCCGGATTACACTTTCCTTTCCCTTTCGTCCAACTAAAAACACACAAAAGCACATAAACACATTTCTTTTACCTTGCATTCACATTCACTTAATATTTCCCCCGTAACATGAGACCTAACAAAAGAAAATTGAACATTTCACTCAGGGGAGAGGTTTTCATGAAGAAGTGGTATTATCCGATACTCGCATCATTTTTGTCCTTGGCAGTTCTGGCAGGATGTGGACAAGCTCCCAAGTCCCAACCAAACGCACAAGCACCTGCTTCAGCCGACTCCAACACAGCAGCTCCGGCTTCTGGCGCTATTACAGTGTACACTGCGTTGGAGGATGACCAGATCAAAACGTATCTGGAATCTTTTAAAGCCAAGTACCCGGATGTAAAAGTAAACATCGTCAGAGACTCCACTGGTATCATCACAGCCAAGCTTTTGGCAGAAAAGGATAATCCACAAGCCGATGTCGTTTGGGGAACAGCGGCAACCAGCCTGTTGGTTCTCGAACAGCAAGGCATGCTCGAAGCCTATTCGCCAAAAGGGGTTGAACGCGTATCCGCCGAGTTCAAGGATTCCAAGGAACCAGCGAGTTGGGTAGGCATTGACGCGTGGGAAACAGCTGTTGCTGTAAATACAAAGGAACTCGAAAAACGAAACCTGCCAATCCCGAAAACCTATGAAGATTTGATCAAGCCAGAATACAAAGGCTTGATTGTGATGCCAAATCCGGCGTCATCTGGAACAGGGCTTTTGACCATCAACGGAATTATGCAGCTAAAGGGTGAACAGGAAGGCTGGGCATATCTCGACAAGCTGCATGAAAATATGGCGCTGTACACGCACTCAGGCTCCAAGCCAGCAAAAATGGCAGCGTCTGGAGAATATCCAATCGGCATTTCCTTTGGCTATCGCTCCATTACGGAAAAGAAAAAAGGGGCGCCGATTGAGGTTGTCTTCCCGTCTGAAGGCTCTGGCTGGGATGTAGAGGCGAATGCCCTGATGAAAAAGGCCGAGATCAAGCCGGAAGCAAAGCTGTTCCTGGATTGGGCCATCTCGGATGAAGCGATGAAAGCCTATAACCAAAATTTCGCGATCGTCAGTGTAAAGCAAGAAGGCGGGACATTACCAGAAGGCTACGCTGTGGACCCGATCAAGCAATTGATCAAGCTGGACTTGAAAAAAGCAGCAGAGAATCGTGATAACGTCTTGGCAGAGTGGGAAAAACGCTACGCTACCAAGAACGAGCCTAAGTAAGCAGCGAGGAGAACAGCATGAAACAATCCTATCTATCCATTCAAGGGGTCAGTAAACGATTCGGATTATTTGCCGCTTTGGAGCATGTCTCCATCGAAATTGACAAGAATGAATTCGTCTGTCTGCTCGGCCCTAGTGGCTGCGGAAAAACGACGTTACTGAGAATGCTGGCAGGATTGGAGCAGCCGACAACTGGCCGGATGATCGTAGACGGCAGGGAAATTACTTCCCTGCCTCCGGCAAAACGAAATATTGCGATGATGTTTCAGTCATACGCGTTGTTTCCCAATCTGACTGCCGCCGAAAACATTGCTTTTGGTCTGCAAGAAAAAAAGCTGTCCAAGAAAGAAATTGCAGCGAAAGTAGAAGAGGCGCTGGACATGGTGGATCTTACTCATGCCGCCGCCAAATATCCCGCCCAGCTCTCCGGTGGACAACAACAGCGCATTGCTTTGGCAAGGGCAATCGCACTTTCGCCACAAGTATTGCTGCTGGATGAACCATTGTCTGCTTTGGATGCAAAAGTGAGACAAAAGCTGCGCCGGGAGATTCGCCGTCTGCATGAGCAATTCGGAATGACTACGGTTATGGTGACCCATGATCAGGATGAAGCACTGACGATGGCAGATAAAATTGTCGTAATGAACCACGGGGAGGTCGTGCAGGTCGGTACCCCGGAGGAAATTTACAATACACCAGTGAGCCCATTTGTTGCTGATTTTATCGGAGCGATCAATTTCTTCTCAAACAGCAGCTTTGGTCACCCGTTTGCGGATCAAACGAGGCTGCTTGCGATTCGCCCGGAGCATATCCGCATTTTGGAGCAAGAATCAGAGTACGGAATCCCGGCCCATATTTCTGAGCTAGAGTTTCGCGGAGCCTTTTACCGGATCTTTTTACGGTGGCAGGATGCTGCAGGACAGATGGGCGAAGAGCTGCTCACGCTTGATGTACTGGCCCAGCAAGCGCGCAAGCTCGGGCTATCCCGAAATAAAAAGGTGTGGCTAGAGCTGCCACTGGAAAATTTGCTCGCCTTTGAACAGTCAGCTACGACTACGGAGGAACGGGGGTGAGCAGTATGAATGCAGTCAGACAAGCCACAGGCAAGACGATGCAAAAATGGCTGATTTCACTCGTCATCGTCGCCCTAGGTGTAAGCGTCCTATTGCCACTAATTCAGTTGTTCTCGCGCGCGTTTTATGACAAGAGTGGGCAATTTATCGGACTGAACAACTTTGTGACTTACTTTTCGACGCCTGCCTTGTCCCAATCGGTTACGAACACGCTTTACATTTCAGCCATGACGACAGTGATTGCTGTTACACTCGCGTTTCTCTTTGCCTACGCCTTGACCCGCAGCGGCATTCGGGGAAAAGGGGCATTTCGGGCGATTGCCTTGCTGCCGTTATTCGCACCGACCATGATGCATGGGATCGCCCTGACCTATCTGTTTGGCAACCAGGGACTCGTCACCACAGGGGTATTCGGAATGCTTCCGTTTCAGTGGGATATTGATTTGTATGGTCCGGTTGGCATTATTTTAGCGGAAATCATCTATGTATTTCCGCAGGCCTATTTGATTCTCTCTGTGTCGCTTGCATTCGCTGACTACCAGCTCTATGAGGCAGCGGATACACTTGGTGCTGGCAACTGGCGCAAATTTTTTACCGTTACAGTCCCTAGCATCAAATATGGAATCGTCAGTGCTTGCTTTGTTTGCTTTACGCTTTCGTTTACCGATTTTGGGGCACCAAAAGTAGTCGGAGGACAATTTTCTGTGCTGGCTACCGATGTGTACAAGCAGGTCATCGGTCAGCAAAACATGACGATGGGAGCGACAGTTGGTCTGCTCTTGATCATTCCGGCTCTCGCCGCCTTTATCGTCGATCGAATTGTGGAACGGAAGCAGCATTCCGCAATTACCGCCAAGTCCAAGCCATACCGAATCAATGAAAATCGTTTTCGCGACTTCTTTTTCACGCTCATCTGTCTGTGTGTAAGTGGATTTTTGCTCCTAATGATGGCGGCAGTCGTGATCGCTTCTTTTATCAAGGTATGGCCATACAATCTTGAATTCGGCTGGCAGCATTACGATTTTTCCAATGTTGCCGGAGAAGGCACGACACCGCTATGGAACAGTATTTTGGTCGCGTTGCTGACAGCTGTGATCGGAACCGTGGTTACGTTTATAGCCGCTTACGCCATCGAGAAATCGCAGGTATGGAAAGGACTTCGACAAGCAGGCTACTTCCTTTCGATTCTTCCTTTGGCGCTGCCAGGACTAGTCATTGGTCTTGCCTACATTTTCTTTTTCAACAATCCAGACAATCCGCTGCATGGCTTGTACGGCTCGATCTGGATTCTGATTCTCGCCAACGTGATCCACTTTTTCGCGGTCGGGTTCATTACGGCAACCAGTGCCTTGAAAAAGCTCGACCCGGAGTTTGAACAAGCTGCAGAGTCGATGGGCATCTCGCAAATCAAGGTTTTTTGGCGAGTAACAGTTCCCGTCTGCACGCCTGCAATCATCGAAATGGCAGTCTACTTTTTTATCAATTCCATGGTCACGATCTCAGCCGTCGTGTTTCTGTACGCAGCCGATTTCAAGCTAGCGTCCGTCTCGATTGTCAATATGGATGACGCTGGTGACGTTGCTCCAGCAGCAGCCATGTCGGTGCTGATCGTGGTCCTCAACATCATCGCTCGTGCTTGCGCGGAATGGATGGCAGCACGCCTCAAAAAACGCACGGCATGGTCCAACCAAGAGAAAGGTCAGGTGGCTTAAGTTATGAAAGCAGTCGTATTTGATTGGGCAGGAACAATGGTGGATTACGGTTGTTTCGCTCCGTTAGCCGTTTTTTTGCAGGTTTTTAAAAACAGAGGCATTGAGCTTACCGCCGAAGAAGCACGTGAGCCGATGGGCATGCTCAAGCGTGATCACATCCAGGCACTGTGCCGCATGGAGCGTGTGGCAGGTCTGTGGCAGGAAAAGTACGGACGACTCCCGGATGAATCCGATGTAGATGCTTTGTACGCGGATTTTGAACCGATGCTGATGGAGACGCTGCATCAATACGCAACACCTGTACCGGGAGCAATCCAGTTGGTAGAGCGTCTGCGAAGCCAAGGCCTCAAAATTGGATCAACAACGGGTTATACTCGCGAAATGATGGCAGTCGTAACAAAAGCAGCCAAAGAGCAAGGCTATGCGCCAGATGTGTTGGTTACGCCAAGCGACATGCCTGCCGGTCGACCGTATCCGTGGATGTGCTATCAAAATGCGATCCTGCTTGACGTCTACCCGATGAGTGAGCTGGTCAAAGTAGGCGACACGACAAGTGATATGAAAGAAGGGCGAAACGCAGGAATGTGGACGGTCGGTGTCCTCAAGGGCGGCAGTGAGCTGGGCTTGTCGCAGGAGGAAGTGGCGCAAATGGCAGCGGATGAGCTGGAAGGGAGAATGGCCAAAACATCTGAGAGATTGCGAGCAGCAGGTGCTCATTATGTGATAGAGGAAATCGGGCTGTTAGATGAAGTGCTGGACAAAATCAAGCTGCGCCAGGCAGCTGGAGAACGCCCATAACGAGCGAAGTAGTTTTGATCAGATCAGCCAGAAGGGATGAGACATTTTGAATCAACATCACCAGGAAGCAACCGACAATCCGTATTTGCTGCTTACTCCAGGACCGCTGTCTACATCGCGTAGTGTGCGCGAAGCTATGATGCGCGACTGGTGCACATGGGACCGGGATTATAACGAGCTCGTACAGTCGGTTCGGCAAAAACTCGTGAAGCTCGCAACGAATCAAACGGAAGACTATACAACCGTACTCATGCAAGGAAGTGGAAGCTTTTGCGTGGAAGCGGTCATCAGCAGCGTGATTCCGGCAGACGGCAAGCTGCTCGTCCTGACGAATGGGGCATATGGTGATCGGATCGTGAAAATGGCTCAGGTGCACAATATCGCAACTGCCGTGATTGATTACGGGGAAGTAGCGCAGGTGTCTACCGAATCATTGAGCCGAGCGCTGGAAGAGGATGCTTCGATCACATATGTTGCAGTCGTACATTCGGAAACGACGACAGGGATGCTCAATCCGATTCGTGAAATCGGCGAAACCGTCAAGAAATATGGCAAAGTGTATATCGTAGATGCGATGAGCAGCTTTGGAGGAATCGAGCTGGATGTGGCCGAGCTTTCGATCGACTATCTCATTTCAAGTGCGAACAAATGCATTCAGGGTGTGCCTGGCTTTGGTTTTGTCATTGCTCGAACAGCAGCGCTCACGGGATGCAAAGGTATTGCTCGAACACTTTCCCTCGATTTATACGATCAGTGGAAAACCATGGAGGCGGAGAACGGCAAGTGGCGATATACCTCTCCCACTCATGTTGTCCGTGCCTTTGACCAAGCACTGACAGAGCTTCTGGCAGAGGGTGGGGTAGTTAAGCGATATGAGCGCTATGCACGTAATCAAGAAATCTTGTCTGGCGGGATGGAGCGCCTCGGATTCCAAACCTTACTGCCAAAACAGTTCCAATCGCCATTCATTACATCCTTCTATTATCCCGAGAGTGATGCCTTTTCGTTCCAAGAGCTCTATGATCGGTTGAAGCAGGCAGGCTTCGTCATTTACCCGGGAAAAATATCACAAGCAGATACGTTTCGGATTGGAAACATCGGCGAAGTGTATGCAGAAGATATGGAACGCCTGCTAGTCGCAATCGAAGAGAATCGATTCTGGTAGATAGCTCCTTGATTGTAGGTCCCAATACCTCTACAATTTAAGGTAGGAAAAGATGCAGAACTGTTGGGCAACTCAACTCCACGATTGATGCATGCAAAAGGAATCGAAGCGTCAGATCTCGTTTGAGGAGTGTTTGATCTGATAGCAGATTTAGTAGGGGGACATGGCGTGTCGTCGTTATTCGGAGAAGAACGTAAGCAGATCATTTTGCAGCTGGTCAACTCAAACGGCAAAGTGAGAACCAATGAGCTGGTGGAGAAGCTGCAGGTTTCTTCAGAATCGATTCGCAGGTATTTGGAAGACTTGGAAGCGGAAAAAAAGCTGAAGCGGGTCTATGGCGGTGCAGTGAAGCTGAATATGGAGCGCTCCGAGCCTTCGCATCTCAGTCGGGAGGTCATGCGAGCCGAGGAAAAGAAGCGGATCGGCCGTGTAGCTGCTGAGCTGGTGCAGGACAACGATACGATCGTCATCGATGAAGGAACGACTCCGCTGCAGATGATTAGCTTTTTGTCTACCAAAAAGGATTTGACGATCCTGACGAGCTCCATCACGGCGCTCAACCTCTTGATCGAGTATCAAAACAGTGGTGTTCTCAAAGCAGAAGTCTACTTTTTGGGCGGAAAAGTCAATGCCAAGCACCATCGGGTCGGAGGCGCTTTTGCAGAAAAGATGATGAAGTCCTTCTATGTCGACAAGGCGTTTCTGTCGATGGACGGGCTGCTTTTGCACAAAGGCCTTACGTGCTATGATCCAGAGCGCGCTGAGCTGGCCAAGCGTTTTATCGAAAATGCAAATGAAAGCATCGTCTTGGCGGACCATTCCAAGATCGGGATCAGTACCTTGTGCAAAGTAGCCGATCTGAAAGAAGTGGATATCGTCATCAGTGATACACCTGCTCCGGAGGAATGGGACACAGATTTGCAAACGAAAAATGTGACCTGGATGGTTGCAGGAGAGCTGTAAAAGAAAAAACGGAACACGTCATCGGGACCGAGCTTCATGTATGCGGCATGATTCGGGACCAGTGACGAGGTTCCGTTTTTCGTTTTCTTGTCTTAGTGAGCGCAGTGTATGCCTCGCGTCAGGATGACCTGCGCAGCAATCCCGGCAGAACATGCAGCAGGTTTTCCCGTACGAGTGCCGCGCCCCAGTTCCATTGCTGTGCTTCGATGAGATGAACTTTTCCATTTTGAACAGCGGGCAGACTCTTCCAAAGCTCGCTCCTTAGCAGTTGTTGGGTCGCTAACCGGGAATCCGGCTTCTCAGAGAGCAGCATGAAAAGGCGGTCACCAGCATAGTCCGGCAAATCAGCCTGTGAAATTTCCGAGAAGCCCTCTTCGGCAGCGAGCATCTCCTGAATTTTGTCTCCACTTGCAAAGCCGTGCGGATGATAGAGGGCAGAGGAAAATCCGCTCACGCCCATGAGAAAAGAGTCGATCCCCGTGATCATGAATGAAGACAGAGGCAGTTTCCCCGGGCTTTAGCACCGTACGCAATTGCTGCCACATGAGAGCTTCCTTGGCGTTGTAATGCTCAAGCCACTGCTTGGCAATCTCTCCTTTTCCAAGCCACTCCCCAAGTGTGTGTAGCCGGCATTCGAGCGGAGAAAAGGAATTAAAGGTGAGAGTAGGGACAATCCCTGCAATCTGGTTATACTCCTCTTCATCAGAGCTGGCGAACATGATGAAAGCAGATGACTTGGTGAAAACGTTCATCAAATAAGCCGCGTCTATAGCGCGTTTCAAAAAATATAGCAGAAAGCTTGTCGACGATGGTTGATGAGCTTTCTGTTATTTATTATAATAAATAAAAATGATAATCATTCTCGTTTGATTGAAAGAGGGAGATACATATTCTCAGCCCCGATGAAGTGCTGTATCCTCCTGCCCTCTACCTGTTGACAGGAATGGAAAGAGGCAGTCTTGCACCTGCTTCTTGTGCAGTCTTATAGAGAAGTAGATCGTTATACGATTCTCATCGCCTTAGACGGTCAGGGTCACCTGCACGTAGAAGATGCAGAATGTTATATCAAACGGGAAGGCTGCTGGGTGATACAGCCTGGTCAAAATCACTGGATTCGTTCGGATCGACACGTCCTTGAATATTTTTGGATGACCTTTCGCATGCTGCACCTGACTTCTATGGAGAACGGCGAATCTTCGGAGCCCTTTCCATGCACGGGGGAGCTGACCTGTAGGAGGAGTGTGCCCGTATTGCACGTACATGCATTCGTCAGCTTGGCCCGGGTTGGCGCTCGACTCTGCGTATTTTAGGGGAGCAACTGTCTGCACTGGATGCGAATCATATTTTTTTATGCATTTGACAAATGGCATCAGGCGGGGACAGGTGTCGAACAAAAGCAAATTCAACATCTACTTTGGCGATCTCTACCAGCCGTCCAAAACAACCATGCCTACCACGTTGATTTTATGACCTGGATGATTCATGGAGTTATCGCAAATTCAAAAAATTGATGAGGTATTACGCTTGCTGGCGTAACAAATGTCCTAAATGTCCAAAAGATTCATCGTTTTTATCCATTGACACTTATTTCCTAGATCACCTACAATTCTTGTTGTGATAATAATTATCAATATCAATGTTTTCAGGAAAGGATCATCGTTCAAAGCAGGCTATATCCCTGGTGATATTGATAGAAAAGGTGGCAAGTATGAGTCAACATGTACATTCCATGCAAAAAGGAGCAACAACGAATCTGGTCAAGTTTCGCACTCGTCCTTGGGCAGCAACACTTATTTTGACGAGTGGCGTCTTGGCATTAATACTTGGAATGTTTTTGTCCGTTTCGTTTGGAGCGGCTGACATCCATTTCTCTGTCGTTTGGGATGCCATTTTTCATTTTAATCCTGATTTGACACAGCATCAGATTATTCGGGAGATTCGACTTCCGCGCCTCTTAGGCGGGGCGATGGTCGGAGCGAGCTTTGCCGTGGCCGGTGCGATCATGCAAGGGATGACGCGCAACCCTTTGGCTGATTCCGGCTTACTCGGTCTGAATGCAGGAGCAGGCTTTGTTTTGGCGCTGTGCTTTGCCTTTTTCCCTGGCTTGCCGTTCATGTATTTGATTCTTTACAGTTTTTTGGGTGCCGGTGTTGGTGCCGGACTAGTCTACGGGATTGGCTCGTTGGCAAAGGGTGGCCTCACGCCAGTGCGTCTGGTCTTGGCTGGCGCGGCACTAAGTGCATTATTGTCTGCGCTGAGCGAAGGGATTGCGCTTTATTTCAAAATTGGCCAAGACCTCGCATTTTGGTACGCAGGTGGTGTAGCCGGTACAAAATGGTTCCAGCTGAAAATTATGTTCCCGTGGATTTTGGCAGCGATTCTCGGTGCGATCGCCCTGTCTCGCTCCATTACGATGCTCAGCCTGGGTGAGGATATTGCCAAGGGACTTGGGCAGCGTACTGTTTTGGTCAAATTTTGCGGAATGATTATCGTACTGATTTTGGCAGGCTCAGCGGTGTCGGTTGTAGGAGCTGTCGGTTTCGTCGGTCTGATCATTCCTCACTTGACCCGTTATTTGGTTGGCGTGGATTATCGCTGGATTATTCCGTGTTCAGCGGTATTGGGCAGCTTGCTAGTCGTTTTTGCCGATTTGGCGGCGAGAATGGTGAATCCGCCCTTCGAGACACCCCTTGGGGCACTCATCGCGCTCATCGGCGTGCCGTTCTTCCTTTACCTGGCACGTAAAGAAAGAAGGGAGATGTAATCATGCAATCACTCACAGCTCATGTAGATGCCAGCAAGCGAGCGAGGGGTATAGCTGTCATGATCGTACTTGGTGTTTTGATCTTGATCGCTTTTATCATCAGTATGAATACAGGGTTTATCCGCCTATCACCAATGGATTTGCTGATGACCCTCTTGGGTTCGGGAACGGATAAACAAAGTCTGATTCTGTTTGATTTCCGCCTTCCTCGTATTGTGATTTCCATCCTGATTGGAGCGGGGCTGGCTGTGTCTGGCTGCGTCATCCAAGGGATTTCGCGAAATGCTTTGGCTGACCCGGGGATTTTGGGGATCAATGCTGGAGCAGGCCTGATGGTCATGCTGTTTATTTCGTTTTATCCGTCTACTGCGGCAGCCCCTGTCTTCTTGCTCCCGGTTTTGGCATTGGTGGGAGCTAGCTTGACTGCCGCCCTGATATTCATCCTTTCTTACAAAAGACACAAAGGCTTGTCTCCGATCCGTATTTTGCTGACAGGGATCGCCGTTGCGGCGGGGATGAGTGCTGCCATGATCGTATTGACCCTCAAGCTAAGCCCGGAAAAGTATCAATTTGTAGCGACTTGGCTGGCTGGTAGCATCTGGGGCACAAACTGGAAATTTGTTTTGTCTCTGCTACCATGGATCGTCGTTCTTTTGCCGTTTGTTTTTTACAAAGCGCGTGTCATGAACGTGCTGAATCTGGGAGAAGAGCTGGCGACTGGCCTTGGCGCTCCCGTATCCAGAGAGCAGCTGAAGCTTCTGGCAGCCGCTGTAGGTCTTGCTGCTTCGTGCGTAGCCGTGAGTGGCGGAATTGGCTTTGTTGGCTTGATCGGACCGCATCTGGCGCGCAGACTGGTTGGTCCGAAGCACGAGATGCTGCTGCCGACCGCAGCACTGGTTGGCTCGCTGCTCGTTATTGTTGCAGATACGATAGGACGCTGGATATTACAACCATCTGAGATTCCCACAGGCATCGTAGTAGCAGTTATCGGAGCGCCTTATTTCTTGTATTTGCTCGCTCGTACGAAGTCGTAGACTTGCGTTTGCAAGTCGCATGAGGCAGTGCCTGAAGGGAGAGGAAGAGATACATGCTACGCCGTTTTTTTGCCTACTACAGGCCCTACATGGGATTGTTCATTCTTGATTTTTCGTGCGCCATTTTAGCAGCCCTTTTCGAGCTTGCTTTCCCGCTTGCCGTAAATCGGGTGGTGGATGATCTGCTTCCCAGCGGCGACTGGAGGGTGATTTTATATGCGTGCCTGATTCTTTTGGGGATTTATGTGGTTAGTGCCGGGCTTCACTTTGTCGTTACATACTGGGGACACAAGCTGGGGATCAATATCGAATCAGACATGCGCAAGAAGCTGTTTGATCGGGTACAAAAGCTGTCGTTCCGATTTTTTGATAACAACAAAACAGGCCATCTCGTATCGCGCATGACCAACGATCTGATGGACATTGGCGAAATCGCTCACCATGGGCCGGAGGATTTGTTTATTGCGATCATGACCTTGACGGGTGCTTTTGGAATCATGCTCAGCATCAATTGGCAGTTGGCGGTTCTTACCTTTATTATTGTGCCGTTGATGATTTACTTGTCGATGTACTTTAGCCGCAAAATGTCAAAAGCGTTTGATCGTATGTTCAAAGATATCGCCGATTATAACGCGCGCGTAGAAAATAATGTCAGTGGAATTCGTGTTGTTCAAGCATTTGCTAACGAAAATCATGAAATCAAGCGTTTCGCACAAAACAATGAGCGTTTTCGTTTTACAAAGCTTCTCACCTATCGCATCATGGCGTGGAATTCATCACTTAGCTTTATTTTGATGAAGCTCGTATCGTTGTTTGTCCTCGTTTGCGGTACGTGGTTTGTCATCGCTGGCGAAATGACGTATGGGGAGTTCATCGCATTTGTCATGCTATCCAACGTGTTTTTAGGGCCGATTAAACAAATTAACTCAGTCATTGAAACGTATCCAAAAGGTGTGGCAGGGTTCAAACGTTATTTAGAGCTTCTGGAAACAGAGCCTGATGTTGCAGATTCACCTAACGCAAAAGCAATCAGTAAAGTCCGTGGCGATATTCGCTTCGAGGGCGTTACGTTTGGCTATGAAAACAAGGATAAGGTGCTGACTGACGTTTCCCTGTCCATTTGCGCTGGGGAAACCGTCGCACTGGTAGGTCCATCTGGCGCAGGGAAAACGACCTTGTGCAGCCTGCTGCCACGCTTTTATGATGTGGACGCGGGAAGCATCACAATCGATCATATCGATATCCGCCAGATGACTCTGGAGTCGCTCCGCTCCCATATTGGTATCGTGCAGCAGGAGGTATTCCTGTTCGACGGAAGTATTCGGGAAAACATCGCATACGGCAAGCTTGGAGCTTCTGATCAAGATATTTGGGAGGCAGCAAGAAGAGCCCAGCTGGAACAGCTGATCCAGTCACTGCCAGAAGGTTTGAATACGTTGATCGGGGAGCGCGGTGTGAAGCTGTCAGGCGGACAAAAACAGCGTTTGTCCATTGCACGGATGTTCTTGAAAAACCCACCGATTCTTATTTTGGATGAGGCTACCTCTGCTCTCGATACAGAGACGGAATCCGCCATCCAGCAAGCTCTTTCGGAATTGTCACAAGGACGAACAACGCTCGTGATTGCCCACCGCTTGGCAACGATCAAAAATGCAGACCGGATTATTGTTGTTGCAGAAAAAGGCATTGCAGAGCAAGGAAAGCATGATGAGCTGTTGCAAGCCCAAGGTGTGTACAGACGACTCCATCAGGCACAATTCGGATCGTAGTATCCCCATGTAATACTCAAACTAGATCACGACTAACAGGTTCAGAAGAAGCCCGAGCGTTTCCACAACAAAAGTGGGAGCGCTCGTTTGTTTATGGGCTTGCAGCATGCCGTGCAGTATAATGAGATATGTAATTAACTGGATGGGATACAAGCTTAAAAAACGCAAAAACACTTTCAAACTGGTTTATTGGAAGAAGGACGATCGCGTTTTGATATAATAACGAATAAGAGAATGGTGCAAGCAGCAAGGGAGTGGGAAACGTGATTGATAGATTGGACCATTTAGTTTTGACGGTACGAGATATCGAAGCTACTTGTCGCTTCTATGAGCAAGTGTTGGGGATGCAGACAGTTACGTTTGGAGAGGGCAGGAAAGCGCTGCAGTTTGGCAGGCAAAAAATAAACCTGCATCAAGTCGGACACGAGTTTGAGCCGAAAGCATTGCATCCTGTCAGCGGTTCTGCGGATTTATGTCTGATCGCTTCGGTTCCATTGGAACAAGTGATTCAGTCCATGAAGGAAAATGGAGTCGAGATTATAGAAGGGCCTGTGCAGAAAACGGGGGCGATGGGTCCGATCCTGTCCGTCTACATGCGTGACCCCGATCACAATCTCATTGAGGTTTCCAATTATTTGACGGTGCCACCAGCTAGCAAGGACTCACACGTCGATCCGCTGCTAACAAATATCTCTCGGGTATTTAATCAAAGAGAAGCGGGAATCATGGGCGCGCAAAGATCAGGCGTTTTCAGCGTGCTACTGCCTTTAGTCAAGATGGAAGATGGCAGGCTAGGAATTTTGTTCGAAAAGCGGGCAAGTACAATGCGCAGACAAGCTAACGAGGTCTGTTTTCCCGGCGGCAGGGCCGAAAAGGGAGATGACTCGCACTGGGCGACAGCACGCCGTGAAACGAGCGAAGAGCTGGGCTTGCCGCTTGAAAATATTCACTTAATTGGAGAGCTGGATATGCTGATGGGACCCGGATCTGCGACCATCTATCCGTTTGTGGGCTATGTGGAAGGGATCGCAAGCATGCAACCGAATCCAGAAGAGGTCGGAGATGTGTTTATCATCCCATTGGATACATTACGTACAACTCAGCCAGCTACGTATCGTTCAACCGTATCGACAGAGCCCGAGGACGATTTTCCGTTTCATCTCATACCAGGAGGCAAGCGCTACCCGTGGCGTGCGGGTACCATCGAGCACCTGTTTTATGAGATAGACGGCAGAGTAATCTGGGGGCTGACTGCAAAGGTATTGGCGCATTTTCTGGACTTGCTTCAGTCAGACGAGGCCTTTTCATAAGACAAACTATCGATAAAGGAGCAGATGCCGTATGTGGTCATCAAATCCAATTGCGACTCGTTTACAAATCAAGTGGCCGATCATTCAAGCGCCAATGGCAGGCGGAGCGACGACATCCGCTTTGGTTGCAGCCGTTTCCGAAGCGGGTGGGCTAGGCTCACTCGGGGCTGCTTACATGAGTCCGGAGAGTATCCGGGAAGCGATCCGATCCATTCGAGAGCAAACCGATAAGCCTTTTTCGGTCAATTTGTTTATACCAGAGAGCTTTGACCCGAATGAGCAGATTGCTGTGGACGTGGCAGCCGAAATGAATGCGATACGTGAGGAGCTGGGCCTCCCGGCTGATCCAAAAGTGTCCCGTTATACGGAGCCTTTTGAGGAGCAGATGGCTGTCGTTTTGGAGGAAAAGGTGCCCGTTTTCAGCTTTACGTTTGGGATTCTGGACCAGCGCTGGCTTGCGGAGCTGAAGCAGCAAGGAACGACCGTTATCGGTACAGCGACGACGACGCGAGAGGCGATCGCACTGGAAGCAAGTGGCGTCGACATAATTGCAGCACAGGGCAGTGAGGCAGGCGGTCACCGCGGTTCTTTTTTACAGGATTCACCGAGCAATCTGATTGGTACCATGGCACTCGTTCCGCAAGTGGTAGACCGTGTCAACATACCAGTCATTGCAGCTGGAGGAATTATGGACGGGCGCGGGATTGCTGCGGCTCTGGCTCTAGGAGCAGGGGCGGCGCAGCTGGGTACTGCCTTTTTGACCTGTACGGAAAGTGGGGCACATGTACTGCATAAGCAAGCTATTCAGGAAATACAGGATGAGCAGCTTGTGCTGACGCGGGCCTTTTCCGGCAAGTGGGCGAGAGGGATACAAAATGATTTCATGACGAGGCTGCTTCCCCACGAACATGAATTGCCTTCCTATCCGATCCAAAATGCGCTGACCAAGGACATTCGCGCAGCGGCTGCGAAAAACCAGCGAGGCGAATACATGTCGATGTGGGCAGGACAGGCGGCGTCTTTGTCTAGGAAAATGAGCGCAAGCGAGCTTTTGCTGCAGCTGGTAGCTGAAACAGAGCGAGTCATCGGACGGTTTCATCAAGCATAGACAGACAGGTAGCAAGATCTTCATGGGAGGAAAAGGAATGAACCAGGAGTTTGGTTTGCGTGGAGCTGTCATCGCAAATGGCGCTGAAATAGCGGATGGACTCGTCGTAATCGATGGGGGCCGCATTCGTTTTGCCGGAGAGTCACAGGATTACAGCGGCGAGCTGCCTGAGACAATCTTTCAGGTTGAGGGATGGATTTGCCCAGGATTTATGGATATTCATATGCATGGAATTGACGGACACGATACGATGGACGGTACGCCAGAATCGTTGCAGGCGATTTCCAAAGCCTTGACCCGTTTTGGAGTGACTTCCTTTTTGGCGACGACCATGACCGCGCCGTATGAAGAGATCGAGCCTGTCCTCTCCACGATTGCCCAGGTAAGTCGCCAGGGGCTGGATGGGGCAGAGGTGGTTGGCGTCCATCTGGAGGGACCGTGGATCAACCCGCGGTATAAAGGAGCGCAAAAGGAAGAAAATATCGCTTTGCCACAGCTGGATGCAGTGCGTCGATTGTATGAGCTGGCGGAGGGGCTGATCAAGGTTGTCACCATCGCACCCGAGCAGCCGGAGGCGCTCGAAGCTATAGCCTGGCTGAAGGAGCAGGGTGTGATTGTGTCGGCAGGGCATACAGGCGCGAGCTTCGCGCAGGCTTCGCAGGCAGTGGAGGCTGGCGTGCGCCATTTTACTCACTGCTTTAATGCGATGACAGGGCTGCATCATCGGGAGCCGGGCGTTGTTGGTGCCGCTATGTACCATGAACAGCTCAGTACCGAGCTGATCGCAGACGGAATTCATGTGCACCCCGCGGTAATGAACATTTTGTATCGCGTCAAAACGGCAGGACGACTCGCACTGGTCAGTGATTCCATGCGGGCAGCGGCGATGGGAGAAGGCACGTATGACTTGGGCGGTCAGGAAGTACATGTGCATGGCAATCAAGCAAAGCTGGCAGATGGCACCTTGGCAGGCAGCATCTTGACGCTCAATCGTGCGGTCGCAAACATGGTGACGCTAAGTAAGGTTCCGTTGCCAGAAGCGGTAGAGATGGCCTCGCACACCCCGGCAACGATACTCGGCTTGGGGGAGCAAAAAGGGCGTCTCGCAGCAGGCTACGATGCGGATGTGACCGTTTTGGATAAGCAGTTTGATGTGAGCATGACCTTTGTAGCGGGCAGGAGAGTCTACCACAAGGAATAGCTTGTGGAACAAAAAGACAGTCTGGGAATTTTCATTTTCTCAGACTGTTTTTCTTTTGGGAGCTGGTTGCTCAGGTCCAGTGGGCAGCGTGCTTTTCTGTTATATCGATGAGCCTGCGCATGGCTGCCGTCACCCGTTTATGCTTATGATAAGTAAGCTGCGTACAAAACGAGTCAAACTGCTCTTTTTCCTCAATGATGGTTAAGCTGCCTTGCTCGATTTCATTTTTCACGGTATAGAGCGGCAAAAAGGATATGCCCAATCCATTCATGACACATTTTTTGATCGCCTCCATACTGGAAAAGGACAAAGGGCTTCCATAGGCGATTTGTTTTTGCTGCAAAAATTTTTCGAAGCCGTTTGTAAAGCTGCACCCTTTTTCGCTGAGAATGATAGTTTCACGTACCTGCTCGTGATACAACATGGCAGGCGACGAGGCTGATTCAGGGGCTCCGATAATGACCATCGCTTCCTCTTTCAATGTCGTCACGACTAGCTGGGGGTCTGTCACAGGAGGCTCGATTGTAAAGACCAGGTCTGCCTCGCCCGTGTACAGCATCTCACGCAGCTCATTGCAGATGGCATTCTTCAAAATGATGTTTACCCCAGGATAGCTTCTCTTGTATTCCTTCAAAATTTCACCCAGGCGATAAATCGAGAGAGACTCCGCTGCACCGATGACAATATCCCCAGAGACTCCACTTCGTTCTGCTGCCAGACTCTTGATTTCCTTGTACGTATCCAGCATTTTTCTGGCGTAAGGAACCAATTCTCTGCCCAGATTCGTCAAAATCACTTTTTTCCCCAATCGGTCAAACAACGGTGCCCCCAATTCATCCTCCAGAATTTGAATGTGCGAGGTAATTGTGGACTGCGCATACCCTTGTTGCTCCGATGCTTTTGTAAATTTCCCTGTATCGACAATCGCCAGAAACGTGTGCAAATGTCTGATTTCCATCATTTCCGCCCCCCTTTTTTGTGTCTTCAGCAGTAGGCCTCGATAGAGAGCTTGTACATTGATCATATCAGATAGTTCGATCATTTCCTTCAGTTGTTTCAATTTTACTGATGTGAATGGAAGACCTTATACTTAACAGCAACAAGCCCTATGAGGGGAAAAGGGAGCTGCAGAGGAATGAAAAAAGTATGCTTATTGCTGGCAAACGGTTTTGAAGCAGTAGAAGCGAGTGTATTCACAGATGTGATCGGCTGGAACAAGTCGCTGGGTGACGGGACGACTGAGCTGGTCACGGTAGGATTGCATGATCAGCTGCAATGTACCTTCAATTTTACGGTTATCCCCGAAATGCAAGTAAGCGAGCTGAATGTAGACGCATTTGACGCGCTTGCTATACCGGGGGGCTTTGAAGAAGCGGGTTTTTATGAAGATGCGTACAGCGAGCCCTTTTTAAAGGTCATCAGAGAATTTGAACGGAAAGGAAAGATTATTGCTTCCATCTGCGTCGGAGCACTTCCTGTTGGAAAAAGTGGAGTTCTTGAGGGGAGAGAAGCAACTACGTACAATCTGGGCGAGGGACGCAGACAAAAGCAGCTGTCTGAATTCGGAGTGAAGCTTGTCCCCGATCAGCCCATCGTCGTTGATGGAAATATCATTACCTCTTACAATCCTTCAACTGCCTTCGATGTGGCATTCAAGCTGCTGGAAATGCTTACGTCCAAGGAAAATGGTGACGAGGTAAAGCGACTAATGGGTTTTCGTTAGGAGCTGCTGTCATAAAGCGAAAAGCCACGGCCGTTAAAAAGGCTGTGGCTTAGCAGCGCAAGTGAAGCTTTTAGCGAGACATCCGTTTTGGAGAGGACAAACTTCATTAAGTTAACAAAGTTGGTTAGTACAATGGTTTCCCAAACAATCGAAACATGTTAAAATTAGACCGTTTTAATGTATTGCAATAAGGAGAGTTCAACTATGATCATCCAATTCATTCGTTTTAGGTAATGTAAGGTGCAGCTCACATAACCCAGCTTTTTTAAACAAATTGGCTTGGGTTTATTTGACTGTGCCTTTTTTCATTCACCTATTACGAATGAAGGGGTGCTTTTTTCGTGTCTAAAAAAAGTAAAAAGATGACGAGTGCTGGTAGAATTGAACGACTTCAAGAAATATTTATATGCCCATTATGTAAAAACCAGATGCAAATGGTGAAATTACAAAGTTTAGTTTGTAGCAATCATCACTGTTTTGATTTAGCAAAGCAGGGATATATAAACCTATTGTCTCGAGCCAGTAATCCCAAGTATGATAAAAAAATTTTCGAATACAGAAGAGTAATCAGCAAAAGTGGCTTTTTTGATCCATTACATGCCGCGGTAAGTAAAATGATGATGAGCCACCTCCCGAGCGATGAACCTATAAGCGTACTTGATGCAGGTTGTGGTGAAGGCTCTCATTTAAATCACATACAAGCAGAAATAATGCGGAAAAAACTCAACCCTTTTTTGGCTGTAGGAATCGATATTTCTAAGGAGGGAATTAGTTTTGCTGCAGCTGAATATTCTAATGCGGTTTGGTGTGTTGCGGACATTGCAAACTGTCCATTTGCAGATCAGCAATTCAAATTCATTTTAAACATACTTTCGCCAGCAAATTATTCAGAATTCCAGAGACTGCTTACTGATGATGGCTTAGTGATTAAAATCGTCCCTGAACAGGATTATTTAAAAGAATTAAGAGAAGTCTTTTACGAAGGATCAGATAAACAAATTTATTCAAATTCACGTACACTTAGTCATTTCAAAGAACAGTTCGAGTTAGTAGATGTTGAAAGCATACAATATCAAGTAAACCTGAGCGAACCCTTGATCGAACCTTTGCTTGGTATGACGCCATTATCCTGGGGGACATCAAAGGGGCGCATTGCTAAAGTTCAACAAATGAATTTGAAACAAGTCTCTATGGACTTTAAAATCTTGATCGGTAAGAAATAAACCACTCGACTGACCGGTTAAGCTAATGATAACGTAGTTCATTAAAACAGCAGCAGTCTAGGACTTTATTTTCTCGTCCTTGGCTACTGCTGTTTTTATTACGGGCTAGTGCTGTCCATCGATTGCGGATGAAACCAGATCTTGTGAAAGTCGAGCCATCCGGACGAATTGATCGCTACACCGCGGACGGATTTGTGAAAAGAGGTTTGGGATTTCTTTTGCACCAAATACAGGACAGCATGGCTTTCCAAAATGCGTGCTTCTATATGCGCAAGCTGTTTACGCCGCTTGCCCTCGTCCGCTTCCCGAAAAATGGATGCCGTCAATTTGCTTATTTCCTGCGTCAGATTCTCATCGAAGGCCGGGAGAAAGTAATTTTTTTGCATGTACATCTCCAGCTCGCTTACTTCATCCATGCTGAACACATTCCCAAGCAATTGACAGTCATGCTCTGGCAAAAGGTCGCGGGACGCAAACTCGGCCTGATCCCTCACCTCGACCTCCAGCTTAATCCCGAAGCAGAGACAGCGATCCTTGATCCAAAGTGCGTCGGGTTCATGATAGTTCGTTGTCACTAAGTGAAGCGCCTCGCCCTGATAGCCGCTTTCCACTAATAGCTTTATAATTTCGGCACGATCCAGACGAGCAGTACGGCATGTATGCTGGTCAGTAGCTGGATTAAACGGACGAAAGCCGAATGCTGGATAGATTCGGTCACCGCCCAAATCGGTGATCATCTGCTCGCGATCGATGATTTGGTCAAGTGCCTGGCGAAATTTCGGATGATTTTGCGGACCGCGCTTCCATTGGTTAAAAATTAGCAAATTACAGCAGGAAAAGAGCGTTTCGAGATTACACCATTCGCTACTGCCACTCACGACAGCCTCGCGCAGAGCTTCAGCCCGTGTAGTGACGCCATGTGAAACAATGACGGAAGTCCAATCCGGTTCTTTTATGCGACCTGATTCCAATTCAGGGAAGATGAGCACTTCTACCCGATCCAGCTGTGGCCGACCTAGAAAATGAGCCGGAAAAGCCTCTAAAATACACAAATCCTCCTTGAACCAGGTTAGCTGAAATGGGCCGGTTCCCACTGGCTTCTGCGCAAAAGAAAGCTCGTCATTACGCACGACATCCTCGGGAACGATGCTGGTGGGAACAGTTGTCAATATGCGCAAAAACAATTGATTCGGCTCTTTTAGACGAATCCGAACTGTTTTCGAATTGATTGCTTCCAACTCTGCAATGTCCTGCAGCATCCAGCTTGCCTCAAAACGCTCTGGGTGGAGCCGGAGCCGATCCAGCGAAAAAATGACGTCTTGGGCAGTCAGCTCTCGTCCATGATGGAACAACACATTTTTTCGCAGATGAAACGTCCATTCAGAGCAATCGAGACTGGTTTCCCATGAATGAGCGATGCACGGGCCGATCGATTTGGTTTCTTGATCATACGTAACCAATGTATTGAATAGCTGACCGGCTACATGTGCGTCGAAATGATAATAAACCGAGCCCGGATCAAGCGTGACGATTTTGCGGTACACAGGAAAACGCAGGGTGTCATGAATCTGACTGGTTCTGTCTTGTGTAGAGAAGCTCATTCCTTCTGACAGCCAATCCATAAACTGATCCTTGCTCGTGGAGCTGCCGTAACGGTTCATCAGCTCCATGGCATCCTTCACATCGCCCTGCTCCATGCGCAGCTTTACTTCGGCCAAAAGGATATCCTCAGAGGTAGCGAGGAAGGTCAGCATCGAAGTATTCCCGCGTCCTCGTCCAGCCTGCCATGCAATCCATCCGTGTTCACTCAGCTTGCGCACGATCAGCTTGGCATAGCGCGGCGTACAGTGCCAGATGCCCGTCAGCTTTTCGATCGTGACGGAAAAGGGATGGTTGATAACTTCTGTTTGAAAAAAGGAACGAAGCTCTAAAAAATGCAAGACGGATACCATAGCGGACTCCTTTTCTTCTCTAAAAGGTGATGCAATTCATTCAAATCATACCCTTTTTACCCTTTTTTAGATAGATATACTGAAGATAACGCGAGGTTAACAAATAGAGAATGAGCGGGATACGAATGGAGAGGATCGCATGTTTTTCAAAGCGTTGTTTCGCAAGGCACAGTTTCATCCGGTCGCATGGGGAGTCATCATTGGAACCTTTTTGTCGCGAACTGGCTTTTTTATGACCCTGCCGTTTTTGGGGATTTATTTAGGGAAAGAAAAAGGTATTGATCCAGCGACAGTGGGTGCGATTTTAGCCATGAGCTTGCTGGTCGGAACCGTGAGCAGCTTTGCTGGCGGGGCACTATCTGACCGATTGGGCCGGTATCCCATCATGATCGCCGCGATGGGGGCATGGAGCTTTGTACTGGTTGGATTTGCTTTTGCCAGTGAGACGTGGATTTTCTTCGTGCTCAGCGCTTTAAATGGTCTTTTCCGCAATGTGTTTGAACCGACAGCGCGGGCATTGCTCGCTGATGTGACGCCAGCGGATCGGCGTACGGATGCTTTTAATGCCAGATATTTTGCCATCAATATGGGTGGGGCAATCGGTCCGTTGATTGGACTGAAGCTTGGCGCAGGCGGTTCCTCCTCGCTGCTGCCGTTTATGGTAAGTGCGGCTATTTTTGCTCTCTATGCCATTCTGCTCGTGGTGCTCATGCTCTTGTTCAAGCTTGAGGAGAAGGAAAAGTCAGCTGTTGTTTCGATCAATAAGATGGCGCGAATTGTTTTTACCGATAAAGTTTTTCTCTATTTTTTGCTCGGCAATATTTTCGTGGCGGGAGCGTATTCCCATCTGGATACGACACTGTCTCAATACATCGGGCATGATCGGGTAGAGGCGTATTCCTTTCTGTTTGTCATCAATACACTGGCTGTTCTCGTTTTTCAGTATCCATTGGCCAAGCTGATGAAGCGCTTTTCGTCGCTCGCAGCATTGAAGATCGGCTGTCTCTTCTTTGGTTTGGGACTGTTCGGCTTCGGAATTTTTGACAATTTGTTTATGCTCGCCTGCTCGATGGTCGTGTTTACGATTGGGGAAATCTTGTGCTTTGTCATAGGTGACGTCCTTATTGGGGAGATTGCACCTGGGCATTTGCGCGGAGCGTATTACGGGGCAAGTGGATTTGCTTTTATTGGGCAAAGTGTGTGTGCATGGATCGGCGGTATCTTGCTGGGGCAATTAGGATTTGACCAAGGCCCGATCATTTTCGGTATTCTCATGCTGCTGACCTTTATCGCCTTTCCGTTTTATCAGCGAGGACAACATATTTGGGAACAAAGACAAAAACAAAATAGCGGCTGTGAAAAGACAGCACAGGCCATCATTTGAGAAGGGGAGTCATTATGAATAAAATCAAGCAGTTTTGCGCACTTCATGAAACGGATGAGCTTTTGTTTTTGGGCAATGCCTGGGACGTTTTATCCGCACGGTCATTGGAGGAGAGCGGCTTTCTTGCGATTGGCACGACAAGCTGGGGTGTAGCGGCTTCCCTGGGCTTTGCGGATGGAGAAAACATTGATTTAGGACTGCATCTGACGATTATCAAAATGATTGTAGATCATGTCCAGATTCCGGTTTCCGCAGACATTGAGGCGGGTTATGGAGAAGAGGATCAGACGATTGTCGATAATGTACTGCGTACAGCAGATTTGGGAGTAGCCGGGATCAATATTGAGGATTCATTCAAGCGTAAACCAGGATTAAAAGAGGTGGGAGATCACGCACAGCTTTTGCAAAAAATGAGAACGGCTTTAGACCGTCATGGATTCGCCGACTTCTATATCAATGCGCGGATCGATACGTATTTTCGAACAGAATCTCCTTTTGCGGAAACGCTTGAGCGGGGCCAAGCTTATGTAGACAGCGGCGCGAGTGGAATATTCGTTCCTGGACTTGCGGAGGAGGGGGAGATTCGTGCGATCGCACAGCAAGTCAATGCCCCCTTGAATATATTGTCGTTGCCTGGCTTGACTGATGCGAAAAAGCTCGCTGCACTGGGTGTGAAGCGCTTCAGCATCGGAAATGACTTTTATGATCAAGTCGCCAGCTATGCCAGCAAGAGCGCTACAAGAATGGTAGAGATGAAAGACAGCTCCTCCTTGTATGAGGCGACAGCAAATTAGTGGAAGAAGATAGTGGGCAAAGGTGCATGCTACAGTGGGAATCATGTACCTTTGCCTTTTTTTGTGTACTGTAAGCCTATTCATTTTTCTGAATGACGCCCAGCATGTTCCCACTGGGGTCAAAAAACTTCAGAACCCAGCCAAAGCCATCGTTTTGATAATGCGTAATCATAACCTTTTGGGCTTGCAGGTGATCGTGCAAGGAATGAATATCAGCAGTTGTGTACAGGCAAACAGGCATGGGCTGATTGTTGACGGTAAAGGTGGAAGAGGTTTTGTCAGCTGTTTCCCAAAGCATCAGAGTGGGTCCTGCAGGCAAGGCGAGAAAAGCCGATTTATCAAACTGTGCTTGCAAAGAAAAACCTAAATGATCACAATACCACGAGATAGCTTCGTTCAGATTTTTGACAGGGATTTGTACGTGAAGTAATGCTTCGAGCTGAGACAAGACCGATCTCCTCCTTTATTCTCTATCAACGATTTGGCTATAGACACGATTAGACACGCCGACGAATGGTTTTATTCACAAGCTGATCAGCGAGCCTGGTCGTTTCTGGAAGACGATACTTTGGCGAGAGCTTTACTATCCATTCGCAAGCTGTTTGCAAGCCAATGCGATGACCGATTGACACGTAGATCGGCTTCGTATTGGATTGTGTTCGTAATACGCCTCCGATTACTTCCCCTTTGTCTATCAGTGGGGAGACTGCCCCTCTTTTTTGGTCAGGCTCTGTATACTCTCCTAGCAATCTCGTTTTGCCGCAGCCGATGGTAGGGATATCGAACAGAACACCTAAATGGCTTGCTAATCCAAACCTTCTGGGATGAGCGATGCCTTGCCCGTCACAGACAATCAGGTCTGGGGGAGCGGTCACCTGCTTAAATGCCTTGATGATCGGGGGCAGCTCTCGAAAAGAGAACAAGCCTGGTATGTACGGGAAGTGAACCGTGTCTTCAACTGCTACGGATTCCACTACGTTCAAAGAGTGGGCATCGAGTATGAGGATTGCTGCGATTAAGACGTCATCCTGTGTGGAATACGCCACATCTACGCCAGCTATATAATTGATGGTTGTGAATTGATCTTCTGTGATTACGTTTTTGGATAGGGTCTGTTGGGTGTGGATTGCTTCCGTTTCATTTAAATCCCAGCGATGACGCACGATTGGCTCCATGAGCTGCTCACCTTTTCGGTCAAAAATTTGCGTGTGGCGCTTCCTTATTGTACCAGAACATTGCCATAATAAGGGGACGGATGGAGTGAAACTTGGTACTATGAATAGGAAATCAGGATAGGAATCATTACAATCGAGCACCGAGCATAACAGTAGAGGAGGAGTAGAAGCTTGGCAGATGTAAAAAGTAGATTGCAGAGCAGCTGGTTTGGAGAAGTGCCTATGTCCACTGTTTCTGATCTAACTATACAGCTCGCAGGGGCAACCACAGAAGAAGATATATTATTTCATTTGATAGAATTATATAAAGCAGGAGACTTTACTCAGAAGCCACTCCTCATACAGCTCATGAATCATACTAAGGATGAGGAAATCCTGGAGCTATGTATACGCGTATTCTTTTCGGTTTGCACACATGATGCTATCAGAGAGACGCACCATTTGACATTTTTACAGGATGCATCCGAGCATACCGTCAGAGCATTTGCATGGGCTGCACCTACTTCACTTTCACTGGAAGTCGTACCGTACCTGCTGGCGCTGCTGGATGAATGGGATGATCATCCTTCTATTTCCGCAATCATTCGGAATTCTATTCGTTTCTTTGTTGATTTTGAAAACGACTGGGGCAAAGAAGCGACGATCGAGCAAATTGCGCAAAGCTACTTTGATTTCTGTGACGAGGGTGACATCGAAACGTATTATTTTGATCAGATGCCTGCTTTTCCTGGAGATATGACCAAGACATTGGTCCAAAGAGTTTTTCTTGCGGCCAATAACGAAGAGCCGCTTCGTATGGAAGTAATTCCATCGCTGTTGTCCATATGGTCTGGAGTAAAAGTACCTGGTGAATACGACACGATCATTGGCGCAAGCAATTATAAAAGCTTTATCAGCTATGTCGATCAGCTGGCTACGAAAAAATGGGAGAAGGGGAGTAAGTACTTTTACGGTCATCAGCTACTGACATAGTAGTTTCAAAAATGAAAAAAGCGGACCCAAGATTTTTGGGGATCCGCTTTTTATTGTTATACCAAAAGATACGATCAAATCAGTTGGTTAGGTTTATGTTTCATATATTTTTGAATTTTGTTTAATTTTAGTATTTACTAAAATACCTAAACGTAATACTATTAGTAGCACAGAAAGAAAAAGCTTAAACAAATGGGAGTGTTGATGAAGTGGTGAGGAGGGGGAGTAACTCAAAGTATCAATACAAAATTATCAGAAGATATTAAATGGTTGTACAACACCTGTAAAGTGAGGAATACGCCGTGAAAATGTCTACTCCAATCAGTGCCATTATCTTATTTTTTTCGGTGTTCGTATCGGTCATTGGTTCCTTTGTAATTATTATGGCCCTACCACTGATCTCAGAGGAACTACAACTCAACGCTGTGGAGCAGGGAACAATTGTAAGCGCATACTTCCTTGGTAATGCTATCTTTACTATCCCTGGTGGCATGATAGCTGATAAGGTAGGTTCAAAGCGTATCATTACAATTGGATTAGTTTTGTGGGCTATACTAACTGCTTTCACTGGAGTGGTAACCGGGTTAGCCATTCTGCTCGTTATACGATGCTTGCTTGGGGTTATAGAAGCCCCTTTAACTCCGGCTACCATGAAAGCAATTGCGGAACGAACTCCAGTAGAAGTTCGTACGACAACAAATGCTTTCGTCTTTTCAGCTGAATTGTTCGGTGGAGCGATCGCTCCGTTGATTGTCGGTTCAATGATAGTTATGATGGGTTGGAACAAGACCACCTACGTAGCTGCTGGTTTTGGTCTAATCATCGCACTAATCATCTCATTTTTCTTGCCGAGACCTCTGCATACCGATGCATCATCGCAACCAATAAAAACGGCAAAAGAAAAAGGACAAGTAAGCAGTGTAGGTACGGAAATGAGAATGGGTGATGTCCTACGCAATACATACATTTGGAAATTAACAGGGATCATGTTTGGACTTAATATCGTAAATATTGGAGTTTTCACCTGGATACCTACCTACTTATCAACTGAGAAAGGTCTCGAGTTAACTGAGGTGGGTATAGCTACGTCGCTGCCCCTTTTTATTGGGGCAATCGGTAGCCTTTTGGGCGGACGGTTATTTGATCGTTACTTTAGCAAGAAATTTCGCAGTATGGTAGTACCTTCTTTGCTTGTTTCAGCCATTTTTCTTTCGTTGATGCTAACGGCATCGACTGTACCCCAATTTGTATTTTACGAATCAGTCGCCTTTTTTTTCCTCTCCCTTACTACACAACCAGTCATCGGATTAACGATGCGAGTTATTCCCCCGAATGTTTTGGGAATCGGAAGCGGTGTGCTTTTATTTGGAGGCAAATTAGCCAACATGCTTACGCCAATCGCTATGGGGTGGATTATCAATGCGTTTTCTTTTCAATTCGGATTTGGTTTTCTGGTTTTAGGCGCGATGCTGGCGGTAGTCATTTCGTTGTGGGTTAGGGAAAGACCAAACGAGCTGAACGCAGATAAAAAATCACTGCATTTTAAGTGAATATCGTAGCACAAACATACAACTTGCTAAATAATTGAAGGAAGACATGGTTAATGGAAGGAGCATCTACATTGAGTAATATTACCCCCGAAATTCTAACATTTATCGAAGAAATCGGTTTAGACTATGAGCGCCAAAATCTTCCAAGAGTCGCTGGGCGTATTATGGGACTTCTCATGGTAACAAACGGCCCGTTGTCTTCTCAACAAATAGCGTCGACCCTTCAAATAAGCCTAGGCGCGGTTTCTACTAATGTAAACTTACTCATTCAGGTTGGGATTGTAGAAAAAAAGACGCTTATTGGTGATCGTATGAACTATTACATCTTGCCTTCTGATTCCCTTGAAAAAGAAGTGAACCAGTTGTTAGCGGAGATCATTTCCAGACAAGCAATATTCAAAAAATACCGGGAATTGGTGAAAGATGATGAGGTCGTTAATCAAAGATTTAAAGAAACGATTGAAGCAGCAGATTTTTTCATAGAAAAATATGAACAATTCTTAACAGACTTACGTTCTGAAAAAAGTGAGACCAAGACCATTAAATAAGACCAATAAGCAATTGGTTAAGTAGAGGAGGATTTTTGAATGAACATCAGCAGGATTATTGAAAATGTCCCCGCTTACGAAACCTTTCTGACGGTTGATGAACTGGATGCCAGCACGCGGCAGCTGGCGAGTGAATACCCGGATGTTGTGACGCTTTTTGAAGCCGGAAAGTCCAGAGCTGGTCACCCGATCCTGGGGCTGAAAATAGGAGACGGGGCGAAAAATGCGCTTCTCTTTGCCCTTCCCCATCCGAATGAGCCTATCGGAGCGATGACACTGGAATATTTGTCGAGGGCTTTGGCTGAGGATGGGGAGTTTCGCAAAGAATCTGGCTATACCTGGTACATGATCAAATGTGTAGACCCAGACGGGACCAAATTGAATGAGGGCTGGTTTAAAGGGCCTTACAACATTTACAACTACATCAAAAACTTCTACCGACCAGGAAGTGTCCATCAGGTGGAGTGGACATTCCCGATTAACTACAAAAACTTGAATTTTAACGATCCGATGCCGGAAACACAGGCGATCATGAAAGTCATCGATGAGACAAAGCCGGAGTTTCTTTATTCGTTGCACAACGCAGGCTTCGGTGGCGCTTTTTGGTACATTACCCATGAGTACGAGGATATTTACGAGGAGCTGCGTGCAACTGCGGTCAAGCATGGTGTGGCTTTGCACTTGGGTGAGCCGGAAACCCCATCTTGCACGAAATTATCGGAAGCGATTTATAAAATGACCGGAGCAGCAGAAGAGTACGACTATCTGGAGAAATATTCGAATGTGGCACCAGAGTCGCTCATCCAATGCGGGACCAGCAGCTCAGACTATGCGCTCAAGAAAAACGACTGCGTGACGCTTTTGACAGAGCTGCCGTATTTCTTCGATGCACGGGTTCAGGATATGAGTGACAGTACGATCTCGAGACGAGTAGCAATCGAGAACAACATCGAAATCAATCAGAAGCATTTTGCCAAAATGGAAGATTTCTTATCGGGTATTCGGAAGTACATCGTGCCCGAAAATCCGTTTGTCATTCTGGTAGAACAGATGATTACATACGGGAAATCATCAGAAGATGCAAAACGAAAATGGGCGGAAGCACCAGAATTCGAGCTTCCTGCGAAAGTTTCAGAAGTCTTGGACAATACTGTCATCGCAAGGTTCTACAACAGCCTATTGGCGGGGCTGGTCGCTCGTGGGGCGGAGTACGAGATGGAGCGGTTGAAAAAGGAAGACAACGCCGATAACCAAGCGCTGATTGATCTGGAGGACGCGCGAAGCCGGGCAGCGGAGTATTTAAAAGAAAGCTGTGAAAAGCTGGAGGAAGAACTCGATTACACGGTTGTTCCTATTCAAAAGCTGGTGCAGATTCAAGTCGAGAGCGGTTTGATCGTAGCCTCGCGCAGATTGAGGGATTGAACGATCGATTATAGTACAAGCAAGATGAAAAGAAGCCTGATGAATCAAATACCCATTATGAACATATAAGGGAGAAGCCGGCTGCAGATGGCAGTCGGCTTCGGGTAATTTGCTAATTACGAATGAAGCGTAAGTGTGTAGATCGCAGCAATAATCTGATCCCAATCATCGCTGTGGATTTCATGTCCCGTCCCTTCAAGAGTAAGCAGGGTGGCATGTGGTATCTCCTCTGCCAGCGCAAGGCCATGCGCATAGGGAAGCACCTGATCATCTGTTCCGTGAATTACGAGTGTCGGAACGAGAATTTCATTTATTTTGTCTTCATAAAAATCATCGCCAGTGAGTAGGGCATGATTGAACATGCTGAGCAATTGGTTGGCTCGCTTGATTTCTGTTGTGACCTGCTTGTATACGCGCTTTTCATCAAATTGCCGCTTGGAGCCGCAAAGCAAACGAGAGCCTGAAACCAGGTAGTGGGCAACCGCCTCGTCATTGGACCAATCCAGCGTGCCTGCATTTGCATGAAAGGCAAGAATTCGTTCATCCATCGGCGGCAAATTCCTTGTATTGTCTTCCGAGCCGAAAAAGCTGGAAGCGATCAGGGTCATAGTCAGTATTCTATCTGGATGCTTGATGGCGATGACCTGCCCAATCATACCGCCTAGCGACATGCCTACGATGTGGGCTTGAGCAATCCCGTAGGCATCGAGAACGCCAACAGCATCATCAGCCATATCAGCCACGGTATAATGAGAGGTCCCTGGCTTATACGTCACAGAGCGGCCAACATCTCGATTATCGAAGCGAATCACATATCTTCCGGTGTCCGCCAAACGCTGGCAAAAATCTTCATCCCAATAAACCATGGAGCACGTAGCCCCCATGATCAGCAAAATAGCGGGATTCGCCGGGTTACCAAAAGCCTCGCTGCAAATTTCAACTCCATTGATGGTATGAATCTGTTCTCTCATCATGATCTCCCCATTTCATTCCATTTGCGTGTATACAAAAGAGCACATTCAAATAAACCCACTCGTTTTATTGGAAAAAAAGTGAGCAAGAATGAACAACCTTTTGATTAGCGCAAACGAATGAACTTGATAATCATGCCCGAACAGCTCCTTTACAAAAATGAATGAGGGATGCTCCCTCGCTTTCGATTATAACACGGGACGAGTTCGTATGGTTTATTGAAAGACAAATCTGTCGATGTTATCATTAACGATTGGGTACCACAGGGCATCTGGCTGATTTCAACAGGAAAGAAGCCGTGCAAAAAAGAACAAATTCTACATAGGCAAAGAGGTTTGTGTATAGAGAAGAAAAAGAAGAGGGAGGTAGCGTATCGTGAAAATCGTAGTAGTCGGAAGCATCAACATGGATCTCGTCACCCATGTGCATCATCTGCCAAAAGCAGGCGAGACGATATCGAGCCATTCCTTTCAACTGATTCCGGGGGGAAAGGGAGCGAATCAGGCGGTTGCCGCAGCGCGTTTAGGCGCATATGTTTCTATGGTAGGCATGGTCGGTACAGACGAGAATGGATCGATTTTACTTTCTGGCATGTCGGATTCCAAAGTTCATGTAGAAGGCGTATCAAGAGAGGGAACCACGGGCATGGCCTTTATCAATGTCAGTGATGACGGCGAAAATAACATCGTGCTGGTACCTGGCGCGAATGCACTGGTAAGTGTGGAGCATATTGAACAAAACATCGCGTTCTTGGAGCAAAGCGACGTGATTTTGCTCCAGCTGGAAATCCCGCTTGCTGGCGTTTTGCATGTAGCCAAGCGCGCCACTGAAATGGGCAAGCTCGTCATGTTAAACCCGGCTCCAGCATGCGAGCTGCCGAGTGAGCTACTGAGCGCCGTTCATACAGTTACGCCAAATGAAACAGAACTCGAGATTTTAACTGGAATGCCAGTAACTACGGTGGAGGAAGTACAGGCAGCAGCCCGCAAATTGCTGGAGAGCGGCCCGAAACGGGCAATCGTAACGATGGGGGAAAAGGGAGCGTTGCTTGTGACGGCAGACAAGGCAACGCAAATTCCTGCTTACCCCGTGGAACCGGTGGATACCACCGCAGCAGGCGATTCCTTTACAGCTGCATTTGCTGTCGGAATTACCAAAGGAATGTCCGAAGAGGAAGCAGCGAGGTTCGCCAGCAAAGTGGCAGCATTGGTCGTAACAAAGGAAGGCGCACAACCCTCTCTTCCCACGATAGAAGAAGTAGAAGCACATTCTCTCTAAAAACAAAGCATTACAGCAGCAAAGCAATAGCAAAACGAGTCCAGGAGAAAGGTTCCAGGACTCGTTTTTTTGTCGTTTATAAACAACACATTTATTTCGCGCGTTTTTTCAGCAAATCCATTACCCATTCGCACCAGCTGATATCGTCCTTCATCCGGCGCGCGCCCCAGGAGAGCAGGATGTAGTCACCAAAGGAAGGATGGTCCGGATGATCGGGGACACCTTCACAGTCTGTTGAGAGTTCCTCTATGTAATCCTCATACATTTGGAGTTGTTCTTTGCAATGGTCCATGCGCTCTGTAAAAATCGCATTCGCCATTTTCTCGTCGGCGAGCCACATACAATAGGCTTTTAACACGAGCTCATCACGCACCACCGGCTCTGCTGCTGGTTGACCAAGCCATAACTTTAACGCAATTTGTCCTTTCTCGGTGATGGAGTATACCTTCTTGTCTGGCCGATCCGTTTGATGGACACGCGTGAACTCCAAATAGCCTTCTTGTTCGAGCTTGGCCAACAGCGGATAAATCTGACTGTGCTTGGCCTGCCAAAAGGGTTGTAGCTGGAGCATCAAGTCGTAGCCAGAGCTTGGCGTTCGGGCAACCAGCCCAAGGAGTCCATATGCAAGTGTATTCAAGTGAAGAGCCCCCTGACATTTATCTATCTCATCATCATTATAGGAAGGGATTCATAGTGAGGCAATAGCGTAAAGTCCCACCTAAATAGGTTTTCCGAAAGGATTTTTTTTAATTCCAAGCAATTCCTCTTGAAAGTCAAAGAAGGTCAAACTATAATGGAATCAGCGAAGGTCAGAAATGGTCAAATGAAGGTTAGCCTTTCGCTTAAACAATAGAAAGTATCCACTATAACGAAAGAACATGTAGGGGGTAATGAATGATGCAATGTGAAATCTGCAAACAAAGACAAGCAACGGTTTCGGTTCATATAAAGCTGCAAAATCAGCAACAGAAATACAATCTGTGTAGTGATTGCAATGCTAAGCTGAGCAACAAAATGGGGATCGGTATGGGCTTCAGTCCATTTTCATCCTTCTCTGGTTTGGACGAATTCTTTCAAAACCTCGCGAAATCTGCATCGGTTCAAGGAAATTCCGATTTTCAGCCACAAACAGAGGCGAAGTCGCCTGACCGTGGTGGCATCCTGGATGACCTGGGACGGAATTTGAACGATGCAGCCCGCGCCGGCCTGATTGATCCCGTCATTGGGCGCGAACAGGAAATCGAGCGAGTAATTGAAATTTTGAACCGCCGCAATAAAAATAATCCGGTTCTGATTGGTGAGCCAGGGGTAGGGAAGACTGCGATTGCCGAAGGACTAGCCTTGCGCATTATAGAGGGACAGGTTCCTGCCAAGCTGAAAAACAAGCAGGTCTATATTCTCGATGTCGCTTCACTTGTAGCGGGCACCGGTATTCGTGGTCAATTCGAAGAAAAAGTGAAGCAAGTCATTGCCGAGCTGCAAAAGCGCAAAAACGTGATTCTGTTTGTCGATGAGATCCATCTCCTCGTTGGTGCAGGATCAGCAGAAGGCTCCATGGATGCAGGGAACATTCTAAAACCGGCTTTGGCTCGAGGCGAGCTGCAATTGATCGGCGCTACAACATTAAAAGAGTACCGTGTGATTGAAAAAGATGCAGCGCTGGAACGCAGATTACAGCCAGTGATGGTAAAAGAGCCAAGTGTAGAAGCGGCGATCGAGATTTTAAAGGGACTGCGTCCGAAATATGAAGCCTTTCATAATGTCTCCTATTCGGATGATGTGATTCGTGCATGTGTAGAGTATTCCCATCGTTACATCCAGGATCGTTTTCTCCCAGATAAGGCGATTGACCTGATGGATGAGGCTGGCTCCCGCTTGAATCTGCGTTCTTCCACACAGGATACGACCGAGCTGCATGAGCGTCTGCAACAAATCGCAAAAGAGAAAAACGAGGCTACGCAGCAGGAAGAGTACGAACGTGCAGCCCGTCTGCGCGATGAAGAAGCTGGTCTTCTCGAAAAAATGGATCAGCTGGACAAAGCTGAGCAGCGCTCTACTGTTGAAGTAGCAGACATTCAGGAAATGATTGAGCAGAAGACAGGGATTCCTGTTCGCAAGCTGCAAAGCGATGAGCAGGCGAAAATGAAAAATCTGGCGGCTCATCTGGAAACCAAGGTCATCGGTCAGTCTGAAGCGGTAACGTCCGTAGCCAAAGCGATTCGTCGCAGCCGCGCCGGGCTGAAACCAAAAAACAGACCGATTGCGTCCTTCCTGTTCGTTGGTCCTACGGGTGTCGGGAAAACCGAATTGTCGAAAGCATTGGCAGAAGAGCTGTTTGGCACACCAGATTCCATGATTCGCTTGGATATGAGTGAGTACATGGAGAAGCATTCGGTATCCAAGCTGATCGGTTCGCCTCCAGGTTATGTTGGACATGAAGAAGCTGGCCAGCTGACCGAGCGTGTGCGTCGAAATCCTTACAGCATTATTTTGCTGGACGAAATTGAAAAAGCTCATCGAGACGTTCAGCACATGTTCCTGCAAATTTTAGAGGATGGTCGTTTGACTGACAGCCAGGGACGCACAGTAAGCTTCAAGGAAACGGTCATTATCGCTACCAGCAACGCAGGCGTGAGTGAACGCAAAATCGAGGTCGGCTTTGGAGCAAAAACACCAAAGGTCGCAACTGTACTGGAATCACTCGCCGGATTCTTTAAACCAGAGTTTTTGAATCGCTTTGACTCGATTATTTCCTTTACCCATTTGGAAAAAGCGGATTTGGTCAAAATCGTTGACCTCCTGCTGCAGGATGTGAAGGCAAGTCTTCACGTTCAAGGCATGGAAATGAGCATTACCGATGAGGCGAAGGAAAAGCTGGTTGAGCTGGGCTACAACCCATCTTTTGGTGCACGTCCGCTGCGTCGTGTGATTCAGCAATACGTAGAGGATGGCGTTGCAGATCTGGTGATTGATGAAGAAAATGTGAGTGCGATCATGATCGAAGTAGAGGATGATTCCATTCGCGTGAAGAAAGCATAAAGATTCGCCTACAGGCATAGACACCCCTGAATGATTTCTTCAGGGGTGTCTTCATGCCAAGTAATAAGCAATCATTAATGCTTCAAATGCAGTACTTCTTCCGGATTGGCAACCATTCGCCCGTAATACTGTGTGAAACGAAAGTTGTGTATCTCTTGGCATGCTTTTATCATCTTTTTTAATATCACTTCTTGGGGTACTTTGTGGTTATCAGGACTCCAGTAATAAATATTCATTTCATATTCCTCACCGTTTTCATCAGACCATTGATAGTGTATTTTGTCAGCCTTCACAAACCCATTTTTTCGATAAAAATGAACCCTCTTCACTGTATCCTCATCATCGCGATCTACCGGTTCTACCTCAAGCAAAATATCCTTTCCTTTAGCTTTGAGCTTATTGATGATGCTGGTTCCCATTCCTTTTCCTCTTGTTGCAGAATCAACCAAAAGATAATCAATGAAAATAAACGTGGGGAACTCTGCGTACAGTAACAGGAAATCATCTGTTTCCACTTTGTGATAAATATCTTTTTCATTGATGAGTGCTTGCATTTGACCCATCTTTTTCATTTCATGTTCTGGAAAGTATTCAGTCAAACGGTCATACCATTCCATGAGCATTCCCCCCGCTCTCATTATGAGAAGCAACCAATCGTTTGCTCTAAGAAATATTGTTTGCAAGGCTAGAAATAACCATGACGGTAATTTTAACAAGGCGTTCGGACGAGTGACAAAAGACGAATGAATCGGTGAAGTGTTAGCAATAGAAGGGATTTTTAACGAAATTTAGAAAATAGTATGTCTAGAGAAAAAAGTCGGGGGTGTTATCGTGCTTAGCATGTGGAGAGTAACAGAGGATAATCAATACCAGCAGGTACACGAGCTTTTCACTGAATATGTCGATTCATTAGGCATTGACCTAAGCTTTCAAAATATCGCGATAGAGCTGCAAAGCTTGCCGGGGGAGTACGCCCCACCGGAAGGCTGTATATTGCTCGCCATGTACGAAGAGCAGGTAGCGGGGTGTGTCGCGTTGCGAAAAATCGATGAAGACGTATGTGAAATGAAACGGCTATATGTGAAGCCAGATTTTAAAGGAAAAGGAATCGGCAAAAGGCTGGCTTCATCGATTATTGAGGAAGCAAAGAATCGAGGCTACCGCTATATCAGACTAGATACACTTCCGACAATGGAACAGGCCATTTCTCTTTACAGTTCACTAGGTTTTTATGAAATTGAGCCATATCGTTTTAATCCCATCGCAGGAACCAAATATTTGGAGTTAAAATTAACCTAGGTGATGGGAATGGAGCAGCTATTTGTCATCATATTGACAGGTTTGGTCATCGTGGCGTTCGTCCTTATCTACAGAAATCGAGAAGAGGCTGAAGCGAATCTCGGCTATAAAATTGTTGGTTACTACCTCTTGGGTGCTTTTACTTTTCGCTTGAACGAATATGCGCTGCCTGTAGGCTTCGTTGTTTTTCTCCTGTTTTTTCGCCCAGCGAAGAATGTCAAAGCAAAACAGCATTCTGCTTATCTCGGGCTGGCATTTTACCTGTTACAGTTGATCGTTCCATACGTGGAAGAGTACATCTACGAGTATCCGCGCGAGGTAGCAGCCTCCAGCTCGAATATCTACGAGGTTCAATTTACAAACGATTGGACGGCGATCAAGGATCATATGCAAATCGATCCGAGTGCTCATCTGGAAAACTTTCAAGCACAGTATCAAAAAGATGGGGAGATTGAAAGACTGTCCTACAATGTAGTCAGCCGATCGGGGGACGGATTCATTCTTTATGATGTTGATTACTTAGCAAAAACGAAAGAATATTCGATTCAATGCACAAAAGTCGGCGACCAGTGGGGGCAATTTGATCGTACCGTTTTTGCCGCGAGGTTCTTTGAGGTGTTAGACCAAGCGCAGGTCAGGCAATTGTCTGCCCCAAATGGAGACGAAGGGAATTACTTGATTAGTGATGGAGAAATGAACTCCTACGCCGTAAAAAAATCAAAAAAATATAGAATTCAGGAAGAGGAAATCATCGAGATTACAAACGATGAACTCCCCATTAAAGGATACTATATCACCACCTGTACAAGACCGCAGATGCAGGAAGAGACTGCGACCTCCTCAGGCTCTGCGAGATCACACGCTTGTGAGCAGCAAGTGGATTATTTTTTTGACCTACAAAAAGAAGAGCATTGACAGCCCGGGTAAACCTGAAAGAATGTAGCAGAGCGTCTCGAAAAGATTTGGGCGGAGTCTGGAATCGCCAAATTTGGAATGAATCTGTTAATGGGCTCAAAAGCTAAATAAAGGCAGCGGCAGTCTCGGACTTTTTTGTCTTGTCCGAACTACCACTGCCTTATTTGTTTAGATCTTCGCTTCAGCCCTCATGTTCAGCCTTCTACTGACAAGCACCATGAAAAAGGCCAGCAGGAGGAAATAAAGAGGCATGGTCACTAACGATCCATTATGCAGATAGCTCATTCCACTGGTAATGAGGCTGACAACAACATAGTAGCCCAATCCAAACAGAGCGCCTGCTGTGCCGAGCACATCGCCATAATGAACAAGTGCCAAGCTCAGGCAGTTTGGTATCGCAATCCCGATCCCCAGAAGAAGGATGAAGATAGAGGCAACCATAACAGCCAGCGAGAGTGCGGACGAGCTCACTCCTGTAAGTGTGAAACCCGTGAGACATAAGGCGCCGAGCGTCGTCACGAGAGCGCCGATCAGAATGATTTTCTCTGCCGCAAAGCTGGCTAACAGTTTCTTCGAGAGCATTGCACCGAATACAGAGGACAACGCTACGAAAATACCAAAAAAGCCAAATGAGCCAGGCGTCATGCCGAAAAATTCAATGAAAATAAACGGGGCCTCAGCATAGTAACTGAACAGGATGCCATTGGTTGCCCCGATCAGAAAACCAAATGACCATACTCTCCTGTCCGCAATCAGACGCTTGGCTACAGAAGCCGTACGAATGCTTGCAGTACTAGGCACTCGTGTCTCTGGCAGCGAAGTGAACGTGTACATAAATATCGCAACGCTCATCAAAACAAGGCTGAAGAACACCGCTCGAAAACCAAGTGATTGATCTACCCACCCGCCAATTAGTGGCCCGATGGCTGGAGAGAACGCTAGCGCTGCCGATATTTGAGCAAATACCGCATGGCGTTTGGCTCCATCGATACTCTCGCGCAAAATCGTTTGGGTAACAACAGAACCGGTACTCGCGCCAAAAGCCTGGATGAAGCGGCTCAGTAATAACCATTCAATCGAGTCGGACAAATAACACCCGATGCTGCCGAGGCCATACACGAGGATTCCCCACAGCATGGCAGAGCGTCGACCTATGGAATCGGATAGCCGTCCCCAGCAAAAAACACCAAAGGCGAAGCCGAGGAAGTAAATGCTCAGAGTCAGCTGGATCGCATTGTCGCTCGCTTGGAGCTGTCTGGCGATATCCGGCAAAGATGGTGTATAGATCGTTTCACTAATTTGCGGGAAGCCCACAAGAATAATAAAAAGTAACAGCGACGGTGTTGAGATTTTTCTTTCCACAATTCATTCCCCCTACAAGCTGAAAATCTCAATCAGTGTAAGGAGGAATTACGGAATCGGGGGTTTGCATTTACATAGTCGAGTAAAGGAAAGCATACTTTTCACCTTTTTACTAATAGGGGGATTGTTTCCAACATCATAGCAATAAAATCAATTCGATCACAACCTCATTTTGCATAAAGCATCGACAAGCTCTTGTACGCCTTGCGGAATGTCTTCCTCCTTGGCATTGGATACGTTGAGCTTGAGAATGTTTTCACGCGGGAAATTGGGCAAATAATGAGGGTCTGCACTCTCCAGCAGGATGGATCGCTTTTTGAGCTGTTGGATTAGTCGAGGCACAGATACACGGTTGTCCAGCACGATATGCGTGTGGATTCCCGGGTATTTCGGAGGCTGAAAACTATACGGCTCGCCAGCTTTTTCTCTATTTTCGATGAGAGCTGCATTCAAGGTAGCTGCTCTTTTCCGATAGGAGTCTCGAATTTTTTGCTTATGGCGCTCGAACATGCCGCTTTTTAGATAAATTTCCAAGGCGGCTTGTGAGAGCATGGAGCTGTCGATGTCCTGAAGACGCTTATGGAACGTAAAGGCTTCTGTGAGTAGATCGGGGATGACTGCGATGCCCAGACGCAACCCGGGAAAAATGATCTTGGAATAGCTTTTTAAATAGATGGTGTGCGAAGTGCGGTCATACGCAAACAATGGATCAGCTTTGCTGTCGTGTTCGAGATCAGCCATATGGTCATCCTCGACGATGTAAACATCATACTTTTGTGCCAGCTCCATGATTTGTTGCTTTTCCCTTCGCGAGTACGTCGTCCCAAGCGGGCTGTGAAAACGGGGCATCGTGTAGAAAAATTTGATATCTTCCGTGCGAAAAAGATGCTCCAGCTCTAGCAGATCGATCCCTTGTGCCGTGCGCTTGATGCCGATGACGGGCAGCTTGTGTGCCAGCAAATAGTCAATAAACAGGTGATATCCTGGCTGTTCAATCAGGATTTTTTCCTTGCGGTTGGGAAAAGGAATCGTGCAGAGGAGCGACAACGCTTGTTGAACACCGGAGGTAATGAAAATGTTTCGGGGATTTGCAAACACTTGATGGTTTGCCAAATGCTTGGTAATCACTTGAATCAGAGAGGGAAGTCCCTTGGCAGTTCCGTAGATGAACAGATCCTTTTTGTATGTTTCGATCGCTTTGTTGATGCAATGCTGGAAATCTACATACGGAAATACATCCGGATCAGGGGCAGAGGTTGCCAGGTCGATAATACGTTCCCCTGTAGGTGACGCCACTCCCTGTTTTTTGACCACATAAAAACCGCTTTTGGGGACGGAATAGATGAGGTGCCGTTTTTCCAGCTCTTCCAGTGTTCGGATGATTGTGCTTTTGCTGCATTGATACCGTTTGGCTAGATCGCGGATAGAGGGGAGCTTGTCTCCCTCCTGATAGGTGATGCCCTCGATCAGTGATTCCAGCTCATTTTGCAACTGCAAATATTTATGCACAGCTAACTCTCCTAATATATATTTTGTACCGGTACAGATCGAGTATATTTGCATTGTAGCATGAGTGTGGCCCCATTACTATGAAGGTAAGAAGACGGCCGTCTGTGATACGAATGGAGAGATGAGAACCATGCAAGATAAACAAAAAGCGATAATGGCAGCTCTGCTCAATGCACTCATCATTGGACTGTCGTTTATTTTCGTCAAGGTAGCACTGACTAGCGCAACTCCGACAGATACCTTGGCACATCGTTTTACCATGTCATTGGCAGCAGCAACCATCCCTGTATTATTCGGGTGGGTTCGTCTTTCGATTAGGGCAAAGGATATTCTGCGTCTAATCCCGCTTGCTTTGCTTTATCCGGCGTTATTTTTCGCGCTGCAAACGTTTGGGTTAGTTTATACGTCCTCCTCGGAGGCAGGCATCATTCAAGCTACCGTTCCGATCTTTACGATGCTGATGGCAACCTACTTTTTAAAGGAATACTCGACGTGGCTACAAAAGCTGGCAACTCTGTTGTCCGTTGCGGGCGTCATTTACATTTTTGCCATGAAGGGCATGAGCGTAGCAACAGGGAACAGCCTGGGCACGATATTGATCCTCTTGTCTGCACTTTCGATGGCAGGATATAGTGTCCTGGCGAAAAAAATGACGAAGTCCTTTCATTATATAGACGTCACGTATATGGTGACGATCATCGGGTTTTTGTCCTTTAATGCCATGGCGTTATATCAGCACATCGCAGAGGACAGTCTCTCAGCGTATTTCGCACCTTTTTCGCAAACGCCGTTTGTCGTATCGATCGTCTATTTAGGGGTACTATCCTCACTAGTGACTTCGCTATTAACCAATTTTGCTTTATCGAAAATGGAAGCATCACGTATGAGCGTGTTCAATAATTTATCGACCTTGGTCACGATTGCAGCGGGTGTCCTGTTTTTAGGAGAAAAGCTTGCCTACTATCATCTGATTGGGGCTCTGATGATTATTTTCGGGGTGGTCGGGACGAATTTCTTGGGGGCAAAAACGTCTGTACTCAAGCGCAAAGCAGCTCCAAAATCAACGACAATGTAAACTGTGATGAGCAAGTAAGGGGTGGATGGTTATGCATCTGCCCTGTTCTTTTTTTCACAGGATGGCTCACAGAAAATCCGACAAAAAATTGAATGGTGAGGCTCTGAAACTGTTTACAAAATGAATCATACACGATATAGTAACCTAGATTACTATGAGTATAATGACATACTGGTGAGATGACGCAATGAAAACGATTATTCATTTGGATACAATTGAAAAGCAATTTGCCGGCCATGTCGTCGTCCCCCCTCTTTCTCTCTCTATAGAAGAAGGGGAATTTTTGACGTTGCTTGGACCAAGCGGCTGTGGAAAAACGACGCTGCTCAGAATGATTGCTGGATTCGAAGAGCAAACCTCTGGGGAAATATACCTAGACGAAAAGCCTCTTAGCCACATCCCCCCGTATCAGCGGGATATGAACATGGTGTTCCAGCAATACGCCTTGTTTCCACATATGACGGTGGAGCAAAACATTTTGTTTGGCTTGAAAATGAAAAAGGTGAGTACAGCCGAGCAGAAGATACGGTTGGAAGAAGTGCTGCAATACGTTCAATTGACGGAGCTTCGCAGCCGTAGACCGAAGCAGCTATCTGGAGGACAACAACAGCGGGTGGCGATTGCGCGTGCGATCATTAACAACCCGCGGGTATTGCTGCTGGACGAGCCGTTGGGAGCACTGGATTACCAGTTGCGGAAAAGCTTGCAGCTTGAACTCAAAAACCTGCAAAAAAATCTGGGCATCACGTTTATATACGTAACGCATGACCAGGAAGAAGCGATGGCGATGTCGGATCGGATCGCGGTCATGAACAAAGGACGGATCGAACAGATTGCTTCTCCTGCCGAGATTTACAACACCCCACAGACGTTGTTTGTGGCTACGTTTATTGGCGAAAACAACATATTCCGAGATGGTGGGACGATCACTGCTGTTCGCCCGGAGAAGATCAAGCTATATCGAACAGATGAACAGACGGACAAGCACAAGAAAACAGGCCGTATCACGGATGTAGTGTTCCTCGGTAATCTGCGCAAGCTGTACATCCGGATTGACGGTACTGATATGACAGTTATGGCGCATCAATATGCGGGTGACGGTCTCGACTGGCAGGTGGATAATCACGTGGCCATTGGATGGGCACAGACGGACGAGGTGATTCTTCCTTGTTAAACAAGAAACCTGTGAAACTTCTCGCGCTTCCGGCCATTGTATGGATGGGTGCGCTCTTCGTCTTGCCCATGCTTTTGATCGCGGCCCTGTCGTTCTTAAAAAGAGGAACGTACGGGCAAGTTGTCTATGAATTCACCTTGAACAACTACATTCGCATCTGGGACCCGCTGTACGGGCAAATTTTTTGGGACACGCTGGTAGTTGCTATCCTGACGACCCTTTTGTCCATACTGAGCGGCTATCCATTGGCGTATTACATTTCAAGGCTCGAGCAATCCAAACAAAAGATTTGGCTCCTGCTCGTGATGATTCCGTTTTGGATCAATTTTCTCGTTCGCTCTTATGCATGGGTCATTATTTTGCGCTCACAAGGTGTCGTCAACACGATGCTGCAATCGATGGGCATTATTTCTGAACCACTGCCTTTGCTGTACAATTCTGGCTCCGTGCTGCTGGGGATGGTCTATACACTGGTGCCATTCATGGTTCTGCCGATCTATGTTTCTTTGGAGCAGATGGATCGTCGCAAGCTGGAAGCCGCGTACGATTTGGGAGCAACGCCTTGGAAAGCATTTTGGCACGTGACGCTGCCGATGACCAAAACGGGGGTCGTGACCGGCTCCATCCTCGTCTTTGTATCCTCCATCGGAATGTTCGTCGTTCCTGATGTGATGGGGGGAGCGAAGTCAGCTTTGATTGGAAACGTCATTCAGAACCAGTTTTTATCAGCGCGTGACTGGCCGTTTGGTTCGGCTTTGTCCATCGTACTGATGCTGCTGTCCATGCTGTTAATTCTCCTTTATTTCCGCGCAACTAAAGCGAGCGAATCAAAGGAGGGGGCAGCATGAACACAAGACGTCGACACATACTATCTGGTTATTCCTGGCTGATGCTTGTCTTTTTATATTTGCCGATTGCCATTTTGGTGCTCTACTCGTTTAACGATTCGCGAATCAATGCGGTATGGAGCGGCTTTACCTGGAAATGGTACGTTTCGCTTTTTGATAACAGACAAGTCATGCAGGCACTGGCAAACAGCATGACGATCGGGGTTATCAGCAGTGTACTGGCAACGGTGCTCGGTACGGCAGCGTCACTGGCGATCAAGCATTACTCGCTCAAATGGCGCAACATCGTCAACGGTCTGATTTACTTGCCAATTGTGATTCCAGAAATCATGATGGGACTTGCCCTCTTGGTTCTGTTCAGCCAGATTCATATGGAGCTGGGAAAAGCGACGCTGATTATGGCACATGTCACGTTCAGCATGCCATACGTGATGGTGATTATCTCAGGTCGGTTGGCCGATATGGGCAAAGAGCTGGAGGAAGCCGCACAGGACCTCGGAGCGACTCCGTGGGAAACGCTGCGTCATGTGACATTGCCACTGATTATGCCGGGCATTGTCGCAGGCTTTCTGATGTCCTTTACACTATCGCTGGATGATTTTATTATCTCGTTTTTCGTGGCTGGTCCCAATTCGACCACCTTGCCGCTATATATTTACGGACTGGTTAAGCGCGGTGTTTCACCTGAAGTAAACGCACTTTCGACATTATTGATCGTAAGTACGGTGCTGTTGGTTATCATTGCCGAGCTGTTCCGCCGTAAGGATCCCAAAACGATTACTTATTGAGTTGGAGGTTGAGAGAGAAAGATGAAACGTATGAAGTCCTTGATGATCGGCGCTATTACCGCCGTACTCGCATTTTCCGTAGTTGGCTGCTCTTCTTCGGAGCAGGAAGCACAGGTGCTCAACATTTACAGCTGGGCAGATAACTTTGACCCGGATGTAGTCAAAGACTTTGAGCAGAAGTACAATGTGAAGGTCAACTACGACATGTATGGCAGCAATGAAGAGATGCTGGCAAAAATCCAGGCAGGTGCGTCTGGCTATGATTTGATCCAGCCGTCCGATTACATGGTAGCAACAATGATTCAGCTGGGACTTTTGGAAGACTTGAACAAAGACAATATTCCAAACATGAAAAACATCGTGTCCACGTTCCAGACACCACCATTCGACCCTGATAACAAGCACTCTGTTGTTTACACATGGGGAATTACAGGGATCGCGTACAACAAAAAGTTTGTAAAAGAACAGCCGACGAGCTGGAACGATCTGTGGAATGACGCCTACAAAGGCCGTGTCATCATGCTGAACGATCCCCGTGAAGTGATGGGCATGTCCCTGATCAAAAATGGCTTCTCCAACAGCTCCACGAAAAAAGAAGAGCTGGAAAAATCGTTTGCTGACTTGAAAAAGCTAGTTCCTGGTGTAGTTGCATTTGATACGGATAACATCAAGCAAAAAATGATTGCCGAAGAAGCATGGATTGGTACAGTGTGGTCCGGGGATGCTGCATTTATCCAAGCGCAAAATCCTGATGTAGAATACATCATTCCAAAAGAAGGCGCTACAATTTGGGCTGACACGATGGCAATTCCAAAAGGTGCCAAACACAAGGATTTGGCTGAGAAGTTCATCAACTATTTGATGGACCCTGAAGTCAGCGTGAAAAACTACGAATCGATTGGCTACAGTAATCCGAACGAGCAAGCGTATCCGCTGCATAGCGAAGAATACCGTTCCAACAAAATGATCTTCCTCGACAAAGCTGATATCGCTCGTGCAGAGTGGTTGGTGGACGTGGGAGATACTTTGCAGGAATACGATCGCTACTGGACAGAAATGAAGAGTGGCCGATAAAATACGAGCCGAGGCTGGATATACCAGTCTCGGTTTTTTTTTGACTTGCTTCAAAAAATCGTCACAGCAATTAGCCCGGTTGAGCCATATGGATTCAGAAACACTAATGATAGGATTAAGGACGAAAAGGCGATGGAGGTGGGTTTGTGGTCATGAGGTGGAAACGATACCTGACCTTGCTTTGGCTAGCCTTTTTCCTGGTGCTTGCAACGGGGAATTCCTCTGTTCAAGCCCATGCAGGATTAATGAGCAGCACGCCAAAAGACGGAGAGGTACTGCAAACAAATCCTGGACAGCTGTCCATGCGATTTACCGAAACGTTGGAGCCGGATCTGGTCTCCATGAAATTGTACAATTGGGATGGCAAAGAAATGAGCTTGGCGCGTCCGAGCTTGCAGCCTGGCGATGCTTCACAGGTGAACGTAGCGTTACCTGAATTGGCCGAAGGAACCTATACGGCAATCGTATCGGTCGTATCGGAGGATGGACATCCCGTTGAGGAGCGGTTAACCTTTTCAATCGGTCAAAAAAGTGCAGTCGTTCTTGAGCCCTCTACAGCCAAAAAAACGGACAATAGCTACCTGATTATATACCGTTATTTGGCCCAAGGCATTATTCTGCTTGGCGGCGGGCTGTACGTGGTTGCGTGGAGAGCGCAGCGCTACGAATTACCTTCGACGGCCCAACTGCTTGGTATCGGCAGGCAGATTGGTTGGGCGCTGGGGCTGGTTGGTCTCATCTTTCTTTGGTTCTTATACGATGAATCACTGACTTCTGTTTCTTTGACTCAGGCTTTGTGGCAGATGGACGGAAAGCTGCTTGCACAGTCGCCATTTGCAATCATGCTGATCATCTCTTTTGTGCTTATGCTCCTGCTCTCGATTCCTAACATGGTTAGCGGTTGGTATGTGGGGATTTGGGTGCTGCTGGTCAGTGCACAAGCCTTTGGCGGGCATGCCTGGGGAATCGCTCCTGTATGGCTGTCGATTGTATTGCGGCTATTGCACGTCCTGACGGTTTCGTTGTGGCTGGGAGCCCTTGTATATTTACTGCTCGCAGGAAAACAGGCAGAACGTGATAGGAAAGAGTTTAAAGCATTCTTTTTACGAACGGTTGCCATGGCAGCGGTGCTGGCTGTCGTTACTGGCGTTTTGATGCTGCTGGTGCAAACGGATCTGTCTAGTGTTTTGCAAAGCTCGCTTACGTGGAGCTATTTGCTGTACGGAAAAGTAATTTGTGTCGTTGTAATGCTTGGCTTGGCTTATCGGCAAACAAAGCGTTGGCGCAAGGAAAATAGCTTGCAGAAAGTTCTTTTGCGATGGGAAATTATTTTGGGCATCGTCGCTATCTTGGCAGGGCTGTGGATGAGCCAAACAGGCTATCCGACCACAGCTACAAGCGCACAGACAACTATTCAAACGGATTCATATTAGGAGGGGTTTTTACGATGAAATGGACAAAATGGATGAGCAGTGTATTGGTGGCAGGGGCGGTATTGACCTTGGCGACTGCGGCACAAGCCCATGTGAATGTGTATCCGAAAGAGACGGCGACAGGTGCTTATGAAAAATATACGGTTCGTGTTCCTGTAGAAAAGGATGTTAACACAACAAAGGTAAAGCTCGAGTTTCCCGAGGGTGTAAAGGTAAGCACAGTGCAGCCAATTCCGGGCTGGAGCTACGAGTTTGAAAAAGATAAAGAGGGACGCAATACAGCCTTAGTATGGACTGCGACGGATGGTGGGATCAAGGCGCATGAGTTTATGGAATTCGCTTTCGTAGGTGCGAATCCAAAAGAAGAGGGAAGCCTTGCCTGGAAAGCATACCAAACCTATGCAGACGGTGAAGTAGTAGAGTGGACAGGAGACAAGGATTCCAAAACGCCAGCCTCTGTTACGACGGTGAAAGCAGGAGTAGGGGAAGCGGGACATGATCACGGAGAGGCACAAGCGCCAGCAACTGCCCCAGCCCAAGAGTCTGCAAATAGCGCGGGAACAAGCAACACATTGCCACTGGTTCTCTCTGGCTTGGCACTGCTCATTTCCATCGTAGGTCTGTTTAGAAAGAAAGCGTAATCGAAAGAGAGAAAAGCCGTGTAGAATAAGAATCTACGCGGCTTTTTGCTTTTAGCTATAAAAAATGGACGTCCTGATGAGGGTTGCTGTTTCTTGTGTCTGGTTGGAGATCGTAATCGTTTTTGCTGAGCTGATTTTGCTGATGAGCATAAAGTCGCCTTCCTGTAAAGGTATGACCGTATCGTCATCGAAAAGTAAGGTAAGAGAGCCATCTACGCAGTAAAACGCTTCGTCTACATGACGCTCTTCATTATCTCGTACTCCTACCAGCTCTTGGTGAATTCCTGCTGCGACGTGGATGGCTTGCAGTTCGCCGCTGCATCCCTCTGCGAGCATGAGATTGAAATCTCTTACCTTTCCTTTACTTCGGGTCGTCCATCCCCCGTTGAAGCTGTCCTGTTCAAACGGTTGCAAAGTCACGCTGTGCTGGCCCTCGTGCTCGATATACAGCTCTCCCTCGATAATCATCAATAATCGCCAGAAGCCAGGCAGGGGAGTAAATAATGATTCTTCAACTTCAACCTTTGCTGAGCTGATTCTCCATGCAAAGCGGCGATCACTATAATCTGCTTCTTCTGGGTAAATAGCGAGCTGTGTCGTGGAGCCTCCCGACCATTGACTTGTTTTCTGTTCGCTTTTTCTGCTGAGGTGAATGGAGTAGGTCATAGTAGTATCCTTTCTATCGAACGAACGCAAATTGAACGCTGATGATATTCTCTTTCTTCTAATAGTACTGCTTCAAATACGTTCGGCAAAGATAAAAAAATGATCAGACTTTTTCATAGGAATCGTTTATAATAGGGACTAATTACTTTCGGAGGTGTAAGAAAATGTTAAAAACATTTGTTGAGAGCACGCAAGTACAGGTAGGAAAAATGATGAGCGGTAGAGTGGCACGTACGTAGTTTCGCTACTTATGATTTGGCTGTAGAATCGATTGCGTATGTGAAAACGAGCGTGTCCTCTGCCTGAAAGGTGGATACTGTCTCGATGTTTTTAGATGCAACCAAGGTTTATATGATCAAGCGTTTTATAACATCGCTCGCCAATACGACGATGTTTACGACTTATGCGATTTATTACATTACAGCGCTAGGACTCAATCCGTTTGAGCTGCTGCTGATCGGAATGGTTCTGGAGCTGGCTGTCTTGCTCTTCGAGGGTGTGACGGGTGTAGTCGCTGACACGTACAGTCGGAAATTGTCCGTTATTATCGGAATGTTCGTGATTGGTACAGGGTTTGCCATGCAAGGTGTCATTCCGGTACTTGAGGGATTGGTTCCATTCATTCCCGTGATGGTCTGGTTGCTTTTGGCCCAAGTTTTTTATGGGGTAGGAGATACCTTTGTCAGTGGAGCGGATACAGCGTGGATCGTTGATGAGGTTGGCGAAGAGAAAATCGGCACCATTTTCATGAGTGGGAAGCGTTATGCTCTGCTGGCGACCTTGCTTGGAATTGCCCTTAGCGTTGGGTTATCGACATTGGCGCCGAACTTGCCGTATTTGGTTGGAGGGATCTTGTATTTGCTCCTCGGCGTGTTTTTGATCCTGTTTATGAAAGAGACCACCTTTGTACGCAAGGAGCGAGAAGAAGGCACGTCGCATTTGAAAGAAATGACTACGACATGGCTATCAGGTGCGAAGGTTATACGCAGTCAACCAATCCTGTTTCTGATTTTGCTAGTCACGCTGTTTACTGGCGCCGCGTCGGAAGGGTATGACCGACTCTGGGAAGCAAATTTGATTACGGAGATCGGATTTCCACAAGTAGAGACATTATCGATGCCGATGTGGTTTGGTATCATCGCGGCGATTTCTGCACTTCTTAGTCTGGTGGCTGTGCGGATCGCGGAAAAGCGGCTAGATGTGAACAACGAACGCGTTGTCGTAGTCGGCATGTTTGTCCTGACAGGATTAAAGATTGCGGCAGTGATCTCCTTTGCCTTGTCCCCCAGCTTTGAATGGGCGTTGGCATGCCTTCTCTTGATTGGGGTCATTGAAGCGTTGAGCAGCCCGCTCTACGATACATGGATTAACTTGAATATTGAAAGCAGTGTTCGTGCGACAGTCTTGTCGATGATGAGTCAATCGAATGCACTCGGACAAACAGCAGGCGGACCTGTAGTGGGATGGATCGGACATCGCTTGTCCATTCGCGCCTCGTTGGTGGTAGCAGGAGTTTTGCTGACGCCGATCCTAGTTGTATTTGGACGCGTGTTGCGAAAACGGTAATGCCCAAAAAAGGCACGTACTCGATAAGGAGTATGTGCCTTTGCCTTTTTCGTGGTGAACCTGGACACGGTCCATTACGGTCCTACTCGGTTCGTATGATATAATTAACTATGCAATTACTTTCCAGTAATTCAGAAAGGACGTGAGGCTGATGGAGTTGTTCATCATCGTCGTCATTGTGTTTGTGGTCGTTATGCTGGTCCTGGCGTCCAAAGCCAAAAAAGGTGTAAGCAGACGCTCTTATTCCTCTTCCTCGGATAGCAGCACGCCATTTTACGTAGACGATCACCATCATCATCACCACAATCACCATCATCATGACGGACACCATGGTGGCTACGACAGTGGCGGCGACAGCGGTGGTGGAGATGGCGGCGGAGGCGGGGGAGACTAACTCTGTTGCATCACCTGAATTTCGTGGTACAATAACTGGGAAATATGAATCCAAACCTGAATGGTTCGTTCGGTTTGAAAAGGAGAGATGTTATATGTCAAACACAAATATCGTACAGAGTGTAGGTATCGGGGTCGCAGGAATCCTCCTTTCAAGCGAACAATAAGCCGTTCACCAAAATGAGGATTCGACTGTGACTGGTTTGGCGAAAGCCATTTATTTAACCATTTGCAGGGGGAATCCGTAGTGAATCATCTAACAAACGAGCAAGCATTGAAAACATTGGGCTGGAATGAATATTTTGCCAATCATTTTGCCCCTTATGCCGCACAAGGCTACAGCGTAGGACGTATCACGCTGGAACATAAACGCATCTATCGTCTCTTGAGTGAGCACGGCGAGCTCTTGGGCGAGATAACAGGCAAGCTGCGATATGAGGCAACAGGCCGCGAGGATTATCCGGCTGTTGGAGACTGGGTTGTGATTAGCCCGCGCGTAGAGGAGAAAAAAGCCTCGATTCATGCCTTGCTCCCACGCAAGAGCAAGTTTTCGCGCAAGGCTGCCGGAGATACAGTCGAAGAACAGATTGTAGCTGCCAACGTAGATACAGTATTTCTCGTCAATGCACTGAATAATGACTTTAATATACGCAGGATGGAGCGTTATCTCATTCTCGCATGGGAAAGTGGAGCGTCTCCTGTGATCGTGCTCAGCAAAGCTGATTTGTGCGACGATCTGGATGCACGTCTGGCTGAGGTTGAGTCGGTGGCAATCGGGGTGCCTTTCCATGTAGTGAGCGCCGAGCAGGGAGAAGGCTTGGAGCAGCTCGCACCCTATTTGGGTGAAGGCAAGACGATTGCTTTGATGGGTTCATCGGGGGTAGGGAAGTCTACCTTGATCAACAAGCTGAGCGGCAGCGAGATGCAGCGCGTCAGTGAGGTGCGTGAGGGTGACGATCGCGGTCGCCATACAACGACTCACCGTGAGCTGTTCCTGTTGCCTGATGGCGGTTTGATGATTGATACACCAGGTATGCGCGAGCTGCAGCTATGGGAAGCAGATGAGGGCTTCCGCGGCGCTTTTGACGATATTGAATCCATCGCCGAAGCATGCCGCTTCAACGACTGCCAGCACGTACGAGAGCCCGGCTGCGCCGTCCGTGAAGCTATCGAGGATGGCAGCCTGGAAAAAGCCCGCTTTGACAGCTACCTCAAGCTGCAAAGAGAACTGGCTCATCTGGCACGAAAGGAAGACGCCAAACTGCAAGCCGCTGAAAAAGACAAATGGAAAAAAATCAACGTAGAAATGCGCCAAAGAAAGCCAAAGCGCTAACCCAAAGCCCTCGAGAAATCGAGGGCTTTTTGATATTTTTCCTTTACCTGTCATAAAAAAAGCCAGGTGGAAGACCGAGGCTGGTGAGAGGAAACAGGAGAAAAAAGCGAAGGTCTTTGGGACACCGCCCGAGGCGGAGTGGAAAAAGGGAAACACGCCTTTAAGCGTCCACCTCTGAGGCACTCCATGAAACCGCTACTTTGGACGCGGTTTCCCTTTTTCAACGGAGCCGTGCAGTGAATCCCCGGCGCTAGTGTTCCAAGTACCTGGAGCGTTTTTTCCTGTTTCCTCTCCTCCACTACAGCCTATCAGACAACTACGCGCCCAACCCCCGTCAAAAATTAACGCTTGCCCCCCAGCCGACACATATGATAGATTTGATTTTATCAAAAAAGCATATGAGCACCGCCAAAAGTGACGCTTGCGCATCGAAGCTGATGTCGCGACTTTTTAGGTGCCCCATCATATTCATGCTCGTATAATTTTGGGAATAAGGCCCAGCAGTTTCTACCGGGTGACCGTAAATCACCTGACTACGAGTGAAAGAGCGTCTAGGGTTCCGCTTCTCCTGTTCTGCCAGCTAATAGGCAGGGGTGAGAGGGCTGGTCCAAGCGGCGCTGGCACGCTCGATGCGTGTTACACCTGAGGGAGAAAAGCCCAGAGGGACAGGTTTCACTTCGTGTTGGTTTGTGTTTTCAGCCAGCTCGTGACCTGTCCGCTCTGGGCTTTATTTATTTTATTGGGATCATGTAGGGATCATTCGAGGGGGAAAATCAGATGAAAGAATTGCAAGACCGCATTGTACAGGACGGCAAGGTGTTGTCCGCGTCCGTATTAAAAGTAGATGCTTTTTTAAACCACCAGGTAGACCCGCAATTGACAATGAATATTGGCAAGTGTTTTGCCGAGCTTTTTGCGGACGAGCCGATTACAAAGGTTTTGACGATCGAAGCAAGCGGGATCCATTTTGCGCTGGCAACCTCTTTCGCACTGGGTGTACCGTTTGTCTATGCAAAAAAGAAAAAGGCAGTCACCTTGACAGAAGAAGTCTACTCCGCACCTGTTCATTCTTTTACCCGTCAAGAAACGTATCAGATCAGCGTGTCACGCCAGTACCTGTCACCCGATGATCGTGTTCTGATTGTCGATGATTTCTTAGCTACAGGTGCTGCGCTGGTAGGTCTGACGCAAATTATCAAGGATGCAGGCGCTCATCTCGTAGGGGTAGGGGCAGTCATTGAAAAAAGCTTTCAGGAAGGTCGCGGCCTGCTAGAGGAGCAAGGGGTTCGCATCGAATCACTGGCTCGTATCCAATCGATGTCTCCAGAAGGAATTCAGTTCATTTAATTGCATAAACGCATTACAGGCAGCGGTTTTATGACACTACACTAGAGGAGAGAAACAAACACACATGCTATCCAAACAAAAGGTTGTCACCCTGGGATTGCAGCACGTTTTAGCCATGTATGCCGGAGCTGTCGTCGTGCCCTTGATTATCGGCGCAGCACTGAAGCTGACACCGCTCCAAATCGCTTACTTGATTGCGGCTGACTTGTTTACGAGTGGGATCGCAACCTTGCTACAGGTAGTAGGCACGCGCTACACAGGGATTCGTCTGCCAGTCGTGCTCGGCTGTACCTTTACAGCAGTAGGACCGATTATTGCCATCGCTTCCTCGACAAACTTGGCGACAGCGTATGGGGCTATTATTATTTCAGGTTTGTTCGTCGTTTTCGCTGCTCCGCTGTTTGGCAAGCTCCTCCGCTTTTTCCCGACCGTGGTGCAAGGCTCTGTCGTTACCATTATCGGGCTGTCTTTGATTCCGGTAGCGATGACCAACGCCGCTGGCGGAGATGCAACAAAACCTGACTTTGGTGCACCGGAGCATTTGCTCCTCGCTTTAGGTACACTCGTCATCATCTTGCTTATTAATCGTTTCTTTACAGGCTTCATTCGCGCGATCTCGGTATTACTCGGTCTGGCTGTCGGTACGATCGCAGCGTACATGATGGGAATGGTCAGCTTTGCAAACGTAGCGACTGCTTCCTGGTTTAGTGTCGTAGAACCTTTTTATTTTGGAACACCGCAGTTTAGTATCGTTGCCATTTTGACGATGATCCTGGTGAATATCATCAGCATGGCTGAGTCTACAGGCGTTTATTTTGCTCTTGGAAAAGTGACCAATACAGAAGTCACCAATAAAGATGTTGTGAAAGGCTTGCGCGGAGAAGGCGTAGCTATCGTGCTCGGGGGAATTTTCAATGCATTCCCGTACACCGCGTTTTCCCAAAACGTGGGTCTTGTGTCGTTGACGGGTATCAAATCACGCGATGTCATGATCGGAGCAGGCGGAATTCTCGTCGTTCTCGGTCTGTTGCCAAAGCTGGCTGCTCTGACGACCGTTGTCCCGAGTGCAGTTCTCGGTGGAGCGATGATCGCGATGTTCGGGATGGTTGTAGCTTCCGGGATCAACATTTTGTCTCAGGTCGATTTGCGCAAGAACGAAAACCTGCTGATCGCTGCATGCAGTATCGCAGTAGGACTTGGCTCAGCAACTGTGCCGACGATGTTCGACCAACTGCCGACACTGATGAAAATGATGATGCAAAACGGCATCGTGACAGGCTCTTTGACCGCGGTTGTGCTCAACATTCTGCTCGTGCATACCAACAAAAAGGCACAGACAACGCCTGCAAATGCTATCTCCGAAGCTTCCTAATTAGCGAAAAAGCCATTCTCTACGAGGGTAGAGGATGGCTTTTTCTACTTTGCACGCGTTTACGCTTTTTACATGGAGCCAGCCAGAAGCTCCAGCCTTTTTCTCTTCACGCAGTGTTATAAGCCCCGTGACCCTCCCTGCATACAGCATACGATGGCAATGTATCGGATTATTTGTGAGAGGACGGGGAGAGATGGTCACTTTTCGGGAAGCCATGCAAGCCAAGCAGCATTTGGTCAAACGGTGGAAAAAGATGCCGGGTGTCATAGGCATTGGAATCGGCTATGCGAACGAAAAAGATAGAAAAGACGGGGCTTGCATTGTTTTGTACACAGTAAATGCAAGCGCCTCGGTAAAAAGAAGCTGCCCGCGATCTGTTTCTGTCCGAAGTGTAAAAGCAGCCGGACGAGTAGCTGTTCCGGTTCGGACCATCACCTCGGGGCGGTGCTGCTGCCATGTACAGGTTCGGGACAGGGCTTCCGCCAGACAATATCGCGGCAGAATTCGTCCGGTCATCGCGGGCTACAGTGTAGGCTATCCGGGAGCCTCGGGCACAGCCGGTCTGATCGTCCAAAGTGCTTCCCGGAGTGCACAGCGGTATTTGTTTAGCAACAATCATGTCCTTAATAGAAACAATACAGGGGGCTATACCGAGACGATACAGCCAGGGGGAGCGGACGGTGGTCGCTCAGGTAGAGATCGAATCGGGCGGTTGTATCGCTTTGTTCGTCTGCGCAAAAATGGGGTTAACTACATCGATGCGGCCTTATCGATCCCGACAGCCAATCGACTCTTGGCTCCACGATACGCGACAGTTGGAGTGGTGCGTGGACATGTGCGCTCCTACGGCGTGGGGAATCGATTCAAAAAGGTGGGACGGACGTCGGGACGAGTCAGCGGGGTTGTAGAGTCGATCCATACAGATATTGACGTTGATTATGGCAATCATGCCGGGCTTGGAACGATTCGTTTTCGCAACCAAACGGTCATTCGCGGGGCAGTAGCGGTCTCATTGCCTGGTGATTCCGGCTCCGTCTGGCTTACAGCGAGCAACTATGCGGCAGCCGTCAATTTTGCAGGCTCGGCTGATGGCAGACGTTCTATTGCCTTTCCGATTCAATGGGCGATGCAGGCTTTTGGTATCCGTGTAGCAAGAGCAGCGGGTAGTCGTGGACAGATACGCACTAACGGTCGAAAGCAAAAGAACCCAATGCGCACGCAGCCATTATCTGCGGCACAATTGGGTACGATTGTGACCAAAAGAGCTCTAAAGACAAGTAGAAGGAAGCACCAACGCAAAGAGGTGCATTAACGCATGTCGGCAGACAATTGGTCGAGGCAATGTAAGACATCCTCCGAGATGGCTTCCAAGCTTTGAAAGACAGCCTCAGCCTCATCCTGTTTGCCCGCCTTGACCAATAGATAGACATTGCGGACTACCTCGTGAAACTTCCGGTGTGGTGCATCTAATTGCTGGAAAGAGGGCAGAGAGTTGATTTTTGGATCATTTTTTGCTTCGTGATACCAGACGCCCAAACGACATTGCAGATGGTCAACCAAATCTTTTTCCTCGATCTTGTGGTAGCCTAGCATGTAGTTGTACAGCCACCATTTCCATAACAGATGATCAGTTTTGACGATACGCAAATGATGCTTCGCTTTCAATTGATTCAGCTGACTGATGCTGAGCTTATGCAGTTCATTAATGCCTGCCCCGATGTCATAGACGTTTTTCCCGGCATGGGATACGTGTTCAGCGATTTGCTCCATATTGGACTGGACCTGTGAGATTCGCTCGGAAATGTCATCGGTGGCGGCAGATTGTTCTTCGGCTTGTGCAGCGATATGTCCAGTTGAATGGCCAACCTTTTCGATATTTTGGACGATGTCGCCCATCAGGTCGATCGCGTCACGGGTCTGAATGGCTTCCTTGCTGAAATGCTCACTCATCTGAGCTGCCGAGTCTTTGACTTGACTGGCTTCTTGCTGCACGTTCTGCATTGTGGAGGTAATGTTTTGCACGGATTGCTTCGTTTGCTCGGCCAGCTTGCGGACTTCCTCGGCAACAACCGCAAAGCCGCGTCCATGCTCACCAGCACGCGCCGCCTCGATGGAAGCGTTCAGTGCTAGCAGATTTGTTTGATCAGCGACGCTGCGGATGACCTGAACAACTTGGGAAACGTTTTCAATAGTTGCCATGAGCTGAGAAATTTTCGCCTGCATGTCATTGAACTCATCAGCCATCGAAAGAAAGCTCTTGAGCGATGCCTGGATAATTTCTTTACCAGTTGTAGCTTGCTCCATGGTCGTAGTAGCATTCTCGGCTACCAAAACAGCAGACTGGGCCACTTTTTGTACGGACTGACTAAGCTGTTCAGCGGCAAACCGGACGTTGCTCGCTTCGTCTGTAGTCGTTTCTACCGTATCGAGAACATGTTTAATCTTATCGATCTGCATGACGAGCTCCAGTACTTGTCCGAGTCGGTCCACTACTTTGTAATCCGTATCTTCCTGATACGATTGTAGGACGATCTGCGAATCGAGTGTCAGCAGCTTGATCAGTGCAAGCAAAATCTCGGATGTTTCCTGTGGTTTTTTTGTGTAGGTAGAGACGACGGAAGGGATCAAATACTCATACACCCGCAAATAGGATCCCGTGTACCACTCAGGGGCAAGACCGATTCTGCTGTGGACCTCGCCGATTTTTTCTCTGCCTTTTACATATGTATTGTCCAGCTGCGCATTTGGCAGTGATTGCAAATAGTTTCGAAATGATTTAGACAGGCGATCTATCGTTGTGTTTGACTCGATGATATGCATCAAATGGGAATATTCGTGAAGCATTTGGTAATGGCGGTCGGTGATTGCGTCGAGATGTTTTGTCAGTAACGGCTCCAATTGCTTCATGCGTTCCAGGTCTGCTTGATTGAGCTGCAAAAATTTTACTTTTCCTTCCAATTGCTCTGTCACTGGTATATCGCTTGGCTGAATCTTGGTGGCTGTGGCAGATTCCCCCCGCTTAACAAACATACTATCCCTCCGCGTTTTGCTCTCATGCATTCTCTACGAATAAATATACCGTTCCGAATGAACCATAATGCCCAGCGGTCTGTACAAGAAAAACTGACCTATCACCAAACGAATAGGTCAGTTGCAAGCACACTGAAATCAATTCTGGTTACTTCCATCATAATATCACGAGGATCAAACTGCTACTATTGAACTATTGTAAATTTGTGAATGTTTATCGAGTGGAGTCTTCCTTTATAATGAAAGAATAGTGAAAAGAAAGGTAATGATTTTTATCTATGAAAAAAAATAATATATTTCCAAACGTACTCGGATTCATCGGTTGCTTTCTAGTGTTTCTGGGCAGCATGATATTTTCCACATTGTATCCGCTGCTGATTTTTGCAGGGATAGCGGGCTTTGCCGGTTTGGCCTTTTTTGTATATCGAATCATTTCCTTCTATAACAAAAGAACCTGAGTACTTATTCAAAAAAAGTCATGTGCCCTTTTTCTTCACGGTAATAGGAGAGACGGTCTTGCAGGGTGCCCGTGTGCAGCTCGAATTTGTGACCATCCGGATCGGTGAAATAAAGAGAGCGCTTGTCTCGCTCATCGCGTTCGCGTCCTGGCAATATGTTGGCACCATGCTTCTCCAAGTGAGTTTTCCAGGTATCAAACGAGGCTTCATCAATCGAAAAGGCCATGTGTGTATAAGAGTGGGCAATTTCATTACGGGGAATGTCTTGCTCCTCGTTGATAGCGAGCCAGTGCCCATGCAAATCAAAATAAGCGAGCTTTCTTCCGCGTACGAGTGGTTTGGCACCCATCACGTCACGATAAAAGCAAAAGGACCTCTCCAGATCGGACACAGAGAACAATAGATGGTTAATTCCTTTAAGCTGTGGTAGCAAGCAAATCCCCTCTTTCACAATCGTTTTTTCTCATTGTAAAAGAGTGAAGAAGAACAGGCAAACCCGTGAAGACGCAGGGTCTGCCTGTTTTTACATGTACAGGAGCTTTTATGATTTTTGCTGTTGTTGTTGCTGCTGCTGGGTTTGAATAGTGGATTGGACCTGCGACACCATTGTTTGCGCCTGAGCAATTTCTTGTGAAGCAGTCTTTAGCGCCTCCTCAGCTAGCTGAGGGTTGGCGGCAGATTGTTCGATTGCTTGGGTAATCATTGATTTTGCAAGAGTAGCAGCTACTTCAGCTTTTTTGAGTGAATCCGTATTGATCTGGCTAGGCATGATTCTTCTCCTCCGTGTAAATGATCTTTGGCACACCATGCTACTATGTCCTTCTTCACGAATGAATATGTAGGCAGGCACAGCCCAACCGCTTACACCACTGGATGCATACCCTTTTAGGAGGGAGGTATGCCTAATGAAAAAGAAATGGGTGCAAGTAGTCCGGCAGACTGAACAGGCTTTTTGGACCATCGTTTTTTCAGCAAACAAAAGGGTGGGAGAACGCGGCAATATTTTGCCGACAAAATTTAATTCGAAGCAGAAAATTCGCAGGTTTTTAGAAAAAACAATGACTCCTTGCTTGGCAAGTCGTGTGATCGGCAACCTCGATTTGCGCCGAATCAATGGCCAGCTGGCTATCCCGGTAGGCGATGGGATTGGAGCGCCCCCGATCATCAAAGCTCAGGTGCTTTCCGAGGGCGCAAGGTGTGTTACGCTTGCTGTCTGGTTTCAATTTGACCCAAGTGATCGTTTTTTCCGTGTGTATCAATTGAAAAAACGCCAAGATGGACGCTGGATCGTATTCGGTCGTCATCCCTTGGATTATCCGTTTAATTTGCCACGTGATTTTAGACGCCGGGGCCCTTTTGCCGGATGCTGTGCGCCATGTGTCGGAAGGAGAAGGCGAAAAAGGGCATGAAAAAAAGTTGGTAACATTTTACGGGCGACTTCGTTGATAAGAGAGGAGGTGGGAGATGAAGGCGCAGACATGGAGCGAGTTATTCGCTGATTATCAATATCCGCTGTACCGTTATTTATTTCGCATGTGTGGTTCACGCGAGGTCGCCGAGGAGCTGCTGCAGGAAACCTTTTACCGCGCCATGCTCTCCCTCTCAATTCAGGATGCCAGACAAGTTAGGGCGTGGCTCTATAAGGTAGCTCGCAACCTTTACGTCGATTGGCTGCGCAGGCAAACGTCTGAGCAAAAAATGCTGGAAAACATCAAAAGACTGATTCCAGCAGCTTCACATACATACGAGCCGGAAGTCGCATTACGTCAAAAGGAAGATAAAGAGAAAGTAGAGTGGGTCATGCAGCAGCTCCCGGAAAGAATGCGTACCATTTTGTATTTGCGTGAGATCGAGAGTTTTAGCTACCAAGAGCTGGGCGCAACACTCGATTTGAGCCTGGATCAGGTGAAAGTCACTCTGTACCGGGCAAGAGAAAAATTTCGGGAGTGGGAAGCCCGAGCCGAAGGAGGTAAGCGAGATGGAAGATGACAAGCTGTTAAAGGACTGGCAAGAGCCGATCTTGCAATGGGACGAGAAAAAAGCAAGGCGAATGGTATGGAAAGCACGATTTACTCTATGGCGAAACATTGTACATATTCTTTTGATCATTTGGTTTTTGTATGCACTCTATATGATGGCCATCCAGATTGGCTACAAGCAGCTTGGAAAGGAAGAAGCATTGGTTCGCTATGCCACGACACTTATCGAGACGCATTACTCAGGCTTGAAGGTCGGCAAGTGGGATCATACGTCCGTTGAGCTGTCTCCGTTACTGACACAGGAGACGACGATGCCATTATACAAACAGATTGGCAAATGGGAGCTCGTTGTCGGGGCGGTAACCGTGAAAAAGCCTTTCTGGGGAGAAATAAGCTATCAGATCAACTATCAGAAAAAAGAATTGGATGATCGAGATGGGACATTTCAATTTGCGTTGCCGCGTTCACTGACTGGCGACAGCCCGATCAAAGAACGAAAAGAACAGGACTATATATGGGATCAGCTCAAGCACATCTCCGACGGTTATGTGGCGGAAATGGCCCTGTCCTCCATCGATCCGCAATCGCCGGAGCAAATGCGCAAGTTGCTTTCCAAGTACGACGTCTCCATTTTACAAATGCCTGTGTACGCAGGAGAGCTAAAGACGTTTGAGCCCTCCCATTCTCGCGGTGATGAGACCTATGTTCCTTTCCTGGTGCTTAGACCTGAAGTGCTCTATGACGAGAAATCGCGACTGTCACAGACGACTTTTGATTTAACAGAATCGGTGGAGAGTGCGGAAAAGCAGTTGATTCCCGACCTGGAGTATGTGCTGGCAAATGGGAAAAGTAGATTCGAAAGCTACGATGAGCCACGCCTTGCTTATCTGAAAGAGCATGGCATCACAGTCTATGGAGCGCTTGTCACCGGTCCTGTGCGTGAGCTAGAGAAGCTCGGGCAAGATCCGGAGTTTCATGAATTCCGTTTGGGCAGGATCGAGGTATGGAATTGGTAGTGGTAGTGGCCCACGTGTAAGGAATGAAATTGAATGGGATGGGGACGATAGAGGAGGAATGTACCAAGAAGACAAGTATGGGAGAAATGAAATATGCAAACAACGAATAAGAAGCGGTACGCAAATATCATACCGATGGAAGATTTAAATACGATCGAGAAGAAGCTCAACCCCTTTCCGATTTTTGAGCAACTGCGGGAGACAACCCCTGTTCGCTATGATGAAAATCGAAATTGCTGGGATGTCTTTCGCTATGAGGATGTTCATCGCATTTTGAAGGACCCGGCTACCTTTTCATCGAGAAGAGGTGGGGAGGAAAATGAGTCGATCCTCATGATGGACCCACCAAGGCACACACAAATGAGGGCATTGGTCAGTAAAGCCTTTACACCAAAGGTGATTGCCGATCTGGCTCCACGCATCCAATCGATTACGGATGAGCTATTGGATGCGGTACAAAACGAGGAAAAAATGGACATGGTGCACGACCTCGCCGTTCCGCTGCCTGTCATCGTCATCGCGGAGCTGTTAGGTGTACCGGCGAAGGATCGGAAGCTATTTAAAGACTGGTCGGATATTTTAGTAAAGGGGCCAGCCAAAAATACAGAAGAGCTATTCGTTCAAGTGATGGCGGAAAGAACACAGGCGCGCGAAGAGCTGGATGTATACTTTGCGGAAATCATGAAGCTGCGGCGTCAGGAGCCAAAGGATGACCTGATTTCCCTACTCCTGTCAGCAGAGATTGACGGAGAAAAGCTCGACGATAAAGAAATCATCATTTTCTCTATCCTTCTACTAGCAGCGGGGAACGAGACGACGACCAATCTGATTACAAATGCCGTACGCCGCCTGACTGAGGATGAAAAATTACAGCAGACACTTCGCGAGCAGCCAACGCTCATTCCCGGTTTCATCGAGGAGGTCCTGCGATTTTATCCGCCGGTTCAAGCGATCGGTCGAGTAGCAACCAAGGATGTGCAGATTGGGGATGCGCAAATTAAAGCGGATGACCAAGTGATATCCTGGGTGGCAGCGGCCAATCGTGACAGGGCAAAATTCCAAGATCCTGATACCTTTATCGTGGATCGAAAGCCTAATGCGCATCTCGCGTTCGGCTTCGGTATTCACTTTTGCCTGGGAGCGCCACTCGCCCGTCTAGAAGGCCAAATCGCGATCCAAGCTATCGTAGAGAGATTGCAGCATATACGGTTTGTGTCCGGAACAGAGCTTACACCGATTCCGAGCCCATTTGTTTACGGAGTGAAGCAGTTTCCGATAACATTTGAAAAATGAAATGGATAAAGCCTGGTGTATAGGGCTTTTGTAGCTGGTAAAAAAATCCGGTATTGCTTTTCCCCAAAATGACCTATATAGTATTTAATTGTTGATGCAAATAGCGAAAAATGTCGAATGACGCGGTTGGATCAACATGGGTTTTAGGACCTCCTACTATATGCCGGTATGGCGGAATTGGCAGACGCGCGCGACTCAAAATCGTGAGGGAAACCGTGGGGGTTCAAGTCCCTCTACCGGCACCATCAGCACCATACATATTTTTTGTTATACTATCGGAAAGTATAAAGATGTAAGGATGATAGTATAAGTGCAACTAAGGCTACGCCAAAAGGCTTGGCATAGCCAAGTTTTCTAATAAGGTGGGAAACAGTGAGTTAGACCTGTTTCTCACTTTTTTTCATTCCAGAACAAGCTACAATAATAGAGACAAAAGGAGGCGGATACGGTGAGACTTGCAGGGAAACAAGTCGTTTGTTTTGTGGAAAGTGAGTTTGAGGATTTGGAGCTGTGGTACCCGGTTCTGCGACTTCGTGAAGAAGGAGCCGTCGTTCATCTCGTTGGACCAAAAGCAAATCATGTGTACATAGGCAAATACGGTGTTCCATGTGAAACGGATAAAGGCATGGCAGAAATTGATCCAGCTGACTATGCTGGTGTGCTGGTGCCAGGTGGGTGGGCGCCAGATAAACTGCGCCGATATCCAGAGGTGCTGTCATTCGTAGCCGCTATGCATGAGGCGAAAAAGCCTATCGGCCATATTTGCCACGCTGGCTGGGTACTCGCTTCTGCGAAAATACTTCGGGGTGTGACAACGACCTCCACGCCTGGGATTAAGGATGATATCGAAAACGCAGGGGCTACTTGGGTGGATGAAGAGGTGGTAGTAGACGGACACATCGTCGGTTCGCGCCGTCCACCAGATCTGCCTTCTTACGCCAAAGCATTTGCTGATTTGCTGGCTGAGCAAGCGTAATGAAATTCAATAAACAAAAGGGCATGTCCGATACATTTCGGCTGCCCTTTTTCCTTACCCGCTGTTGTTCCCGTTTTTCCAAGGGGGATTTCCGTACTTTTTTATCGTGCTTGTAATCTTGTAAGCGACAAACGGGATCAAGAACGAGAGAATGACACCTGCTAATGTAAAAAAGGGAGGGAGAGCCCCGAAGATTCTGGTCATCCTATGCACCGCCTATTTTTTCTTACTTGTTGATTCCACCAATGTTGCGGATGTAGACATTCGCTTCTACGTTTATTTCGCTTTTTTCAAAAAGCTTTTGGCCCTGCTCCCAGTCATCGTTTATTTGTTTCCAGAGGGAATAATGAGTCTGCTTGAGATGGCTGCCAAGGCCAATAACGTCCGCTTTCAGATCATGGTGTACTTTTCGGATGGTGTCACGGCACAAGCGCTCAATTTCTTTGGCAAAGGCCGCTTGCAGCTGTTGCATGATGGCTGCATTCAATAAATCGATTTTGGCGTAGGATTCAAAAATTGTGCCTTCGCATTGAATCTTGATCGTAAACTTGATGTGTTTTTTGTCCCGAGTGTCTGCTTCTACACTTTTCTTGGCTCCATGGACATTTAAAACGATCAGGTCATCCTTGTACTGTGCTTTCAGCAATCCGCCTTGAACGTGGCCCGTAAGAAAATTGAGACCTTCTGTTTCTTCTTCGCCCAAAAAGCCGATTAATTTATTTTTTGTGGAAAAAATGGCTGAGCCTGCGACCTTCACCTCTTCTTTTTCCGCAATGATACGGGGTAGGGCAAAGCTATACTGATTCAACAAATATTGATGCACATCTCCAATTGTAACCTCGGGTAGCATTCGCGAATTTTTGTTGATGTTTTCGCCTACTGAATTGATATAAAGGGAAGGAATTTTTTCTGTTTTGGGCCGTACCTCAATGACCTTTCTGGCGTCTCCTTTGGAAATGAAAACCTTGCTGCTGCGTCTCGAGTCCGGGTCTCGCAAAAGAATATCCACTGCATCGGTAAACGTTGATGCCTGGCGGGCGATTTCCTCTGAAACGACAAGGATTTTCAAGTGCTGATAAAAGGGGTTTCGACTGATGCGGGTAGACAGCTCGCGTGATACTTCAAATAAGGAATCACCCTCAGAGACGAGATTGAGGAAGGCTTCATCTGTCGTATTTTGCCCGCCGCTGATTCCTTGCGAGCCTGAGATCAGACCTCCGGGAATGACAATTTGATGCGTCATCAGAAAACGCTGTTTGCCTTTGGGTTTATCAGGAGCCTCTTGATTCGCTTTTTTTTCCGCTTCGCTGGACCGTGGAACATCAATCGTTACACCGACGACAAATCCTCGTTCCTCAATTTGAACCTGATCCCAGCATCCGGCTACCATGGTCAAAAGTGTGACGAACAGGCTGAGAGAGACGATACGCTTATTCATGGCCTTTCACCCCGCGCATCTTTGCCATAAGCAAGAGAATGATAGGAATGAGGTACACAATGATAAAGCCAGAGTAGGTCAGTCTATCGGCAAACGAGAAAAAGTCGACCAGATTTTGCGGGAGCATTGCGATGAAATAGATGAGTGGAGAGAGAATGAGAATCCAAACAATCTTGGTTATCCGCCTAAACATCGAAGTCAAATTGATGATTGTGATATCCAGCCACATGGCGCATGTATTGAATATGGTCATGATCCAAATGGTGAAGAAGATCGATTCAACACGTTCAAAAAAGCCGCCGGGGATTTCTACCTCTTTAGCAAGCTCAATGGTTGGGTAGGTGAGATTTTTAGCTACCTCTGCCGAAAACACCCCGATGACAAACATATAAATCGTCAAATAGAGCAGAACGGGTATGGCAAGCCCCAGCGCGATCGCCCGTGGTCCATCCTGTGGATTTCGCATCAGCATGGTGTAAAACAAAATGATTTCGAAGCCGGAGTAGGACAGACCAACTCCCTCTGTGCCCTTGAGCAAAGAACGCCAGTCAGAGGAAAAAAACGGGCGCACATTCTCGATTTCAACCAGCTGCGTCGTAAACAACAACACTATGGCTATCACCACAAAGACAACAGGGAGAAACAGCAGGTTCAAGCGCAGCATCGCAATGCGTGACCCGGCAACCGCATATTGGACGATCAGCAAAAAGCTCAGGGTAATCATTTCGACTGGCGTATTGTAGAACAAATACTGCTTTGCAATGTTTCCGATGGCTCTGATTTCGAATGAGACGAACATCATGGTGTACACACAGACCACAGAGGTCAGTACGAATCCGACAGGCTTGGATGCGATTATGGACGTATACTCAAAAAACGTTTGCCGGGGAAAGCGAGCAGCTAGCTTTGCCAGCATACAACCAATTATCCACGCAATTAATCCGCTCAGGATGACCGAAATCCAACCATCAAACGCTCCGGTTGCTTTTGCCAACGTACGGGGAAACGTGAGGATGCCGACTCCGATCGTCACAGAGGCAATGTTGATCCCCATATGATTTTTGCTTATTAACTTTTCAGCAAGCGTTTGTGCACTCATGTGGAGTCCCCTGTTCCTGTGCGTGTTTCATCTTTTGGATGCAATGATCCCGGTCGCTTCCGCAAAAACGTAATGGGTGCTCGCAGGATCAAATCCTTCCAATCCTGGGGCATTTGAGGGGTAAAAGGAGCTAGGTACGGATAGCCGATGCTCGTCAAATTGGTTAAATGGATCATGATCATGATAAAGCTCAGCACGACCCCGTATATGCCAAAAATGGCAGCGGCAAACATGGCGAGAAAACGGATCATCCGAAAAGCAATGGCCAAAGGATACGAAGGAATGGCAAAGGAAGCAATCGCAGTGAGTGCAACGACGATAACCATGACCGGACTGACGATGCCTGCGGATACGGCTGCATCTCCAATAACCAGACCTCCCACGATCCCGACTGTTTGACCGATCGGTTTGGGAAGGCGCAATCCTGCTTCTTGCAGCAGCTCCATCGTGGTGACCATCAAGAGTGACTCTACAAAGGCAGGAAAAGGAACCCCATCCCGTGTAGCCGCAATCGAAAATGCGAGATCGGATGGAATAAGTCCAGGATGAAACGTGACCAGTGAGATGTAAAAAGCAGGCGAAAAAACAGCTAAAAAAGCAGCGAGGTAGCGGAGTAGCCGAGCAAGTGTGCCAGCGATCCACCGCTCGTAATAATCCTCTGGTGAGTGCAGAAGAAAGCCGATTGTGATGGGCAAAATCAGGACCATGGGTGTGCCATCGAGTAAAATGGCTACACGGCCTTGGAACAGGGCGGCTGCCACCTTGTCGGGTCGCTCCGTATTATGGATCTGCGGAAAGGGAGACATGAAATCATCCTCAATCCACTGCTCGACAAAGCCGGATTCCTCTACCTCGTCGATATCAATCGTGGCGATTCTGCGCTTGACTTCACTGAGCATCTCAGGGTCGACAATGCTGTCTATATACGCGATAATAAGCTCGGTTTTGCTGCGTGCCCCCACGTAGGAGCCGTCAAATCGCAGATTTTTATCCTTTACCCGTCTGCGGATGCGAACCGTGTTGTCTCGGATACTTTCCGTGAAGCCATCGCGCGGGCCGCGGACGACTCCCTCCGAGACCGGCTCTTCCGTAGCACGCGTTTTCCAGCCTTTGCTGTCGATGATGATGACTTCGCTTGCCCCATCTACGAAGAGGCCAATATCGCCGGAGAGAACACAATCAATGACATCGGTTAAGGTGCAGGATTTATTGATTTCGCTGACAGAAAGCACTTCTTCATACAACAAACTGAGAATCATTTCTGGCTCGATGGGAACGCTTTTTCCTGCCATGGATATGTTGAGTTGAATATGGCTTAACACCTGATCGTGCAGCATGTCACTGTTCACGAGCCCATCAATGGCCACGACCGCACACGTATGGCTGCTGTTACCGATCAAGAGCGAGCGGACGAGCAGATCGTGAGGATTTCCGAGCTCGGTTTTAATTGTCTCCATATTTTCCTGCAGGCTGGTAGATAACAAAACGGGAGGCGATTGCTGATGCAATGCCTTTTGCATGAAGGGGGAGGAGGTTTTCTTTTTGCGACGCGTAGTCAAAAATCTTCGCAACATGGAAGTCCCTCCCGTTCAGGATGCGAATATCATGTTAGTGCGATTTTTTCCAGAATAGAGGAAAATTATGCGGATGAAAATTCCACGGATAAACTTTCATACAAAGAATTGAACAACCCCATAAGGTATGATACATTCGGCATGGTAGAATAGAGAGTAGTAGAGAGAGTAGGAATACTGGAGAGGGTGGGATAGAAGTGCTTAATAGCCAGGTATTGGTACGGGAAACGGATTTTTCCCGGCTTGCACATACATGGGAACAATTGGCTGAACAGATGAAGGAACAAGGTGACAAGACAACACCTGCCAAGCTGTTGCAGCTGGCTGACAAAACGAAGCGGGCGGAGCTGAACATCGCCTTTTGCGGACACTTTTCTGCAGGGAAATCGACGATGATCAATACACTCCTCGGAGTAAAACTGCTGCCGTCCAATCCGATTCCAACGAGTGCAAATGTCGTGAAGATTCGTGGTGGCGAAAAGGCAGCTCGCGTGTATACAAATGCAAACGGGGTCATCACGTTTGATCCAGATACCGAGATGGAAAAGCTGAAGCAGTTTGCTGTAGATGGAGATACCGTCGAATCCGTTGAAGTTTCGTATCCGGGTACATTTTTGGATGAGTATTCGAGCCTGCTGGATACACCAGGTATCGACTCTACTGATGCAGCTCACAAAATCGCGACAGAATCAGCCCTTCATTTGGCGGATGTCGTCATCTACATGATGGACTACAACCATGTGCAGGCAGAGGAAAACTTTAATTTCACCAAAACGCTGAAAGACCGGGGCAAACCGGTTTATTTGGTCGTCAACATGATTGACAAGCATCTGGACTTCGAGCTGGACTTCGACAGCTACAAGGAAAGTGTGGAAGAAGCTTTCGCTACCTGGAATATCAAGCCAGACGGCATTTACTACACTTCGCTGGCTGAGCCGGATCATATGGAGAATCAGTATGAAGATTTCAGACTCATGCTCGGTAAGCTGATCACTGATCGCGAAGAGCTGGTTGTAGAAAGTGTTCGCAGTGCAGCAGCACATCTGATTGACGAACACATCCAAGTAATGAAAGCTAGCCAGGCAAGCAATCGTCAGGAGCTGGAAAGCAAGCTGGACAGCCTGGAGGTAGCTGGTGTTGACAGCCGGAGCGCACAAGAAGTTGCAGCTGCTTTGCAAGAGGCGCAGTCGCATGTAAAAGCACTGGAGAATCGTTCGCAGGAAGCACGCAGACAGATGGAGAAGGACTTGGGCGTTTTGCTCGACAACGCTCGTTTGACCTATTACAGCACAAACGAGGCGGCAGAGAGTTATTTGGAGAGTCGCAAGCCTGGATTCAAGCTGGGCTTTTTATTCGCGGGCAAAAAGACAGAGGAAGAGCGTACGCGACGTGAAGAAGTGTTGCTGGCAGAGTTCCGTGAGAAGGTGGCGGGTAATCTCGACTTCCATTTCAAAGAATTAATGGGAAAACAACCACAAGTGTATGACATCCGTGATGACGAGTATCATGCTCGTGTCCATGCTACCAAAATCGAGATTACCTCCGAGTTTCTCGCCAAGCACATCAAGGATGGGGCACAATCGCGTGAATATGTTATGAATTACTGTAACGATATTTCTGCTGGCATCAAGCTGGAGTACAGACGTGCCGGTCTTGCTTTCATCGAGCAGGTAGTAGCACGATTGGAAGAGCAGGCGAGGTCAGAGGGTGCGGCTCAGCATGAGAAGCTCGCGGCATTACGTGAGCTGGCTGATGTACACCAAAAGCTTGCAGACCTTGCTGCGGGCGAGGAAGCAGCAAAAGAACGCTTGCAGGCGATCATGCGTGAAGGAGACAAGGAATCATGAATCAACTACGAGACAAACTAGTGGCCGCAGCAGATCGCTTGCGCCGTACAAGTAAAGAAATCACCTCCGTGCCAGGTATGGAGGCGCAGGCAGAAGCGATGCTGGATCGTGCAGATCGCCTTATAGCCAACCGCTTTACTGTGGCATTGTTCGGGGCGTTCAGTGCCGGAAAATCATCCTTTGCCAACGCATTGATGGGTGATCTCGTGCTGCCAGTGTCGCCAAACCCGACGACAGCAGCGATTAATAAAATCATGCCTCCAGATGAGGCGCATCCGCATGGTACAGTGCGCGTTGTACTGAAGGAAAGAGAGGCAATCGAGCAGGACGTGCTTCGTTCCCTTGCTGTATTTGGCCTATCCGCTAGCGGGCTGGAAGACGCATTAGCTGAGCTCGGCAACATTGATGTTACACAAATCCCGCCAACAGCGAAGCCGCACTATACCTTCCTGAAAGCCGTCACCAAGGGTCTGGGAGACATGACAAGTCATCTGGGCGGCGAGCTGCTTGTAGACATGCAGGCGTTTAAAGGCTTCGTAGCCAAGGAAGAAAAAGCATGTTTTGCTGAGTACATCGAGCTGTTCTACTCCTGCCCGTTGACTGATCAAGGGATTGTTTTGGTAGATACGCCTGGTGCTGACTCAATCAATGCGCGCCATACAGGTGTAGCCTTTGAATATATGAAAAATGCGGATGCCGTGTTGTTTGTTACTTACTATAACCACGCGTTTGCACAAGCGGACCGCGAGTTCTTGCTGCAAATGGGACGCGTAAAAGATACGTTTGAGATGGACAAAATGTTTTTTATTGTCAATGCGGCTGATTTGGCTGCATCGGAGGAAGAGCTGCAAGGCGTGATTACCCATGTGGAGAAAAACCTGCTTACCTGCGGAATTCGTTTGCCGCGAATTTATCCGGTTTCCAGTCAGACCGCACTGCTTGCGCGTATGCACGAAAAAGGCAAGCTAGCGGCATCGGCTGAAAAAGTATACCGTCAACGTACGCAAACAGCCGAAGGCGAGGCGCTGATGGCTGCCGATGAGGCTTTCAAGCTGTCTGGTATGGCTTCATTTGAAGCAGATTTCTTGCGCTTTACGATTGAAGAGCTGACCCAGATCGCTGTGAATGCAGCCGTGGGCGAAATCCGCCGGGCATACGACACCTTGAGTGAATTCATGCGGATGGCACAATCCGGTGAAAGTGAGCGCTTAGCACGTCGGGAGGCGGCAACTGCGGCACAAACGGCAGCCCTCTCAGCAGTAGAAGCCTTGTCAACCACTTCACTGGAGCGGGATTTGGCAAAAGAGCGGGAAGAATTGGTTTATTACGTGAAGCAGCGCCTCTTTTTCCGATTCGCTGAGCTTTATAATTTTGCGTTTAATCCGGCTGTTCTCAAGGAAGATGGTCGCAATCTGAAGCAGGCGCTACATGGCTGTCTGACTGACCTGTTGCGCTCCATCAGCTACGATTTGGCACAGGAGCTGCGTGCAACCACGCTGCGTCTGGAAAAATTCATCAACAAGCAGGGCGTTTCGCTGGTGCAGGCATGGCAAAAGGATGTTCAAACCTACGCTACCAGCCTGACACTGGCTCCGTACCAGGCACGTCAAGTAGAGACGCTTTCCTTTGCAGAGGACCTGCCTGTGGCACCGACTGCATTCCAGCCAGCGCTCTCCTTGTTTAAAAATACGAAGGACTTTTTTGAGCAGGATGGCAAGGTGAAAATGCGTGAAGACCTGGAAAAGCGTCTGCAAGATCCGGTAGCTGCTTATGTTGCGACTGGCAGTGCACAGCTCGATCAGCAGTTCCAAACGGTATTTACCGAAATCGCAGCAGGGGAGCGCGCCCGCGTCATCGAGCAAATCGACGCCTATTTCACTGGTGTTTTTGCTGCACTCGATATGAATGTCGATCTGGGTGAGCTGGAAGCCAAGATGAATCGCGTAGCCGCTGAGCTCGCGTAAGGCAGAGTTGTTATAGCAATATAGAGCAAGTAGGACAAAAGATAGCCCAGGGAGCGCCTGCATAAGTGCTCCCTGGGCTTTTTGGCACACTATTTTCATTTAGCGGACAGCCAACGCTAGTACCGCAGTAATCGGCTGGAGCACTGTCGAATATCCATATCCATATAGAGTAATAAAACGTGGATGAAATCAGGCAAGGGCACGAAGCAAAAGGCATTCGGCAGAGGAGAAGAGAGGAGGTCCATATGAGCTTTCTAGATAAATTGAAGCAAGGAGTAACCGATGCGGGACAAAAAGCAAAGACTGTTGTGGAAATCAATCGCCTGAAGCTCCAAGCACAAGACTTGCAAAAGCAGATTGAAGAAAAGCAAGCCAAGATTGGTGAAATCGTATTTGCACGCTTCTCCCAAAATCAGGCTGTGACAGCTACGCCCGAAATCGAAGGCTACTGCGACGAAATCGTGACGATTCAGGGGGAGATCAAGCAGCTCCAAATCAAAATCAAAGAGCTGAACAACGAAAAGGAATGCGATTGTGGAAAGATTGTTGCCCTCGAAACAAAGTTTTGCCCAGCATGCGGTCATCAGTTCAGTGTGCCGCCAGAGATCATTGATATCTCTGCGGTTTCTCCGCCGCTCCATGAAACGAGGAATTATACTGATCCAAAGAACGATTCACGTAATTAATCAAAATAGAGATGAGCCCTCTTTGCAGGTTTTACTACAAAGTAAGGGCTCTCTCTTTTTTTCCCAATCCTCGTGGTTTGTCCACTTATGCCTTACGTGCTGCCCATTCCTCGCGCAGCATCCCCATCTTGATCGCGTCATAGTACTCTCCGCGCACAATTCTTGCCTTGCGAACCCGCGCTTCCTCGATCATTCCGCAGTAAGCTGCCAGCCGCATCATGCGCTCATTTCCAGACCAGGTGCCAATCCCCAGACGGACCGTATCCATGTGTGTAAACAAGTAATCGATCCACATTTGAAAAGCTTCCCGGCCGTATCCATTCGACCAGTACCGCGAGTCGTAAATGACGATGCCGATTTCGCACCAGTTTGTTTCTTCAGAAATCCAGTAGCGACCCACGCTGCCTTTTAGCTGCCCATCTATTTCGATGATTAGCTCGGTTCGAGCGGCATCCGTTCCCACAAGCGCCAATGATTCGGCGTAGCGGGGGAGACTGACATATTCTTCTTTTGTGAGCGGTTCTAAAGGTTTGTATGGTCCATTCCAGTTGAGGTGCTCGCGATCTTCTGCTTCGTATTTCCAATAGTAAATTTCCGGGACATCCTCAGCTCTGATATCGCGAAGTACCACTTTTTTGCCTTGTAGATGTACGTTCATTTATGTACTCCTCTCTTTGCTTGTCTATCTATTACAATTAATGTAAATCAAGTTGGGAGTTATTCATAGTTCTGCTTCTTTTGATTTTTATCCTTATCGTCGCCCTCATCGTCCTCTGACTCCTTTTTTTCGATTTTTTCTTCGTGAAATTCGATGGGCGTTTGTCCAAACATTCGATCCAAAGGAGTATAATAGTGCTCCACTGTCTTTTTCTTGATGAAAAACTGATAGCTAGCCATGCCAAGAGTAACGAATATCAAGAGGGAGACGGCGATAATCAAACCAGACATGATGTACATGGCAGTCTTCCTTTCTGCACGAGTAGCAGGTTTCTATTGGTTTACGATTGCCTGTATGAGCAGTTTCAAAGAAATGCCCCCTTCATGCTGAACGCTCGTTCAACGAAAGGGGGCACGAAATTATTCTGTCATGCTTTTGTACTTGTCAAACTGCTGGGCTACTTCATTCGAAGGCTTACTTGTCAGATGGCTTACAATCACGATGGCAAGCAGGCTAACTGCAAAACCAGGTACCATCTCATACAGGAAGTCCTTTAATACGTCGAAACGGGTCCAGATGATGACGGTCAATGCACCGCCGATCATACCGGCAAGAGCACCCCATTTATTCATGCGCTTCCAGTAGAGGGACAACAGGATGACGGGACCAAACGAGGCTCCAAATCCAGCCCACGCATAGCCTACGAGATCGAGAATCGTGTCGTTTTTATTCAGAGCCAGCAAAAAGGCAATAACGGCTACAAGCAGAACAGAGAAGCGGCCGACCATGACCTGCTCTTTGTCTGACGCGGACCGCTTCAAAAACGTTTTGAAAATGTCCTCGGTCAAGGAGCTGGAGGTCACGAGCAATTGGGATGAAATCGTGCTCATGATCGCAGCTAAAATCGCAGCGAGTAGAAAGCCTGTGATCAGTGGATGGAACAGAATCGTTCCTAATTGAATGAAGATCGTTTCCGGGTCGCTGAGTGTCCAGCCTTGCTTGGAATAAAGTGCGATACCGACAAGACCGGTTAGCATAGCGCCAGCAACGGAAAAAATCATCCAGCTCATGCCGATACTGCGCGCTTTTTTAATTTCTTTGGTAGAGGTGATCGCCATAAAACGGACGATGATATGTGGCTGCCCGAAGTAACCGAGTCCCCAGGCGAACAAGGAAATAATTCCGACGAGGCTCGTCCCTTTAAAAATATCGAGCAGAGAAGGATCGATCGAATGAATTTCGGTAAAGGTAGGTCCGATGCCACCGACAGTAAGCAATGTAACGAGAGGAACCATAATCAGGGCGAGCACCATAATCATGCCTTGTACCGCATCCGTCCAGCTAACCGCGAGAAACCCACCAAACAGTGTGTATGCAATCGTCACCAAACCGACGATCCACAAGCCTGTTTGATAGTTCATGTGAAACGTGTTTTCGAATAAGACGCCACCAGATACAAGACCGGATGACACATAGAACGTAAAAAAGATCATGATAACAAGAGCAGAGACGAGGCGCAGCATCCGGGAGCCGTCCCCGAAGCGGTTTTCTAAAAAGGCAGGAATCGTAATAGAGTTGTTGGCGACCTCCGTGTACGTACGCAAGCGGGGAGCGACATAGAGCCAGTTTGCATACGCGCCGAGTGTCAGACCGATGGCGATCCAGGAAGCGCTTAACCCTTGGGCAAACATCGCACCTGGCAGGCCCATCATCAGCCAACCACTCATATCGGATGCGCCTGCACTCAGTGCAGTGACCGCTGGCCCGAGTGAACGACCGCCAAGCATGTAGTCCGTCAAATTGGAGGTACGCTTGTAGGCGTAATAACCGATTAAAAGCATTCCGGCCATGTACACAATGATGGACGTGAGCAGCATATTCATTGGCATCACCTCTTGTTGTATTTTATATTCATAAAAATAATATGAACAAAACACACAATATCATGTATATTTATAAAAATCTATAAGGAAATACTGAAGATTTCGTAGATCATCAATAAAAACTTTTTAATCAAATTAAAAAAGCCTGCGTTTTTGCATACGCAGGCTTTCGACTTGCTCATTATCCTTATTCTACCAATACTTGACCGGCGTTATCCAAGCTGACCTTGAATTCTTTCACAACGGTTGGCTCCGCATTCGGGTTGCTCAAATCTTGTTTGACGACCTTAAAGGTACCATCTGCATTCAGTTGACCCTTGTACTCTACTGAAAACAGATCCGATTTGTAAAAGCTGAAGTTCGCCAGCTCCGTTTTTTGCAATTCCTCAGTCATAAGCTTACCGTCTCCACTGAACATGGCATTGCGTAATTGCTCCGAGGACTCGTATTTTTGCTGTAAATACGCTTTTAATTGTTGGGCTACCTCTGATTCTGCTAGCTGTTTGCCTGCCTCAACCACCTGTTTTCCTGTTTCAATGGCCTGTTTCCCTGTTTCTACGGCCTGCTGTGCTGACTGTACCCCTTCGGAAATTTCCGAGCAGGCGGTAAGCATCAACGCGCAAACAACGATCAATGCCTTGCGCACCATCTAAGTCCCCCTTTTTTGCTTCTGGTCTTACTCATGATTTACGAATGGAAAAGGGAAACGTTTCGTTATATAAGAAATCACGCATGTTTGTCGTGAAAATTTGTGCTGGTGTATCTCCACTTTCTAGCCATCCGCATATGATGGGGTAAGCGTAAGAGCTGCATTGATTACAGGGAGGAAACACAATGATTCAAGGGAAAGTAAAATGGTTCAGCAAAGAAAAAGGCTATGGCTTTATTGAGAGAGAAGGAGGTCCTGACGTTTTCGTTCACTATTCCGCCATTACTGGATCGGGTTACCGTAATCTGGAAGAAGGCGAGCAGGTCGTGTTCGAAATCGTCAATGGACAGCGAGGACTGCAAGCAGCAAACGTAGCTCGCAAAGCAGTGTAGGAATATATCCTGACAGTAGCAACAGGGTGACTTTATACCTCTCCATAATCTAGACGCCATCTCATCTTTTTGGATGGGACGGCGTCTTTGTTGCGCCTAAAGATTATAGAGATAGACAGACAAGGCAATCAGCAGAATCAAGGTAATGATCCCATAAATAAGAAGCAGGTTCCGAGAACGATGTACAAAGCTTCGCTCCGTGGCTTCTTCTGGATTTAGTCCGATGCGGAAGGTCAAAACGAAAGCGACGAAAACCAGAACGAAAACAGCAATTATAAATGGCGTAACTGACATAGTAGTGTATCGTCCTTTCTGCAGATAACAGTCATCCTCCGCTTGCGTATGCGGGGATGCTTATGTTTTCTTTCTTCGATCATATAACGATCAACGAAAAAAATGGTCATCCACTTCGAGGTTTTTTTGCTCATCCACTGGTAGTAAAAGCATCTTTAAAACGGGCGACTGCTTCGGGGATATAATCCAGCTCGGCACGACCAAAGGTGAAGCGGACAAACCCCTTTTGCGCCCCAAAGAGATGGCCTGGAACAAAGACGACACCCCGCTTTACCGATTCCGTAAGCAAGCGCTGCTCACTCCAATCTCCGGCCAATTTGCACCACAAGTGGATGCCTCCCTCTGGACTGATCAGCTCTACCTGATCATCAAACTGATCCTGCAAGGAAAACGCCAGCTGGTCGCAGCGGATGGATAACTGTGAGCGTAGCTTGTTGATATGATTGACAAAATCAGGTGATTGCAGGAAGCGGTCAGCCAGCCATTGGGGAAAGATACTGTGCCCGAAATCAAATTGCTGCTTGGCGTCAGCCAATCGCTCTATGACGGTTTGGGGTCCGACAATCCAGCCAATGCGCAAGCCCGACGCCACGATCTTCGTCAATGAGCTGATATAGAGGACTGTACCATGCTTGTCGAGTGACTTGAGGGTAGGGACAGGCTCATTGGAAAAGGACGTCAGGCTATAAGGATCATCCTCGATAATAGGAATCCCAATTTCAGCCGAAATTTCAAGAAGTCGTATGCGCCGCGAGAGTGACAACAGGGTACCCGTTGGATTTTGAAAGTTGGGATTGAGAAATACCATTTTGATCCGATGCTTGCGATGCAAATCTGCCAGTTGATCCGGATCAATCCCCTCATGGTCCATAGGCAGCGGAAACGTACGCAAGCCGGCCGAGTGAAAGAGAGGCAGCGAGTAGCAATACGAAGGCTCCTCGATCGCTACGGCATCGCCAGGCTTGAGCAGGCATTGGACAACGAGATGCAACGCCTGCTGTGCGCCAGAGGTAACCAGAATCGAGGTGGGAGGCGCATCGATGCTTCGCCACGTTTTCATATGTCCAGTCAAGGTTTCGCGCAAGGACCAGTTCCCAAGTGGATGCTCGTAGCCCAAATGATCGGGAAAATCATTGGCAGTCATTAATTGCTTGATGGATTGGTGGGGAACGAGATCCGGTGACAGCTCTCCACTTGCCAGATCAATCAGCTCATGCTCATGTGTTTCCCGGCGAATTTTTTGGATCAGGGGTAGATTCGGGCGAAAGGAGCCTGTCTCCGTCAGATGGCGCCAATTCGGAACGCGTGTGCGAGCCAACCCCCAAATATCCCGGCTCACGAGGGTTCCGCTGCCTTGCTTGCGCTCAACGACGCCAGCCGCTTGCAATTCATCATACGCCGCAACAATTGTGGAACGATTGACGTGAAGCTCTTTGGCCAAGGAGCGTTCTGATGGCAAAAAGCTGCCTGGCCCAAACTCTCCACTACTAATCCGCTGTTCAATTCTCTCTGCAATCTGTTTGTAGATCGGCTTGGTTGACGACGTCATTTTTTCATCCATGACCATCCCGCCTTCTTTCAAAAATACGGTGTGTATCCCATAACTATCCTGCTCATTATAGCATGGATTTCATCATTCAATTTTGCTGCGGTTTGGTTTAGTATAGATGGGTGGAAGGAGTGTTGCGAGATGAAACAATATCTGGACTTGTGCCAGCGAATTTTGGACGAGGGTGTCACCAAGGAAGACCGGACAGGTACGGGCACAATTAGCGTTTTTGGGCACCAAATGCGCTTTGATCTGAGTGAGGGCTTTCCTTTGGTAACGACGAAAAAATTACACACGAGATCAATCATTCATGAGCTTTTGTGGTTTTTGTCAGGAGATACCAATATTCGTTATCTCCAGGAAAACGGCGTTCGGATCTGGAACGAATGGGCCGATAAGAACGGCGATCTGGGTCCAGTCTACGGCAAGCAGTGGCGTTCTTTTGCAGGGCGCGACGGCAAAACGGTAGACCAGATTCAATGGGTAATTGACGAGATCAAGCGCAACCCTGATTCGCGCCGCTTGGTTGTCAGCGCGTGGAATCCTGCCGAGCTGGACAAAATGGCCTTGCCACCGTGCCACTTGTTGTTCCAGTTTTACGTGGCGAATGGCAAGCTTTCTTGCCAGCTGTATCAACGCAGTGCAGACACGTTTTTGGGGGTACCGTTCAACATCGCAAGCTACGCCCTGCTGACTCACATGATTGCACACGTGACAGGGCTGGAAGCAGGCGATTTTGTCCATACGCTCGGAGATGCTCATCTGTATACGAATCATTTGGAGCAGGTCAAGCTGCAACTTAGCCGTGAGCCTATGGCATTGCCAAAGCTGAAGCTCAATCCGGACGTGAAATCGATTTTTGACTTTACCTTCGATGACATAGAAATCGTCGACTATGAATCTCATCCGCATATCAAAGGGGAAGTGGCCGTATGATCAGTCTCATCGTCGCGTATGCGAAAGGTCAAGTGATTGGCAAAGATGGAGACATGCCATGGCATCTTCCTGCCGATTTGAAAAATGTCAAAGAATTGACGACAGGCAAAACGATCGTGATGGGCCGTAAGACATTCGAATCGATTGGAAAGCCACTGCCGAATCGGCGTAACGTCGTATTGACGAGAAGTCGTGATTTTCACCCGGATGGCGTCGACGTCGTTCATACCAAGGAAGAGGTAATGGCTCTTGGGGATGTCATCATTTTTGGCGGATCGGAAATTTATCGGCAATTCCTCGATGTTGTAGATCGCTTGTACATTACTGAAATTGATCTGCAAACAGAGGGCGACACCTTTTTCCCGCAGTGGGATCGCGAGGCGTACACGCTGGTGGATAAGCGTGAGGGAATCGTGGATGAGAAAAACCAGGTTCCGCATACGTTTTATACATTTGATCGGAAAAAATAAGTTCCCTGAATGGCTTTGAAAACAGGAAAAGAAAAAGACCTCTTAGAGCAGCTTCACGGTTGTTCAAGAGGTCTATTTTGCTATGGAGGAAAAACGTTATGGTTAAACGCAATTCAACCTACAACTTTCAAAACGTTGGCATTGGAGCAGAGGCGGAATACGTACGTTTAAAAGAACAAGCTTTGATGGGCTGGGACAAGGAATCCCGCAACTTGAAGTGGTTTGGACTGGAAGATGGGATGAAGGTACTGGAAGCAGGATGCGGTCCCGGATTTTTTACAGAAAAACTGCTGGAGCATTTCCCAACGAGTCACATTACTGCATTGGATATAGATGATGGTTTGCTTGAACGGGCTGAACAGCTGCTGCGTCATGTCCCAGCATCCAGACTGAGTTTGCACCAAGCGTCCGTTTACGAAACGGGCTTGCCTGACAATCAATTTGACTTTGTCATCGCACGATTGCTCTTCCTACACTTGCATGACCCATGGCTAGCAGCAGAAGAACTGATACGTGTTTTAAAACCAGGGGGCAAGCTCGTTATAACCGACATTGATGATGGCGTTTTTGGTGCGATTCAACCAGATGTAGAGTCTTTACCTTCCGTTTTGAAAAAGCTGTCAAAAGCACAGGCCTCCAGGGGAGGTAACCGACATATCGGCAGAAGCTTGCCACGTATTTTGTCCCAAGCTGGCTTTATCGACGTGGATATGGATGCGGTGATTCAACATAGTGATTTGCACGGGAGAGAGGGATTCAATCGACAGCTGGATAGTAACCGATTTACTCGATTTTATGAGAACGGAATCATCGCGAAGAACGAGTATGATGAATTAACGAAATCATATGAGAATTTCATCCGTTCCCCAGATGCGGTTGCCATGATGGTGTTTTTTATGGCTTGCGGGAAGAAGCCTTTATAAGAAGGTTAGGGCTAAGGAAAAACCTTGCCCTTTTTCCCAATATAAAGCAGATGGGAAGACATCCCGAGTAGAGCTGGATCCGTCGCTGTTTCAATTAATAATGGTATGACCTTCTCAGCTTCTCCGCGTTCCTGCCAATAACGCCAGTGATCCGTAGTCAAAACGGCCCCGATGTTCGTTGAACCAATCAACTGTATCGTTTGAAAACCGATAGACTCCATAAAAGGCCTAATTTCATCGACAGGATAGAAATAGGCACCTGTAAAGCGACCTTCCTCTGCGTGATTAAAGATTCCTGTTTGATAAAAATCATGGATGGCATCTATTTGATGATGGGGCTTCCAGTTTTCTGGAGCCATTAACGAGGACATGATGTGATTGGACCTTGAGCGAAAGGCGACAAAAACGATCCCATCGCTTTTGGTAACACGGTACAACTCGCTTGCAGCAGTGACACGATCCTCTTCCTTTTGCAAATGGTACATAGGACCAAGCATAAGAGAGGCATCGAAAGATTCACTAGAGAAATGACTGAGATCGCAAGCATCCGTCACATGAAAACCTTGAAACTGATGTAGTAGTCCAAATTCGGATGCCTTTTGTCGAGCTATGTCTACTAGCTTGGGGGTGAGGTCCGCAAGCGTAACCCGATGGCCCATTTTTGCCAGCTGTAAGGAATACTTTCCTGGGCCAGCACCAATATCCAACACGGTTCCTGGTCCAGGCAAATGCTGTACCATATAGTGCCAGTTAATTAGAAACTCAAGTGGCTCGCGATCAAGTCTTGTCCATTCCCTTTCCCCAAAGAACGAATAGTAATCTGCTACATTACCCACCTGTTTTTCCCCTTTACTGTAAGTGAAAGTAATTATTATTAAGATCACGATACGCTTCCACCAACCAAGGATGCACGACCCGCAGCTTCTCCCGCTGCTCCCACAAATAGGAGAGGTAGACGAGGGCGGCATGTTCGAGAGATTTGTCCAAAGCAGGTAGAAGCCGATGAAGATAGGGAGGTGTGCCTGCTTGATCCCACGCGATCTTGTCAGCAACAAAGAGGACAAGGTCCATACGCGAGGGCTGCGCCTTTAATGTGGTATGACACTCAATGGCACCCAATACAGCCACATCTTGTATGGAAAACAAATCACGAGCCATAGCTTTTGAAATTTTCTGATGAACGATCATGGGAAAAGTGCGCTCTTCGGGCAAAATCTCGATGCCGAGCTCCTCTGCAATCGGAATCCGCTGATGGTTAGGGATAATCGCACTAATGTCATGCAAGTATCCAGCAATCCTGGCACAAATCGGATCAATGCCAAAACGGTTAGCCAACTGAGCAGCCTCCTCGGCTACGTGCTTGGAATGAAGCGCAGTATGCTTACACCCATGCAGGTGCAGCAAGCTTTCTGAATCGGTAGCAATATCATGAACCTGCAGCCAGCCTTCTCGCAGTTGTGCGTATGTCTCCATCGTCCAATCCTCCTTTCGCTATCAAGGCTTGTCTACGGAATGATTCGCGTGCTGTGCTTCTGTATCGGTCGCCCTGGTGTGTGCCTGCGGTAAGCCTTCACCAGACAAATGCTCGGGCTGCCCATAACGGTTTTGCTTCATCAGACTGCTGACGTAGGAGAGTGCAAGAATACAAGCAAGTATGCCTCCGAAAACCATCCACAACATGACAGGTCCTCCTTTTTGCGAATCGATTCCTTATGGAAATGAAATTCCTTTTTATTCCATTTTTTATTATACGCCCTCCAACCATTATTTTCCTGCTGTAGATATGCGACATATGTCCTGCTTTTTCAGCATAAAAACAATAGAAAGTAGCTGTGGACAATCCCATGGAGGGGATCGGGATGAGAGTTGATTTTCATGTGCATCTAGAAGAAGGACCATACTCGTCACAGTGGCTGCATCAACTCGCTGGATCGTTTGGACCGACGCTTGGTGATGAGCATAATCAGAGCAAACGGGAATGGGCATACGAGATGGTCGGTCAGCTTGCCAAAAGGCTCAGACAAGGTCCTTATTCACGGGAGTGGCTCGATCTGTATCGGGCACGCGCGAAGCAAGCGGGTATTGAAGTCGTGTGTATAGTTGAGCATCTTTACCGTTTTGAAGAATTCAGATCGCTGTATGAGCAAAGGCTGCATCTCGCTCAGGATCGCTTGGGACAAATACAGCGCAGCTGGCTGGATTGTGTGATGAACGATTCCTTGGGCGCCTACACGGCTTTTTTGGAGGAAGAAAAAAAGCGCTGGAGGGACGATGGAGTGGAGCTGCGGATTGGCATCGAGCTGGATTATTTTCCTGGCGCAGAGGATGTGCTATCCGATGTGATCGAAGCCCATCCATGGGATGTATGCATGGGGTCCGTCCACTTCATCCAAGGCTTTTGTCTTCATCATCCCGAAACCAAGGACAAGTTTGGACGAATGGACTTGTCTGTCTTGTACAGCCGTTATTTTGATCTCGTGGAGCAAGCGATCGAAAGCAGACTGTTTGACGTGATTGCGCACATAGATGCTATCAAGGTATTCGGCTATCGTCCTGATGAGACAGCCCTTTTGCCGTACTACCAGCGCGTGGCGCGAGCTCTCAGTCGATGGAATGTCGCGACAGAAATCACGACAGGAGGCTTCCATCAACCAATGAAGGAGGCTTCGCCCAGCAATCGCCTGCTAGAAATGCTAGCCCATCATGAGGTGCCGATCACGACATCGTCCAACGCGTTTTTCCCTGATCAGGTGGGGAAGCACCTCGATGAAGCACGTGGACTGCTCAAACGTTCAGGCATCACAGCCATTTCCATATTTGAAAGAAGACAGCGCAGTCTCCTGCCGCTCGATTAGTCAAGCCCCCATTTCGTTTTCGTTTCTGCTATGATAAAAGGACGAGAAACGAAAAGTGCACCTTGTGGGAGGAGAAAAAAAACGATGTCTTTACAAGCGCAATTAAAAGAGCTGCTGGCGGAGATGGAGCCACAAATCATTAGCTGGCGACGCCATCTGCACCAACATCCAGAATTGTCTTTCCAGGAAGAGAAAACGCCGGCGATGATTGCAGAAATTTTGACAGGTCTAGGCTTTGATGAGGTGCGTACAGGTGTAGGCGGACGAGGAGTAGTAGGCGTTCTGCGTGGCAGCCGGCCGGGAGCAGTAGTTGCCCTCCGCGCTGACTTCGATGCTCTGCCAATCCAGGATCAAAAAGAAGTCGAGTACAAATCGACGGTTCCAGGAGTGATGCATGCTTGTGGCCATGATGCGCACACCTCTCAGCTGCTGGGTTTGGCTAGTGTTTTGGCTCCTAGACGTGATCAGTTTGCCGGGGAGATTCGCTTTTTGTTCCAGCATGCGGAGGAAGAATCGCCAGGCGGAGCGATCCAGATGGCTGCAGATGGAGCGGTTGATGGGGTCGATGCAGTATTCGGTGTTCATCTCTGGTCTATGCTGCCTGTGGGCAAAGTATTTATCAGCCCAGGCCCGATTATGGCAAATACGGATGATTTCGTGATTGAAATTAAAGGCCAGGGCGGTCACGGTGCTGTACCGGAAGAAACAGTTGACTCCATCGTGATCGGGTCCCAAATCGTAGGCAGCTTGCAGACGATTGCCAGCCGCAATGTAAGCCCGCTGGCTAGTGTAGTCGTGACCGTGGGTACTTTTAACGGTGGAGACAACAACAATATTATTGCCGACAGCTGCCGCCTCACAGGAACAGTCCGCACCTTCTTGCCGGATGTTCGTGATCGTGCCGAGCAGCGTTTGGCAGAGATTGCAGAAGGGACCGCAGAGATGCTCGGGGGTAGTGCAACCGTGCATTATGATCGCGGCTATCCTGCAGTAATTAACAATGAAAAAGAAGCGCAAATCGCCCAGGAAGCGGCTATTGCTGCGTTTGGAGCAGATCGTGTTCAGCCGATGAAGCCGTTGATGGGCGGCGAAGACTTTTCCTACTATTTGGAAAAGGTTCCGGGTGCCTATTTATTCGTCGGTGCTGGCAATCCGGACAAATTGGCAAAATATCCACATCACCATCCTCGCTTCGACATTGACGAGGATTGCATGCTGATTGCTGGGGAGCTGTTGGGACGTACAGCGCTTCACTATTTGGAAAAACATCAGGGCTAACCTATGAAAATGCGCTTTTGCCTATCAAGGGTAAAGGCGCTTTTTTTACTTTCAGCCATAAACTGATAGGGAGATAGGGCGAATGTACACAAAGGAGGGTGTTGCCCCCGGTGCGGAAACGGATTGGCATACTAACCTACCGTGGAGAAACAGGATTTGTTGAACCAGGTTTTCTGAGCCGGCTGGTAAAGGAAGGAGTGAAAATGGGCGCTGAGGTCTTTTTGTTCAGTCCACAGGATGTCCGTTATTCAATCCGCCAAATCAGAGGCTATGTCCCGCTGGAGACGGGGTGGACGAGTGACTGGTACGATTGGCCCGACATTGTCATCGACCGTTATCGCTATTATCCGTTAGCCAAGCATAGTATCTATCTGCCTTTTCGCAAGCAGCCATGGTTTCGCTATGCGAATAATCGCTTCTCCAATAAATATCGCGTACACCAGGTTCTCGTGCAGGACCCAGAGCTGCAGCGATGGTTGCCAGAGACGTGTCCTTATTCCAAAGAAACGTTGTTTTCCATGCTTGAGCAGCACCGCATGGTTTACTTAAAGCCAACGAACGGCACGGGAGGACGCAGTATTTTGCGAGTGGAACGACAGTCGAGCGGATACGTGCTACACGGCAGGACCAAGCAACAAGCCAAAAGCAGGGAAAGACTGTACACCCTTGCTGATTTATGCAAAAGACTGGAGGGCTGGATGGAATCAGAGAAGAGCGGGAACGAGCAGTTTTTCTTGCAGCAAGGACTTCAGCTGTCCTTAATACCAGGGAGAACGGTGGATGCACGGCTGCTGGTACAAAAGGACGGCAGTGGCGAGTGGCGACTGACAGGCATGGGGTTACGTATAGGGGCAAGTCGTTCATCGACCTCCAATCTGCATGGGGGAGGTTCTGCGGTGCCAGCGGCTGCTTTTTTGATTAATCATTTCGGGCGGGAAGAAGCAGAGCGTATCATTTTGGAGTGCAAGGAGCTGGCGCTTAAAACAGTGTCGCGCATCGAAAAGCATTATGGACAGATGATGGAATTCGGATTTGATCTTGGTATCGACATTCAGGGTAGAGTATGGATCATCGAGATCAATCCCAAGCCGGGACGGGAAATATTTCGCCAGCTGGGACAGCACAAGCGATATTTGCAGGCTGTGCGCAGACCATTGGAGTACGCTTTATATCTCGCCAATCAAATAGAGGAGAGAGAGCAAGAGCAAGTGCAAGAGAAAGAGCGTACACAGCCCTAAGATCTTCCGGTCAACGGAAGGTCTTTTTTCTTGCATACCCGCTTCCTGATCAAGCAAGCATAACCTTCTGCTCATCTACAGGTTTTCTTATTGCTGTTGTTTCTTTTATGAGGGGAACATAGCATACTAGAAGAAAAGGAAAATCGAAGCATATTCATGAAGGAGTGAACGAGCAATGAACCATACTACATTTTCCATTCCGGCAGGAGACGATTTGATCATCCGTGGTGATCTGCACGCAGATGAGTCTGGTGGGGCCAATCAGCCACTGCTTATTTTTTGCCATGGCTTTAAGGGCTTCAAGGATTGGGGGAGCTTTCCGTATGTAGCAGAGGAGCTGGCGAAACGGGGAATTGCGACGATCCGGTTCAACTTCAGCTGCAATGGCGTAGGGGAGAGCTTGACTGATTTTGATGAGCTGGAAAAGTTCGGGCGCAATACATACGCACAGGAGATAACGGATTTAACCTTGCTTACAGAATGGATCACTACGGGAAAAATCCCATTGCCTTCTTATGTAGACAAAACAAGCCTATACGTACTCGGGCATAGCAAGGGCGGAGGAGACGCCATTTTGTTTAGTGCTGGCAACCCTCATGTCACAGGCATCGTCACCTGGAACGGAATCGCCCATGTCAATTTGTTCGATGAAAAGCTGCGCCAGCAAATCGAGGAAAACGGAGTAGGCTACATACCGAATGCGCGTACCGGCCAAAACATGCCTATTACACGCGTAGTTATTGATGATGTGGATAACAATCAGCAGGAATACGACCTCTTAGAAAAGGTTTCTGTGATGCAACAGCCTCTGTGCATCATCATTGGCGAAAAAGATTTTGTCCGTCTGGTAGAGGGTGCGAAGCGCATGCACGCGGTTGCCAAAAACAGTGAGCTGCACTGGATAGAGGGCGCCGATCATACATTTAACACGCGTCATCCGTTTTCGGGCACTTCACCTCAGCTCGAGGCGGCAATCAAGCAAACGGCAGCTTTTGTCCTCCACCGACGGACATAGAAAAAACCAGTGATTTCGCGCGTTTTCTTTCCATTTGGGCTATGGTATACTGGGTAACATCCAAAGTTTCAAATGATTGGATTATTCTGAAAGTTTCAGAATTCAGCAGGATGAATGCTTATGAATTCTGGAGCGTATAAAAAGCTTAAAAACAATGGAAATGGGTGGAGACATGGAGAGCAAGGTGTATCTGTATGATACGACCCTGCGAGATGGTACGCAGGGAGAAGGGATCAGCCTGTCAGTGGAAGACAAGATAAAGATCGCACTGCGACTGGATCAATTCGGTATCGATTTTATCGAGGGTGGATGGCCAGGCAGCAATCCAAAGGACATGGCATTTTTCGAGCGCGTCCGGGAGATTCCGCTGCAGCATGCCAAGGTTACGGCTTTTGGTAGCACCTGTCGTCCGAACGTAGCTGCATCCGAGGACGAGAATTTGCAGGCGCTGATCGCCAGTGGTGTTTCGGCAGCTGCGATTTTTGGGAAGTCTTGGGATTTGCACGTTACAGACGCCCTAAAAACGACACTGGAAGAAAATATTCGGATGGTAGCTGATTCCGTCGCTTTCCTCAAAGAAAAAGGCCTGACGACGCTCTTTTTGGCGGAGCACTTCTTTGATGGCTACAAGGCGAATCCTCGCTACGCCCTGCGGGTACTCGAGGCTGCTGAAGAAGCTGGCGCAGACTGGATTGTTCTGTGTGATACAAATGGCGGAAGCCTGCCACATGAGGTCTATGATATTGTGAAAAACGCTGTTAGCCAGCTGCGTGTTCCGATTGGGATTCATCCGCACAACGACAGCGGGGTAGCGGTCGCAAATGCTCTGGCAGCTGTTCAGGCGGGAGCTACGCAGGTGCAGGGCACGATCAATGGAATCGGCGAGCGTTGTGGAAACGTCAACCTGATCTCTGTTGTCCCGAATTTGCAGCTGAAGCTCGGGTTTACCTGCATTTCGAACGAGCAACTGCAAGATTTGACGCAGCTCTCTCGTTATGTCGCTGAGATCGCCAATATGACACTGCCTAACAATCAACCGTTTGTTGGACATAGTGCATTTGCGCACAAGGGCGGTATCCACGTGAGTGCCGTGCTGCGCGATCCAAAAACGTATGAGCATATCGAGCCGGAAAATATCGGCAACAAAAGGCGCGTTCTCGTTTCCGAGCTGGCGGGTCAAAGCAATCTGCTGGCAAAAATGGAGGAGCTGGAAATCGATCTCTCGCTGGATCGTGAAAAAGCACGCGAGGTCATTACTCGTATTAAAGAGCGCGAGTTCCAGGGTTATCAGTATGAAGGGGCGGAAGCTTCACTGACACTGATGCTTTTGGAAGCAGCAGGCAAGCTGAAAAACCTGTTTACACTCGACTCGTTCAAAATTTTGATGGAAAAAGCGGCTGTGCAATCGATTACGTCGGAGGCTACAGTCAAGCTCAGCGTCAATGGCGAAACCGTTCATACAGCAGCAGATGGCAACGGTCCGGTCAACGCTCTCGACAATGCCATGCGAAAAGCGCTGGAAGGCTATTATCCATGCATCGCCAATATGCATCTCGCCGATTACAAGGTACGCGTACTCGATGAGAATGGTGCAACGGCAGCAAAGGTTCGCGTTTTGATCGAATCGGCAAGCAACGGGGAAAAATGGAGTACAGTTGGCGTGTCTACAAACGTGATCGAAGCGAGCTGGGAAGCATTGGCTGACAGTATTCGCTACATGCTGTGGAAGGAAGGCTGCGAGGAAGCCGACAATCACGCTGCAGCAGGAGCGCGTGTAGGCATCATCAACCACTAAACAAAAGAGGAACCAAAAGCCTGGCCACTGTGGTCAGGCTTTTTCTTCGTAAGCGGCATTTGTTTGCTCGGGCCGTTCCATAAGTTGTCTCAGCTTCGTTTCGGTAGCAGAATCAGGGTCCGGTGTATAAATACTGCAACGCAAATCTGCACTGCCCTGCACTTTTAGCGACGTCAGATGGAAAAGCATCTTTCCGGCTTTTGCATGACGAAATTCAATCGAAACCTCAGGAGCCGAGCTGACCTCACTTTTTTCCCAGAGAGCGAGAAAATCTGGATGTACCTCTTTCATTTCTGCTAAAAATTGCTCGTACCACTCATCCTCTACATACTGACCGTAATAGGCACGGAAAATGGCGAGAAAGCCGCTCATAAAATGCTCCCAATTGACAGCCAGTCGTTGAAACTCTTTTCGGGTAAACAAGAGGCGCAGCATGTTTCGCTGTTCATACGGGATTTGTTCAAAATCCATAAACACGTGTGAGGCGGCATCATTCCACCCGACGATGTGCAAGCGTCTGTCTGAGATGATGCATGGACAAGAGCGCAGCTCCTTCAAAATCCGCGTAAGCGATGGGCTGATCTGCGGGGCCTCTTCTTTTTGGATACTTACTCCGGTACCTGTTTCCATTGCGAGCGCATACAAGTATTTTCGCTCATCTACGGTTAGCTGCAATGCTTTGGCGACCGCATCCAAAACAGACGCAGACACCTTGATGTCACGTCCTTGCTCAAGCCACGTATACCAAGTAGCACTAACCCCTGCGAGCTGGGCGACCTCTTCTCTGCGTAAACCAGGCGTGCGTCTGCGGGTCCCGGGAGCAAGCCCGATTGATTGAGGCAAAATTTTCGCTCGTTGTGTTTTTAAAAACGTAGACAGAGCCTGCAATCTTGTCTGATGATTCATCGCTTTCATCCAATCCTTGGTAGTGGTGGTCATTCTGGTATTTATTATACTAGGATAAACAACAACTTGTAATAGGATAACAGGTGTGACAAGATGGTGTCCATAAGGATAATTGCGATAGGGGGATTACGATGGAACGGGTCGTTATTACTGGACTGGGAGTCATTTCACCAAACGGAAATCAGGTTGACCAATTTTGGAGTAGCTTGGTCCAAGGGAAGTCGGGCATATCCCGCATTGATACATTTGATACAACGAGATTTAAAACGAAAATAGCGGGGATCGTCCGTGATTTCGATGCGGAGGGGCGTTTCGGACGCAAGGAAGCACGGAGAATGGACCGATTTTGTCAATATGCGCTCGCTGCAACTGAAGAAGCGATGACCGACTCAGGAATCAATCTCGAACAGCTAGATCGTGAGCGAGTAGGCGTTTATGTTGGGTCAGGAATCGGCGGGGTGCAAACGCTTATCGACCAGCATGCCGTTTTGCAGGAAAGAGGGCCGGAGCGTGTCAGCCCTACGCTTGTGCCCATGATGATCTCCAATATGGCTGCGGCTATGATCAGCATCAAGCTTGGGGTACAAGGTCCAACGATGTCACCAGTTACCGCTTGCTCAATTGGCAATACAGCAATCGGGGAAGCATTTCGGCTGATCAAAATGGGGGGAGCGGATGTCGTCGTAGCAGGCGGGGCTGAAGCAGCCGTTACCGAAATTTCTCTTGCCAGCTTTGGGAATGCTACTGCTTTGTCCGCGAGAAATGAGGAGCCTACCAAAGCGAGCAGACCATTCGATGCCAATCGTGATGGCTTCGTGATGGCAGAAGGCGCAGGGATACTGATTCTGGAGTCGCTCTCGCATGCACAGCGCCGCAATGCTCGTATTTATGCAGAAGTGATTGGCTACGGCGCCAGCTCGGACGCTTATCATATGGTGGCGACTCATCCAGAAGGCACCGGTGCTTATCTGGCGATGAAATGGGCGCTGCGGGAAGCGCAGATAGGGCCAGAGGAAGTTGATCTGATCAGTGCCCACGCTACCAGCACCGAAATCGGTGATCGGTCAGAAACAGCGGCCATCAAGCGTTTGTTTGGGGAGAGCGCCTACCGGATTCCTGTTACTGCAAATAAATCGATGATCGGGCACATGTTCGGAGCTGCTGGTGGCGCTGAAGCGATTGCGCTTACCAAAAGCTTGCAGGACGGGTTTATTCCTCCTACGATCAATCTGGAAGAACGTGATCCCCTCTGTGATTTGGATTACGTACCGAATCAGGTACGCCGACAACCTAATCTGAATATTGGCATCTCCAATTCATTCGGTTTTGGTGGGCATAATGCAGTGATTGTCTTGAAAAAGTATCAAACCGTATAGAGGCGTGTCACAATCAAACTCGATAAGCAAGAAAGCTGGAGAGCCTGTGTGAATGAGTCTTGGTTAGCCAGAAACGAAGTGAACCCCAGTCGCTGAGGGGTTCATTTTGTTTTTCAAGGGTGTCACGTCCTTTTTAGCTGAAAAAGAATGGTAATGACTCCTTCGTTACATACTATCGAGGATTGAATGACCATCATCTGAAGGTGGAGAAGGAGTAAGACGACAATGGCTAAACACCAAGGAGTGGAAAACAATAGCATAAACAGAGGGCCGATTCTAGCTGTTATCATCGCGGGTGCCATCGCCGCTTTGCTCAATCAGACACTATTAAATGTCGCCTTGCCGAAACTGATGGAGCAGTTCCATATCACGACCTCGACCGCACAATGGGTCATTACGATCTACATGCTGGTCAATGGTGTCTTGATTCCGACCACGGCCTTTCTGATGCAAAAATTTTCGACGAGACAGCTGTTCATTACCGCCATGAGTCTGTTTGCCGCTGGAACACTTGTTTGCGGCATCTCGCCAAGCTTTTCAATCATGCTGATCGGGCGTGTCGTACAGGCATCAGGCGCGGGCATTCTCATGCCGCTCATGACGAATGTGATTTTCAATATGTTCCCGCTTGAAAGAAGGGGATCGGCTATGGGCATTGTCGGTATCGCGATGGTGTTTGCCCCGGCGATTGGCCCTACGCTTTCTGGATGGATTGTGGAGCATTACTCGTGGCGACTGTTGTTTTTCATTGTGCTGCCGATAGCCATCATCGTCCTTATCATTTCCTCTTTTGTATTGAAAAACGTCACCGAGACAAGCAGTCCAAGGCTGGATGTGTGGGGAGTCATGCTCTCGACAATTGGATTTGGAAGCTTGTTGTACGGATTTAGCTCTGCGGGAGGCTTGGGCTGGAGAAATGCGGAAGTGATCATTATGCTGGCCATTGGCTGTATCAGTCTGGGAGTGTTTGTGTGGCGGCAGCTAACGATTGATCATGCCATGCTGGAATTCCGTATTTTCCAGACACCGACCTATACACTGGCGGTCCTCATCAGCCTGATGGTCAACATGTCGATGTATTCAGGCATGATTCTGCTGCCTGTCTATGTCCAAAATATCCTGCATTTCACCCCTGTGCAGTCAGGTCTGCTCTTATTACCAGGCAGTATTATCATGGGGATTATGTCTCCGATAACGGGCAGGCTGTTTGACAAGTTCGGGGCGAAGGGACTTGCTCTGACTGGACTCGTCATCACCATCGTCACGACCTTTGGTTTTACCAAGCTGAGCTTGTATACGACCTATACCTATCTTGTGACCCTGTATACCGTTCGCATGTTTGGTCTGTCGATGCTGATGATGCCTGTCATGACCTCCGGCTTGAATGCCTTACCGCTGAAATTAAATCCGCATGGAACCGCCATGTCCAATACGATTAATGCGATTGGTGGAGCATTGGGGACAGCCCTGTTCGTGACGATCATGACGACGAAAAGCGCGGCACATACAGCTGACATCGTCCGAAGCGAGCACATCAATCCCGCAGATCAGGCACATATGGGCCTGGCAACCATGCAGGGCATGGCGATGGGAACGAGCGATGCGTTTTTGATTGCGACGCTTTTTACCGTCATTGCGCTGATACTGGCTCTATTTATGCGTAAAAACACTCCACGCAGAAATGAGGTCACGGAGAAAAAACGCGTACCACAGCTTTCCTGAGCGATTATTTGCCAAAAGTCATAAAGTCAAAAGGAAAAAGCGTCGCCCGACCAATCAGGGAGCGACGCTTTCTTTCGTTTATGATTATGCTTGCTTGCGCATTGCGCCCAGCTCTTCGACGATTGCCGTCATTTCATTGATGCCGAAAGCTGTTTTTTTCTGTACCATTTTGTACAAAAACAAAAGGTCCTCATAATGCTCCAAATCAAAATCCTCTGGGCGCATGACAGCTGTGTTTGCCATGTTCAGCTTTGCTTTGATTCCCTCGATGATGACAGTGAGGTTCTCCACTGTAGGTTGGTTCAGATCAGCCATTTGTTTTCTCTCCTCCCGAGAAAAGGTGTTTATTTCGTCAGCTGTCCACGTGTGACGCCCAGCTGGTTGGTTGCCTTGAGGGTGCGCCATACATGTGTGCCGCTTACTTCTCCGCAGAGTGCTTTGCGATACAGATCGATGACTTCTTTTACTCGCTCAGGCTCTTCTTCCAAAAACTCGATCCGATAGCTTCCAACTTGGAGGGCTTGGAATTCTTTCAAATACTCCGCACCAGACTGGTCGATCGCATTGTAGACCGTATTACGGCAACCGGTATCGACTCGAATCGGATGGGAAAAGCCTACGCGGTCCTTGAGGGAGATACGAGACGTTTCACAAGGAGTTCCGCAGTTGGTGTGATCTGTTCCTTCACTCATGAAGGTGCAGTAGACGCAGTGCTCGGTATGGAACATCGGCATGTGCTGATGAAGTACGAGCTCCATTTTTGCTGCATTGGAGCGGCTGAGCAAATCAACCATCTGCTGGATATTCAGATCATACGACGGTGTGACGCGTGACAGACCAGCCTCCAGGAACAGCTCGACGGCCTTATGGTTGGCGACATTGAGCGAAAAGTCGCCGATTAATGGGATGTCAAATTCGTCCCGACGAGACAGATAGTAGTAGAGTGCCCCGGTATTGCGCACCAAAATCGCATCAGGCTTGCTTTTGGCGATCAGTGCCAGCACGCCGTTTTCATCCGGCATATGAATGCGCATAGTCGCGATCCCGATTTTCTTGCCATATTTATGTGCCAGCTTGACCCCTTCTGGATACTGCTTGACGAACTCAAAGTCAGCATAGAGGAAATCTACGTCCGTTTGCGCAGCGGCTTCCAATTGCTCCAGGGAACGGCACAGAGCGGTCAACAATGGCTTATCTACTTGTTGCTTTTTCGGAACGTCTGCGTACACATTGACATCCTGATGGCGATAAACAGGTGGCTTGGAACGCAGGAACGTCAGTTGCTCTACTGCTTCCCGGCGCATCCGGTTCAGCTCGCTGACAGGGACGATCAGATCGCCATCGAGATCAGCAGTCAAATCACCTGGCTCCAGATGGAACAATGTACCACCGAGACGGCTTAATTGATCATGCAAGAGCTCTGTGGTCAATGGGCGCTTGAGAGCAGCCTCCACAGGCTTTTCGGATGGAACAGAGACTGCATGGTTAGCCAGCTTATCTACCCAAGTGACACTCAGCTTTTCGCCGAGCTTGCCGCTCACATGCACGGCTAACGGGAAGGTGTGGTAAGGCTTTTCGGTCTCAAATGTTTTGCGCAGTCGTTTATCTAGCTCAGGATCGCTCGTTTTCCAGACGCGATCTCCTACGTGGAGACGCTTCAGGTTGACGTCGTTGCGACCCATGACGATTTCGTACATGCCTTTTTGGACTTCGCCTTCTACTTTTTTGCCACGGGAAAGAATGTCGTAGATGCGTCCGCCTTCTTCCTTTTGCGTCGGGTCGCCAGCGTCAAATACGATTCCATCCCCACGCTTCACAGGGGAAGTGATTTCAACCAGCACAGCGTTGCTCATCAGTTTTTTGACAGTACCCAAAAACACCCCGCGGCTTTTCGGGAACGACCCGTCGACCAGCTGCTTGTTGTTAGTTCCAGTCAAGAAGCCGTGCGTAAATCCGCGAGAAAAGCTTTGCTGCAGCTCGCGAACCTCCTGCTCGCTAGGTCCCGTGTCCTGACCAGCAAAATAACGTTCAATCGCTGCATTGTACTTGCTTACAACGTTTGCTACATATTCAGGGGATTTGAGACGTCCTTCGATTTTAAAGGAAGTGACGCCCGCCTCGATCAGCTCCGGTACGAGGTCGATAGCAGCCAAGTCTTTCGGAGAGAGCACATAAGCGATGTTGCCCATCTCTTTTTGTACACCATCCACCATCAGATCATATGGCAAGCGGCAGGCTTGGGCACACTCACCACGGTTTGCAGAGCGGCCACCCCACATTTCAGAGGTCAGGCACTGTCCTGAATAGGAAACACACAGGGCACCGTGTACAAATACCTCCATCGGGAGTTTTGCTTTCTCACCGATTTTTTTGATTTCCTTCAACGAGTTTTCCCGACCAAGCACCACGCGCTCAATGTCAAAAGGCTTGGTGAACTCGACAGCTTCGGGAGAGGTGATCGTCATCTGTGTCGAGCCATGAATCGGGAAGTCAGGAGAGATTTCACGTATCAGCTTTACCAGACCGAGGTCTTGCACGATAACCGCATCTACCCCGGCATGAATACAGGCGTCGATCAGCTCACGAGCATCCTCCAGTTCGTTTTCAAACACCAGGATGTTAAAAGTAAGAAATCCTTTTACACCGTACATGTGCAAATAGGACATAATCTCAGGCAATTCCGCCATATGGAAGTTCTCAGCTCGCGCACGGGCGTTGAACTTTTCTACACCAAAGAAGATCGCATTGGCGCCGTTTGCAACAGCAGCCTTCAAACAGTCCCAGTTACCAGCAGGGGCCAACAATTCAATATCTTCACGCTTGATACCATTTCGCATGTGTATGTCTTACCTCCAAGGTCTTCAAACAAGCTCTTCTTCATCATAGGGAAATGTGCAGGTCACCGCAAGGAAAACATCGTCTCTGCCAGATGTTGAAAATGTCGCTTCCAGACAGACAGGATATAATGGTATTCTGAAAGAAAAGTCCAAAAAATTTGATAACGATCAGAGGAACCGATATGCCAATCATCAAAGACATTTTATTGCAATTTCTATTCATTATCGTCCCTGTTCTATTGTTTAAGGGTGTCTGGTTGGATCGTTCAAATTTAAACAAACTGGATGTCCGATCATCCTTTGTCGTGTTGCTCAGTTCGATAAGTGTCATTTTATGCATGAGCTTTCCTATACAGTTTGGAGAAGAGTCGCTGTTTGATTTTCGTGCGTTACCTATCATTATTACCATTCTATACGCTGGCTATATCCCGGGGCTGCTTACGATACTCGTCATGATCGCCTTTCGGATTTCTCAGGGAGGATCAGGAGCAGGCATTTTTCTGACGATATTTAGCTGCATCGTCTATGCCAGTACTGCATGCTTTTGGATGAAGGGATGGTATAGCTATTCCTTTCGAAAAAGAATGGGCGTCATCCTGTTTGTAGGCTTTGTGAAGCAAGTGTCCCTATTGATCGGCCTCTTTTGGATACAACTTGCGAAGGGGTATACCACGATTCAAATGTACGCGCATCTCAAGCCGATTGCAGAGATAGGGCTTTTCAGCCTGGTTGTGTTGGGTGCCATTACTTATTTAATGGAATACATCCGGGAATCGTACATCATCCGCATTCAGGTGGAGCGATCCGAGAAACTGAATCTGATCAGTGAGCTGGCTGCCAGTGTTGCCCATGAAGTCCGCAATCCGCTAACGGTGGTGCGCGGCTTCGTCCAGCTTTTAGGGGAAGAGACCAAGCCGCATAAGAATGAATACATAAAACTGGTTTTAAACGAACTGGACCGAGCTGAATTCATCATCTCGGACTATCTGAATTTGGCTAAGCCTCAAGCGGAGGTTAAAGACCGTCTGGATATTACGCTGATCGTCAGGGAAGTATCTGCTCTCATGGCTTCTTATGCCGTGATTAATGGAATAGAGATCGTCACCAGCACGAAAGCGGAGATGTTTATATACAGCAACTCCTCCAAGGTGAAGCAGGCTTTGATGAATCTGATGAAAAACGGCATTGAGGCCATGCAGGAGTGTGGAGGCGTGTTGTATATAAAGGTAGAGCAAGTCGACGCACACATCATCATCACCATACGTGACGAAGGATCAGGCATGTCCAAAGAGCAGATTGCCCAAATCGGTCTTCCTTTTTACTCGACAAAAGAAAAGGGAACCGGGCTTGGTCTCATGGTGACTTGTCGCATCATTGAGGCCATGGAGGGCAGTGTCAAAATCAAGAGCGAGCTTGGAAAAGGTACAGTAGTAACGGTGCGTCTGCCGGCTGTACCTTGACCTGGAAAGGAGGCGAATATGGAAAAGGATCAAGAGCTGTGGGACAAGCTATTTTACGAGCTTGCCTGCATACGCAGCGAAATGAAGGCATTCAAGCTAGAGACCAGGGCAGAGCTCTACCAAATCAAAGCTGAGCTGAAAGAATGGCAACAACGAACAGGGCAACAACGGCTCCCAGACAAAGGGGAATAACAGATGGGTAAATCGAACAATGCATGGTGGAATAAGACGATCAAGGCAGTCCTCGTCGCAGGGCTATCTGTATCGCTTGCCGCATGCGGACAAACGAATGAAGCAGCAAAACCGGCGGAGCAGCCACAGGCAGCAGGTACGACAACAACGGATCCAGCGTCAACTGCCAAGACTTCTGATCAAGTGCTGCGACTAAACAACTTTACAGAGCCGCTATCTCTGCATCCGGGGCTGATTACGGATGTATGGTCCTCCAACGTTATTTTCCAGACGTTTGAAGGGTTGACTCGAACGGATAAAGACGGTGTGCCGCAGCCAGCGATTGCGAGTGAAATCAAGGCCTCGGACGATCTGCTGACATACACCTTTACGATTCGGGACAATGCCAAGTGGTCCAATGGTGACCCGGTTACAGCCCACGATTTTGAAAACGCCTGGAAATGGGTGTTGGATGCGAAAAATGGCTCGGAGTATGCCTATCAGCTCTTTTATGTAAAAAATGCAGAAGCAGCTTTTAGCGGCAAGGCGAAGCCAGAGGATATCGGCGTCAAGGCTACAGATGATAAAACCTTGGTCGTGACACTGGAAAATCCGACTCCGTTCTTTCTGGAGCTTACAGCTTTTTACAGCTATTTTCCATTGAATACAAAGGTCGTGAGTGCAAATCCGGACTGGGCCAAGGAAGCCGGTCCTAACTATACATCCAATGGTCCATTCAAGCTGACGCAGTGGGAGCATAAGACCAAACTCGTTTTGGAAAAGAACGAGCATTACTGGGACGCGCAAAATGTCAAACTAGGCAAAATTGAAATGAATATCATCAACGATGCCAATACCGAGCTGTCCATGCTGGAAAACGGAGACCTGGACTGGGCGGGTGCTCCGACAGGAAATGTGCCGCTTGACGCGATGCAAACGCTCAAGGAAAAGGGCCTACTCGAAATTACGCCAAAGGCGGGTACGTACTGGTATGAGTTCAATACGGAGCAGAAGCCGTTTAACAACAAGAAAATCAGACAGGCCTTCTCCTACGCGATCAGCCGGAAAGACATCGTAGACAATGTGACACAGGGAGGCGAGCTGGTTGCTACGGCAATCGTACCGCCAACGATGTTTGTGGAGAATGAAAAGGGCTTGTTCATGGACAACGATGTGGAAAAAGCGAAGCAGCTGCTGGCAGAGGGTATGAAAGAAGAAGGGTATGCAAGTGTGGAAGCGATGCCGCCGATTACTCTCTCCTATAATACAGAAGAAGCACAAACGAAAATTGCTCAGGCTGTACAGGACATGTGGCAAAAAAATCTGGGCGTTCATGTGAAGCTGGAAAACCAGGAATGGAACGTTTACTACGAAAACATCAAAAACGGCAAGTATCAGGTAGCGCGTATGGGCTGGACGGGAGACTTCAATGACCCGATCAACTTCCTGGAAATTTTCCGGACCAAGGAAGGCAACAACCATACAGGATGGGAGAAGAAAGAGTTTGCGGACTTGCTCGCAGCTTCTTCCAAGGAAGGGGACGCGGCGAAACGCAAAGCGATTTTGCAGGATGCAGAAAAGCTGTTAGTTGACGATATGCCGGTGATCCCGTTCTACTTCAAGTCAACCGTATATGCAAAAAACCCCAATCTGAAAGGTGTCGTCATTTCAGGACTGGGGAATGTTCAATACAAATGGGCTTATTTTGAATAAGGAATAAATGAGAACATGAAGGGCTGGTTGCTAGGATTCTTCCACGACCAGCCCTTCGAATACGATCGAGACCTTTTCTTCCATGATTTCTTCCAAAGCCCAGGCACCTTCACTGCGTACCCAGTCATACAGGGCGTTGTAGTAAATATTCTCCAGCATGTTGGCAGCTACCAGTGAATTGAATTTGCTTTTCAGCTGTCCCTTTTCCTGCGCTTCCTCGATTAAGTCCGCAAAGAGCTGGCGTAGTTCAAAGTACATGTTCTTCTCATTTTCCAGCACTTTGCGATGCTTCATCGAAGATTCAACCACTACCTTGATAAAGTCAAAGTTTGTGATTGTCACTTCATTCATGATTTTATAAATGCGCAGTACCTTCGCTTTGCAATCGTCCCCGAAATCCCACTCACTGCGCCGCTCCTCAATCTCGTGCAGCCGTTCGTAGCCCCAGTTGGCAAGGATCGCTTCTTTTGACGTGAAATGCAGAAAGATCGTGCCGCGAGCGACATCTGCTTCTTCTGAAATCATGTCAATGGTGGTTGCTTCAAAGCCATATGTTTTGAATAGCTTGATCGCTGAGCCAAAGATTTTATCGCGAGTCTCGCGCTTTTTTCGTTCTCGTCTAGTCGTCAATAAAGAAACACCTCCCAAGGTACGTATGCTTGATTATAACACAACCGTTACCTACAAAAGAATTGATCCATAAAGATCGGGCAAAAAACGCCAAAAAAAGGGATAGACTTCTGCGAAAGTCGATTGTATATTTATATACTATAATGAATAAATATTAAATCAAACCAAGCTGCCAGAGCATGGAGTGGAGGAGAATGAAATGAGTGTCGCTAAAGCGCTGACGGTGCGTCAGGCAACTATGAAAGATGTCGATGCGATGTTAGAAATTATTAATGAATATGCACAGCAAGGGTTGATGTTGCCGCGAACCAAATTGTCTGTTTGTGAAAACTTGCAGTCATTCATCGTCGCTCATGACGGGGACAATGTAGTGGGCGTAGCAGGACTGCATATTTTGTGGGAAGACCTGGCCGAAATTCGTTCCCTCGCCATCTCTGAAAAGGCAAAAGGAAAAGGCGTCGGAAAGCATCTGGTCTTGCATCTGGTTGAACAGTGCCGGGTGATCGGCATCAAACGTGTGCTTGCCTTGACGTACCAAAAAGAGTTCTTTGAAAAATGCGGGTTCTGGATTGTCGCAAAAGAAACACTGCCACAAAAGGTTTGGAAGGATTGTATCAACTGCTCCAAGCTGCCAATGTGTGATGAAATTGCTATGATCATGGAAACTGCTTGATATTTTAGGTAGAGCCTTCCATTTTTTCTGTTCAGGTACTATATTTATGAGAAGTACACAAATATAAAGAATAGTTTGCCAGAACAGATTGGTATTGGGGGGCTTTTCTATGAAATTGGGGGCGCGCGTACTCATTGTCCTGTTGCTTGCTGGTATCCTACCATTAACAGCAGCAGGCGTATTTGCTTATCAAGAAACCAAGCAGGAATTGCTGGGTGAAAGTGCGGCTACCCTGGAAGCACTGCGGAACAGCAAGAAGGAGCAGGTCGAAAATTACTTTCGCGAGCGGGCACGAAACGTAGATACGCTGGCTGCATCAGGCACCGTCATATCTGCCCTTTCTTCCTTCGAAGGAATCTGGCAGCAGGGCAAGGATTCAGCCGCTTATCAGGAGGCAGAGAGCAGCTATACGAAAGAATTGAAAATGGAGGTAGCGCGCTACGGCTTTGCTAACGCCTTTCTCTTAAACGACAAGGGCGACATCGTCTACCAGACGAAACCACAGACTGACCTGGGGACGAATTTGCTAAACGGACAGCATGCTAGCTCGGTGCTTGGGCAAACCGTACAAAAGGTGTTGAAGGTGCAAAGCGCGGAAATGTCGGATTTAGGACGCTATGAGCCTTCAGGTGATACTCCTAGTGTGTACATCGCCGCTCCAATTTACGAAAAAGGGTATATTCTCGGACAACTGGCTGTCGAGGTTCCACTCGAGTACATTTCTCGTCAACTGAATCAACGAGAAGGATTGGGTCAGACGGGAAAAATTTATCTCGTTGGCTCAGACAAGCTGATGCGCTCTCAGATTGGATCAGGACAAGATATGCTCCTGACGCAAAAGGTCGAAACTCCGATTACAGAAAAATGGATGACTACGGAACAGGTTTCTGGAACTGAGCAGAGTGTGGATTATTTGGGGGAGCAGGTGCTTGTCTCCTACGATCAGGTACAGGTAGGAAATGCAAAGTGGGCGATCCTAGCAGAGATGGGCATGACCGAAATATTGTCAGGACCGAACCGGATCAAAAATGCCATGTTTGTATTTAATGGCGTAGTCCTCTTCCTGATTGTCATAATCTCTTTGTTCACAGCGAATTGGCTGCGTCAGTCATTTCGTGCGCTGCTCTTGATAGCTGATAGGATCGGTCATGGGGATTTTTCCAGTCCATTCCCCAAAAAGCTGCTGAAGCGAAAGGATGAGCTGGGAGAGCTGGCACGCTCGCTGCAAGTGATGCGGGATCAATTGCATACGATACTTGAGCAAGTGCGGCAAGCAGCGACCTCCGTTTCTCACGCAGTACGCGACATCCATGGAAATACGGGAGAGATCGCACAATCGAGTCAGCAAATCGTGCAGGTAGTGGATACAGTAGCCTTGTCTGCTGACAGTCAGATGGAGAAAATGGGAATGACCTTGCAGCTCGCTGTTGATTTGACGAATGATGTGACAGGTGTAACTGAAAATGTAGAGCAGGTCTTTGTGTCTTCCCAACAGATGAAGGACCATGCAGAAGCAGGTAGACAAGCGGTAACGGCCGTCATGGACAGTATGGAAGAAATTAATCGCTCGGTAGAAGGGGCTACGGTTGTCATACATACGCTGGAGCAACGGTCACAAGACATTTCCCGGATCATTTCCGTCATTAACGAGATTGCAAGACAGACGAATTTGCTAGCCTTGAATGCAGCGATCGAAGCGGCACGTGCCGGAGAACATGGCAAAGGATTTGCAGTGGTCGCAGGAGAGGTGCGCAAGCTGTCAGAGGGCACCAATGAGGCTACACAACAGATCGTGAGCATGATCAGCGATATTCAAAAAGATACAAAAGCAGTCGTGGCAAAAATGCTGGTGGGTGCCGAAACAACCGCGCACGGAATGAAAACAGCGAGAGAATCGGGAGAGATGTTCCAGCGGATCGAGGAAAACATTATCCGCGTGTCACAGGAGATGGAGAGAGTCAGTGAGGCTTTTACACGTATGGCTCCCGACGCGAGACAGGTAGTCACAGTAGCACAAGAAGTGTCGTCAGCCTCGATGCAGGCTGCCGCAGGGGTACAAAGTATTTCCGCAGCAGTAGAGGAGCAGAGCGCAGCTATGGAGCTCATCGCACAATCTGCTGATCAGCTGGCAAAAATGGCGGAGGATTTGCGTTTGGCGTTATCATCGTTTGTTTTAACTGAAAATTAAGAAAGATAAGAGGCCAGAAGACTGGTCTCTTTTTACTAAATCAGAAAGAATAAACTTCACGTATCTGCATCTTGATTTAGCAAGAATAACCTTCCGCCAAAACGCGGTCGCTCCTCCTTGGAGAAGCCTCGATAGAGGTTTTCTTATCATATAGGAATTTATAAGCGTGAGGCTTATGAATTCCGGAGCGCATGACAAGGTACCTCAGCGTCCGCTACCGGCATTTCTTCGGTGAAAACTTCAAGCTAAATGAGTTCGCTCCCCTCGAATACCTGTACAGCGGTTCAGGCGAAGGAAGTAAAGAATACTTGATCGTTGCTATTGGTGCGTTTTCTCCTGTTTCCTCCCCACCACTGAAGCCACGTACAACAGCAAACAAAGACGCCGCTTTCAAGAAGAAAGACGTCTTTGTTACGATTTTGAAGGATATCTTAACCAAAATGTTGAATGATAAGGACGATGGAGAGTTTTGGGCCGGAGGGACGTAAGCGTGCACAAACTAGATTGGGAACTATATTTGCTGCCGTTCGAGCAAGCTGTTGAAGAAATCAAAGTCAAAATTAAAAATATCCGGAATGAGCTGCGCAAGCGCAAGGAACATTCGCCGATTGAGTTTGCTGTTGGCAGGGTAAAATCAATCCCTAGCATATATAACAAGGCAAATCGCCTGCAATTTCCGATTGATGAGAACATCTGCTGGGAGCTGCGCGACATCGCTGGTGTTCGTGTTATTTGTCAGTTTATTGATGATATACCAGCTGTCGTAGAAATGATACGCAAGCGCGGAGATATGCGAGTCTACCTGGAAAAGGATTACGTGTCCACACCAAAAGAAAGTGGGTATCGCGGCTACCATCTGGCAGTTGAGTATCCAATTATGATGGCAGGTGGGCAAGTGACCATTCCGGTGGAAATCCAAATTCGTACGCTGGGAATGAATTTTTGGGCGACGATTGAGCATTCTCTGAATTACAAGTACGAGGGCATTATCCCGTCAATTGTTCGTCAGCGCTTATTTGAGGCTGCCAAGGCATCTTATAAGCTGGATAGTGAGATGAACAACATCCGAGACGAGATCAAAGAGGCGCAGGCCGAATTTACTAAAAAGGAAGTCCCGATGGAATCGCTACTGTCCTTGGTCGAGCTGGACCTGGACATCGATGCCGGGATGGAAGATATGAGCATAACAGAAGGGAAAGAACAAGATGATGACAATCATTAATTGGCTGGAGGAAACGAACAAGCGCAAGGAAGAACTCCTTTCTACTACCCAAGCCTTTTTGCGAATAAAAAGCGTACTCGATCCGGCAACAGTGCGTGAAGGTGCGCCATTTGGAGAAGGGATTCGCGAAGCATTGGACTATGCCCTGGGTGTCTGCGAAAAAGCAGGGATGACGATCAAAGACGTTGGCGGCTATGCAGCACATGCAGAGTTCGGTCAAGGCGAGGAATTGATCGGGATTTTGAGTCACGTGGATGTCGTGCCAGAGGGCGATGGCTGGAGTACGCCTCCGTATGCGGCAGAGATTGTAGATGGCCGTCTGGTGGCTCGTGGGGCGATCGACGACAAAGGACCGACGATGGCAGCCATTTTTGCAGCCAAAATCGTAATGGAGCTGGGACTGCCACTCACCAAGCGAGTCCGGTTCATTTTGGGTACCGACGAGGAATCGAGCTGGCAATGCGTGAAAAAGTATTTTGAAACAGAGGAAATGCCGACGATGGGCTTTACACCCGACGCTGATTTCCCGCTGATTTACGCTGAAAAAGGACTGACAGACCTCACCCTGCGCCAGACAAAGGAGGCATTCCAGAATCTGGGGCTATCGGCAGCAGAAAACGTTCAGGCGTGTCTCGTTTCCTTGCAGGCTGGCCTACGGATGAATATGGTGCCGGATAAAGGCGTAGCTGTGCTTGAGCCGCGTGGGTTGGAAGCTCAGGCTATCATAGAGCGTTATCAGAAGCATCTGGAGGAAAACGACCTTACGGGCAAAGCCGTCGAAAAAGATGGCTCTGTAGAGCTTCACATGGAGGGCGTTTCTGTACACGGGATGGACCCTAGCAAAGGCATCAATGCAGGTACAGAGCTGACGCATTTCTTGCAAACACTCGTCTTGGATGAGCGAGGCGCTGCCTACGTAGGCTTCGCTGACCGTTATCTGTATCGTCAGCATGGCGGCGAGGCATTGGGAATCGCGCATGTAGACGAGGAAATGGGAGCCTTGACAGTAAATACGGGGGTGCTTGAATATGAGGAAGACAAGGACGCTCTGTTCCGTCTCAATATTCGTTACCCCCATTCGATTTCATTTGAGAAATGGTCGGCATTGCTGACAGAGCACGGTGCTGAAGCGGGATTGGCATTGGAAGTGGCGGAGCATTTGACACCGCATCGGGTTGACCCACAGCATCCTCTGGTCACTACCCTGCAGCGCGTGTATACAGAGCAAACAGGAGAAGAAGCAGGCATTATTGCCATCGGTGGTGCAACCTATGGACGCTCATTGGACGTTGGCGTTGCATTCGGACCGTTGTTCCCTGGACGTGCTGACAGTGCCCATCAGCGTGATGAGCATATTCTTGTAGATGATTTGATCAAAGCGACGGCGATTTACGCCCAAGCGATTTACGAGCTGGCAAAGTAAAAAAGCAAAAGACGACGGAGATGCAGCAAGATCGCACACTCCAGTCGTCTTTTTTTTCCTGTATCGCTCTAGCTCATCTCCAGGCTCATGATCGGTCGTTTGCTCTCGATCCATTTGACAGAGACGAAGTAGGCGATGAGCAGCACGAGGGCTCCAAACAAATAAGGCAGATTGATTTGAATGTCGAACAGTATGCCGGCTAGTACGGGTCCGAAAATATTGCCGAGACTCATGTAAGCATTGTTCATTCCGGCGACAAAGCCTTGCTGTTCTCCTGCTCCCTTGGAAAGAAGCGTATTTATCGTTGGCCGCAAAATGTTGTTACAGGTGAAAAACATCATCGTAACGAACATCACATACCAAAAGTTACCTGAAAAAAGCAGAAAGACAAGCGAGATCGAGGACAGCAGCAAGGTGTAATTGATGGTCTTCTTTTCCCCGAAGCGGTGAATCAGTCTTGTCGTGAGCACGACTTGATTAACCGTGCCGATCAAGGAGCAGACCGTAAATAAAATGGCGATATCAAGGGTAGTAAAGCCATAGCTTTCCACTACGTATAGCGGATAAATCGCTTCGAAGTGTGTAAGCCCAAAGGTAAGGGCAAAAACGAGAAAGAGCAGGACGAAAAATCGGGATCTGATCGAAAGGGCGAGCTGAACGAAAACGTTTGGCTTTTTTATAGTGGACTGCTGCCGTCTCAATCTCGTTTCCAGCGAAAGAGGCTCTGGCAGCACGATCATGCTACCGAGCATCGCCAGTACACCGATGCATGCCGATGCGAAAAAAGGCGCCCGCATGCCGAACTCAGCGAGCAAGCCTCCGACACCTGGTCCGATGATAAAACCGGAGGACATAGATGCTCCTATGTAGGACATGGCTTTTGTCCGCTGCTCGTTTGTCGTGATATCTGCTGCATACGCCATAATCGAAGGGACAAGCGCAGCAGAGCCGGCACCTCCGATAAGGCGTGACACGAACAATAACCACAGATTATCAGCGATAGCAGCACAGAGGTTGGAGAGAGCAAACAGGCTGAGACCAAGAACAATCATGGGCTTTCGTCCGTACTTATCCGCCAGATTGCCCGCAATGGGGGAGAAAAGAAACTGAGTCAGCCCGAAGCAGGAAACCAAATATCCCGCTGCTTGTCCGCCTGCGCCAAATTCATGTAAAAATTGGGGTAGTACCGGGATGACGAGTCCGATGCCAAGCATGGCGAGAAACATGTTTACTAAGAGAAGAGGAAACGTTTTCTGGTTACCCACGAGTTTGCTTCCAGAGGGCAAATGGATTTTTACCCTCGTCCTCGTTTTTCATATACACAATTGGCAGCACCTGCTTATCAAACGGAAGCGCCAGCTGCTCATACACGTGCTTGGTGCTCATCCCTACCTCATCTGCATCCTTTTCCGTGTAGGCATAATAAACGGTCTTGGCTCCTGTCCAATAGATGGCAGCAAGACACATCGGGCAGGGCTGTCCACTGGCGTATACCTCGCAGCCTTCCAGTGAAGGGCTGTCCAATGCTTTGCATGCCTCGCGGATCGCTTGCATTTCCGCATGAGCGGTTACATCATGTGTCGCGAGGACGTCATTGACTCCGGTTCCGATCACCACACCTTCTTTGACAATCACGGCACCAAACGGCTTTCCTTGATTCTTGCGTGTATTTTCGTACGCTAATTCGATTGCTTGCTGCATGAATGGGTTTGCTTTCATAATGGGTTCCTCCTGATGGGCATAGATGAGTAAACTCCTTTGGTGCTCCATTTCATTATGCTACCATGGAGAAAGATATACGGAAAATATTAATGAAATTCATTTTGATAATCTTTTTCGTATAGCGAAAAGGAGGAGCTTCTATTTGGATATCAAGCAACTGCGCTACTTCATCGTCATTGCAGAAGAGAAAAAAATTTCGGCAGCAGCCAAAAAGCTGCATATGGCTCAACCTCCATTAAGCCAGCAGTTGAAAAATTTGGAGCAAGATCTCGGTGTCGAATTGGTGATCCGGCATCAAAAAGGCTTGGAGCTGACGGAAGCAGGGAACAACCTGTACAAGCACGCCTTGCAAATCGTGAAATACATGGAAGAATCGCGTATGGAGGTAAAAGAGGTCAGTGAGGGCGTTCGCGGGAAATTAAGCATTGGCGTCAATACCCTTTCCTCGGATTTACTCGCACCACAATTGCGCAAATTTAGTGAGCGCTATCCGCTCATGACATATAAAATTCAACAAAACGAGTCGGCGCAGCTCTGCAAGCTGATCAAGGAACGTACTATTGAGCTTGCCATTGTGCGTTTTCCGCTTGCACTTGAGGACTTTTCGATTTTGCATTTGAAGCAGGAGCCTTTTTTCTTCGTTTCTTCGGCGCAGGATGCTCGGTGCGCAAATACGATCACCTTTGAGGAAATGCAAGCCTATCCGATGATATTGCCGAGTACCGGGGGGCTAGGGGTGTACCACCTGATTCTGGAGGAATTCGCTCGTCGCAAGCTGGAAATCAACTTGCTGTCCGAATGCTCGGATATTCCTTTGCTTTTGGAGCTGGTGTCTTCGGGGTTTGGTGCAACCATCGTTCCTGAGGTTGTCCTGAAAATGCACAAGGGACATGCGCTAAAAATCACCCGGATTGCGGAGCCGAATTTAAGTGCAGGCTCGGGTCTGATTTGGCTAAAGGACCATTACCTATCCGTTGCAGCGAGAAACTTCATTGAGCAGTTGCTAGACTTCAATCCAGAAGCTGGGGACGCTGTTTTGGAGCTGAAGAAGATGGTTACAAATCAAGTAGCAAAAAAAAGTTCTGGCCCAAAAAAGGAATTGGAAGTTCAAGGTTTTTTTCTGCCGGCTGGCGAAATGATATGGAAATAGGTCTGATTCAAAAAGGAGACTGTAGATGGACGATACAACCAAATTGATCAAGGAATTGACGGAAGTAGACGGGGTCCCAGGACACGAGCGCGAAGTTAGAAAAAAGATGGAGCAATTGCTCGAGCCACTGAGTGAACAGCTGTTAAAAGACAAATTGGGGGGTGTGCTCGGGAAAAAGGCCGGAGCCGAGAATGGTCCAAAGATTTTGCTGGCTGGTCACCTGGATGAGATCGGGTTCATGGTTACACACATCACCTCCAAAGGCTATCTGCGTTTTATCCAGCTTGGCGGATGGTGGCCGCACAACATTCTCTCGCAGCGTGTCAAAGTGAAGACCCGAAAAGGCGAGCACCTGGGAATCATTGGCTCCAAGCCTCCGCACGCATTGGAAAAAGAAGAACGTGAAAAAGTCATGAAGCTCAAGGACCTCTACATCGATATCGGGGCAAAGGATGAAGCAGATGCCAAAGCGATGGGCGTTCGTCCCGGTGACTGGATCGTTCCGGCGAGTGATTTTACCACCATGCGCGATGGCGAGCTGTGGGTCGCAAAAGCTCTAGATAATCGGGCAGGATGTGCCCTGGCTGTAGAGGTACTGAACCGACTGCAAAACACAGATCATCCAAATGTCGTCTATGCCGGTGCAACGGTACAGGAGGAAGTGGGGTCGCGTGGTGCTGGAACAGTTGCCCACCTGGTGGATCCAGACATTGCCTTTGCTCTCGACGTGGGGATCGCGTATGATACGCCGGGCAATGAATCGTACCCGATGACTTGCAATGTTGGGGACGGACCGCTTGTCATGCTGTTTGACGCGACGATGATTCCACATACAGGACTGCGCGATCTGGTGATGGATACGGCAGAGGAAATCGGAATCAATGTACAAGTGGATGCACTCGCTGGCGGAGGCACAGACGCGGCCAAATTCCATACAAACGGCATCGGTTGCCCTTCTCTCGTTGTCGGTTTTGCCACCCGCTACATTCACAGTCATAATTCGATCATGGCCAAAAAAGACTTTGAGCAAGCGGCAGATTTACTGGTTGCGGTCATCAAGAAGCTCGATCGCGAAACCGTTGCTTCGCTGCTAGACTAACTGAATGTTAAAGGCCCTCTCCATTTCATGTACAGCGACTGTTGCGTGAAGGGGAGGGCTTTGTCGCTTACCCAGCGATTTCATCTGATCTCAAATGGTTTAGTTGTTTTTTTGCAACGACTCATTTAGTATAGGTAGGATAGGAATCTGAGCGGGCGTACTTTTGCCTGGGATGATTATGATTGACGGTTGCCGGTTTTTTCGCACCCCACTGTCCATGCAGTCTTTGGTGTGGCGAATCGGACCGCTTGTGAAAGGAAGTGGACTCCATGGCAAAATCGTTTGCGTCTTTTGGCTTTCGACCGGAGCTGATGCAAGGGATTCAAGACCTGTATTATAAAGAACCAACCCCGATTCAGGAGGAAGCAATTCCACTGATTCTGGAAGGAAAAGATGTGATCGGACAGGCACAGACGGGTACAGGAAAAACAGCGGCATTCATGCTGCCGATCCTGAACGGTCTGGAGGCCGGGAAGCGGGATATTCAAGCGCTGATCCTGACGCCGACACGTGAATTGTCGATTCAGATTGCAAAAGAGGTAGAAAAGCTAGGGAAGCATCTTGATATCAATGTACTGTCGCTGCACGGCGGAACGGATATTGACAGACAGCTAAACAAGCTGAAAGAGACTGTACATGTTGTCGTCGGTACACCAGGACGTGTATTGGATCATATGAAGCGGGGCTCGCTCCATTTTGGACGTATCTCTACACTGGTATTGGACGAAGCAGACAAAATGATGGAGATGGGCTTTTTGGAGGATGTGGAGCAAGTCATTGTCCACACACCGTCCCAACGACAGGTTCTATTGTTCTCCGCAACCATGCCTGATCTGGTGAAAAAGCTGGCTCATCGCTTCATGAAGCAGCCGCCGCACATCAAGATCGAGGGCAAGCAAAAAACCGTTGAGAAAATCGAGCAGTTTTACTACGTAACCAATCAAAGCGACAAGACGGATGCACTCGTGGACGTACTGGAGCAGGAGCAGCCGTTTTTGACGATCGTATTTGCCAATACCCAAGTACGTGTACAGCAGCTGACTGCGCGTTTGCAGGAGAATGGACTGTCTGCCCAAGCACTTTATGGCGACTTGTCCCAAAACAAGCGTGAACAGCTGATGAAGCAATTCCGCGAAATTCGTTTCCAATATTTGATCGCCACGGATATTGCAGCGCGCGGGCTTGATGTAGAAGGCGTGACGCATGTCATTAACTACGATTTGCCGAACGACGTGGAGAGCTATATTCACCGTGTTGGACGTACAGGTCGTGCGGGACAAAAGGGAAAAGCGATCTCGCTCATTTCTCCTCGTCAGAAAAACCTGATGGGCCGCTTCGCCAAAGCAACCAAGGCATCTATTGAGGAACGCATCCTTCAAGCAGGCCGTCATTTGGATGCAGGTCGTCGTCAGCGCGCAGAGGAGCGGGAAGCGCACTACGTCGAGCTACGCACACAACAGCAAAAAGAGCAAAAGAAGGAAAAGGACAAGGAGTTTGCTCCTGTTCGTGAAGCCTTGAAGAAAAAGGCAAGGGTAAAACCAGGCTACAAGAAAAAGCTCGCTCGTGAGCTGGACGAATTGCAAACCAAGTACGAGCAAAACCGCAAAAAGGCGGAAGCAATCGCTGCACGGAAAGCTGGAAAAACCGTGAAGCCTGCAGCTAAGAAAGCAGGCAAAGGCGGAGCTGGACGCCCAGCAAAAGGCGGAAGACCGTTTCAACCGTCTGCAGGAAAAAGCAATGGCAAAGGAAGAGGCTAATTCAGCTCACTCAAGACTGTCTTGATACGTTTTGTATCGGGACAGTCTTTTTTGTCCTGACTTTATCTTTTTAAGCAACTGCCTGTAAAGTAACCTGGAACAAAATATAATAATGAAAAACTGAGTTTTGACTTACATATTTATCGTTGTTGAGAGAAATGACTTAAATGATTTAGTCTCTTGTTATAATGGAGGAAAGGAGGGATATCGTGGATCGTATCGATGAACAAATTTTGCAATTGCTAAAAGATAACAGCCGAATGACCAGCTCGGATATAAGCAAAAAGGTCCATCTCTCCGTGCCAGCCGTATCCGAACGCATCCGTAAGCTGGAAGAGACAGGGGTCATTGACCAATTCACTGTGAAAGTAAATCGCGAGTATATGGGGCTTCGTCTGATCGCATTTATCATGGTCCAGCTTGAAAAGACAGAGCATATTGCGGGCTTTCGAAAGCAGATTTTAGAGACCGATCATGTGCTGGAATGTCATCATCTTGCAGGCTCCTATGATTACCTGGTAAAAGTTGCTGTAAAAGGAACAGCGGAGCTGGAGCAGCTCATATCGGACACACTCAAGCAAATTGAGGGGGTCAGTAAGACGAATACGATGATCGCCTTGTCAACGATGAAAGAGGAGCTGTGAGGCGAATGGCTTTATGGGACGGTATCATGTTCGGGATGCTTCTTCAGCTCTCTGTAGGACCCGTCTGCCTGGCGATCTTGCAGCTGTCGATCAGACGTGGATTTGCTCATGCGTGGAAGATGATTGCGGGTGTGGCGTTGGTAGATGCCTTTTATATGGCGGGTGCGATTGGAGGGCTTTCTCTTGTTTTACAGCTGGCGTGGGTCAAGCAAGTCGTGCTGATTGGAGGCGCAGCTACACTGGTCTGGTTTGGCGTAGACAGCCTGCGTTCCCGGCAAGCCGATGGAGACGCAGAGATGACGGGAGAAGCATCGGCAGGAGCAGAACGGAACAGCTTTGTGTATGGACTGTCTCTGACGCTCACAAATCCGCTAACGATACTGTTTTGGTCGGGCGTTTTTGGTTCCTTGATGGCTTCGCACCACTTGCCAGACATGCCGACGCTGCTTTTATTTGCGACTGGCTGCTTGCTATCGACGCTCGTATTTCTCGGATTCGTCGCGATGCTCGGAAAACTGCTAGCGCGTTATCTTGTGCCCAAATGGTTGCGGATAGTAAATAGGCTGGTAGGCATTTGCTTAATCGGTTTTGCCGTGCTTTTGCTGCAAAAAGGACTATCTGTGTGAAATAGTGTTTTCCTCCTACTATATTGTGGGTAATATATAGGTAGATGGAACCCTTTAGGCCAAATAATGCCAAAGCACAGGGTATGAGGAGAACCAGCGATGACGGATAAATGCTTTAAATGCGGACATATACTAAATCCCGGCGAGTATACTTGCCAGGTTTGCGGTCAAAACGATATGGAAGACTATCGGATGATTCGAAACTATGTGAGAAGCTACCCGAATTCAAATGCGATGCAAATTGCCAATGCGACAGGCATTTCCGTATCGAAAATATTGCGGTATATCAAGGATGGTTCCTTGAGTGTCGTGGACAACCACCCCCGGAGAGGGAGATAACTGCACATAGGTACTACGGAAAGCCCACTGCCAGTAAGCAAGAAAATGTTTTGCAGGCACGAGGGCTTTTTTCTACTTTTGGAAAATTTCATTTCGCGAGCGCGGTCAAAAGCTCATCTTGTCAGAATTTGGCCGAACATGAAAGGAAAAGCTAGAATCGTGGCGAATCATAGTGATTGAGGTGAGAAGATCATGAAGGGATCCCGTGCAGAACGTTACCGCTCCCGGCGGAGGAACGATACAGAAGTTAGCCGGTTTTGGATCATGGGGTTGCTTTTCTCACTGCTGGTGCTCGCTTTTGAATTTTTGATCGAGATTCCCGCCGATGCAACTTGGCTGCAAGAAATGGAGATGGCCTTGTTTTCAGCTAGCTTTACCTTGCTCGCCTTTTATTTGCTAGGCCTAACCTTTGCCTTTTCGCGCCATCAACAGGCCGGGAAGGTCAACCACCAGATCATCATTTACGTATGGCTGGGCGCGATCTTATTTCATTTGTTCCTGCTCATCAGCAATTTGTCCAATCAGCATGTGTACAAAGCGGGGATCATTTTATTTTTGGGACCACTGTTTTTGACTGTCTACCATTTCATCACTTACTTATCCGATGTGCGTGCAGATCGCGAAGAGCAAGAAGCCGCGACGACTGCATCCATGGAGCGGATCGCTTATCAGATGATTTTGGAGGGCAGCAAGGTGTACGGGGAAATTACCCGGCTAAAAACAGAGTATCCTGAAGTGGAGCAGATGCTCAGGGCTAACGATTTTCACGATAAGCTAGAACGCTACGCGCTCGAAATGCAGCAGTATTTGCAGGTGAAGCAATTTGAGCGCAAGGACGTGGAGTTGTTGGAAGGGCATTACCTTTTTTTGGAGAATCTGCTGATCTTGGCGAAGCAGCATCCGGGTACCGTGGAATCCCGTATGTTTTCACGCCGTGATGACTAACTGTGTACACAGAGGAGTGAACGGGTATGTTTTGGAAAAAGGACAAGGGACTTGCAGAAAAGGAAACAGCAGCAACAGCAGTAGCGACTCAGGTAAACCAGGCAGAAGAAATGCAGCGCGAGATGAAGAAAGAATTAGTAGTAATCTATGAACAGATGGGGACTATCATCACTTCGCATGATGGAGTAAACGCCCAGCATGACGGACTCGCGCAGCTGGCGACACAAATGATGCAGGTGGTAGAAAAAATCCAGCGTATTAATGAGAGCGATGACGAGTCAGCCAACCAATTGTTGCAGCGCGGGGAGCGCTTGACCTCGATCTGCCAGGAATCGGTTGAACGTGCAGATGCGGGCAAAACAGCGATGAATGAAGTCGTGCAGGTCATGAGTACGCTGGAAAAGGATTCGGTGAACACCTCACGTTCCATGAGCAGGCTCGAGGATCGTTCGTCAGAAATTACGAGCATTGTCAAAGTTATTAGTGATATTGCCAATCAGACAAACCTGCTGGCGCTGAATGCTGCGATCGAGGCAGCGCGTGCAGGCGAGCAGGGACGCGGCTTCGCTGTGGTGGCAGACGAGGTTCGTAAGCTGGCGGAAATGACGGCGAATTCGACCAAAGACATCGCAGATTTGATTGGAAAAATACAAGAAGAAACGAAAGAAGCACTGGCGAACAGTGAAAAGAGCAGTGCGGCGATCAAAGACGGCCTGTCAATCAGCAAGGATGCTTCCGGCAAAATGGAAGGCATTGTTCAGGCTTTCCACAAGGTCAATGACGAGGTTACAGGTGTCCTGCAAATTATTCAGCAGCAAAAGCATTTTGCGGGTGAAGTATCACAGCAAGTGAATGAAGCCAAGAGCCTGTTGGACGAGCTAAATGATGATCTACTGAGCCATGTAAGAGAAGCAGGTGAGGTAGACCAGCTTCTGCAAGCAAGCCTCAAAGACGTGAAAAAAGTGTTGGCCTAATTTTCGACTTCTATCTGTCCCTTTATATGAAAACGTCCCTTCCAGAACTAAGGAGAGGGACGTTTTTGGCATGTGTTTACTTAACGCTTGGCGAGAGGAAGAGCTTGCTCCAGCATATAACGGTACACAGGCACCTCGTCGCCTTTTTCCACGGCAATAAAATTAAAGGCAACGTAGCTATCGACCGATTCAGGTTCCAGAGCCAAGGCAATAAAGTTGGCGTTTGGCTGGTCCATCTGAAACACATAGCTGCCAGCCGGGAATGTTTTGGTTTGCTCAGATACATTGGTGGTCACCTGATTTGTAAAATGACCATTTTCATACGTTGTGTTTACTTTGTTTTCACTTACCGTATAGCTCTCTACGGGAACCGTCGTGTCTTGGGAAAGCTTGCTTACCTTAACGCCAAGCTGCTCCAGCTTGCTCGCGATGTCATGATAGGCAGGTGGCATCAGATAGGCTGTTGGACGCTCCCTTTCCAGCACGGGAAACGCATCGGTCGAGCTGACCCAATCGATCAGAGCAGAAACTTTTTTCGCTGCAGCCAAATCAACGACGACAAGAGATTGGTCGGGCACTCGCTTATTTTCACTTACAATCACGATTTTGTCGTTATCATTTGTTTTTCTGCCTTTCTCTGTGATCTCCTGGCGGGCAGTGGCAACGGCTGTCTTGATCTCGCTTGCGTGGGCAGCGGCAGACTGAATAAAGGAAGAGTGAGTAACGGCCTGACTGTATACGCGTCGTTCAAAATCGGCACGTCCGATGCCAATCCCTCGTGTCTCTACCAGAAATGTCAGTGTATTTTTCAGTCCGAGGGCATTTCGTCCGATCCGAGTTTCTGTGCTGCCCTCTGTGGCGGTCACTTTGCCGTCCTTGCCTTTTGCGAGTGTAAAATAGGCGTGGTGAGAAAGCTCTTCCTGATCCAGTGCTTTTTGCACATCTGTTAATAGCAGATTGTCAGACATTTTGCGCAGCGACTCAGGGATGTTCAAGTTTTTCGCAGATGAAATCAGCACATCGTAGGAGGAAATCGCTCCTTTAGGCCCGATATTGGCAAATTGACTGTAGTTTACGCCATACTCATGAGCATCGAGAATGACGTCTGGCTCGTACTCGTTGATGGCTTTGTGAATCGCTTGCACCTCGGGATATTCGACCTTCATGTAATCGCGGTTGGCATCAAAATCCGTAGCAATATAACGCTTGAAGCCATAGGAGCCATCAGGATTGATCCGTGGCACGATCGCGATATTCACCTTTTCCAAGAGGTCAGCACCAAGCTTTTCTTCCGCAAGCCATTTGGCGATAACGAGTGCCGATTCACCTGCAGCTGGCTCATTGCCATGGATTTGCGCCTGCAGCCAGATCAGCGGCTTGTCTTTGTTTTTCTTGATGGAATTCAGATCATTGCTAAAGAGGAGTAGTGGAATGTCGCGTCCCTCCAGAGAGGTACCGATTGTGACGAGCTTCATTTGCTTGTTGCCTGCAGCTAGCTTGGTTATGTAATCGATCATTTCTTGTTGGGAAGTGAAGGCTACCTTGCCTGTCTGAAAAGCGGGGGTTTCAAAATTTATCTCTGGTTTAGGAAAGAGTGCCTGGATGCTCTCTGGTTGCACATAACTAGGACCGTATCCGTAATAGGGGATAAACTGTTTTTCCGTTTTGGCTTCTGCCGCTTGCGCTTTGCTAACAGCAAACATCGTCGGAGTGGCAGAACCGCTGGCGAACATGGACATGATGAGAGCGGTTGAAACAGCAACACCTATTTTCTTACTCATAGCGTCCCTCCTAAAAATGGATGAAAGTAAATCTAATATAAAATTATCAGATAATTACAAAAATGTTAATCAACCTGTTTATCCATTTTTGGAGGGTGAAAATTAGGTCTAACGTGTGAGCATAAAGAGGGCTAACAGGGGGCAGGCCGTTGGTAGAGGAGCCAACAGCCCGCTGCTGCACAAGCTTAGTTCGCTTCTTTTTGCAGGGCAAACAGTGTCAAAAAGCTAACTGCCTCACGCAATTCTACACTCAAGCGACCGGCGATGTCAGGTGTTATGCCTTCCTTGTAAACAGGCTCCTCGGACAGTAGCAAAAAGCCGTTTTCGCGAGCCAACTGCTTGGCCTCCCATGGCATCATCGTATTCTGGATCGTCGTTTCCTCATAGAGTCGCCGATAGCTATGTGCACGCGGTCCTGCTGTTGGGCCGAGAATGCCTAAAATCAATACGCCTTCCGGTGCGAGCACACGATGCAGCCCCCGTAATGTCTGAAGAGGGGAGGGAGTGAATTCGACCACATTGATAGATAGCACTCCTGCGAAGCTTTCATCAGAAAAAGGCATGTGACTAATGTCTGCTGTTTGAAAATGAACCTGAACCTGAACATCTTCTGCTTTTGCCCGGTCATGGGCGAGGCGAATCATTTCCCCGGCAATGTCTATGCCCTCCACCGTATAGCCCTGCCCGGCAAGCTTGCAGCTCGCGTATCCATCGCCGCAGCCTGCATCCAGTACGGGGCCAGTCTGAGTGGAGATATGCTGCATGAAAAATGGGAGAATGGTACGTCGACTTCCTGTTTCCCACATGGCATCACTTTTCGAATGCCAATCTGCGGCGAAATGATCCCACTGCTTGGCTGCTTGTTCACTCCATTGGCTCATAAAATTTGTGTCCCCCTCTAAGTAATATCTTGCCTTTATTGTACCAAGCGCCCGCTCAAATGCGTACTTTAATCGATAAAAGCGGTTGAGCGTTTTCCCGGTGTTTCGCGTTCTTGCATGAGTAAGCGTTTCCAATGTAATCTCAATATGTCGACAAAATAATCATAATAACCCAAAAAGTCTTATTAATTGAAAAAGCAGGAAAAATGGAGGGGTAGTAATGAGCAATACCGATTTTTTTCCGATTCAAGACTGGGATTATCTCGAGTTTTACACAGGCAATGCCAAGCAAACGATGCACTATTTTACAAAAGCATTCGGCTTTGAAGCAGTCGCCTATTCTGGACTGGAGACAGGCTCTCGCGAAAAGGTTTCATATGTGTTGAAGCAAAATCATATGACATTTGTGATCAGCGGAGCGCTGAATCCGGATAATCCAATTGCAGAATTTGTGAAAAAGCATGGAGACGGTGTCAAGGACGTTGCCCTTCGTGTAGAAGACTGTGAACAAGCATATCGGGAAGCTGTATCGCGCGGTGCGATTCCGATCATGGAGCCTACCGAATATACAGACGAGTTCGGAACTGTGAAAAAAGCAATTATCGGCACTTATGGTGAAAACATTCATTCCTTTATCGAGCGTAAAAACTACACCGGTCCATTCCTGCCAGGATATACAGCTTATCAATCGCCCATCAAGGCAGAAGGTACAGGAATCGTCGGGATCGATCACATCGTAGGCAACGTGGAAGTGATGGATGAGTGGGTTGAGTATTATCAAAAGGTCATGGGCTTTACAGCCGTTCAAAACTTCAGCGAGGATGATATCTCGACGGAGTATTCCGCGCTCATGTCCAAGGTGATGCAAAGCGGAACAGGACGCATCAAGTTCCCGATTAACGAGCCTGCGGAAGGACGGCGCAAGTCGCAAATCCAGGAGTTCCTCGAGTTCTATAAAGGGCCTGGTGTTCAGCACATCGCGATTTTGACCAATGACATTATTACAACTGTCTCCAAGCTTCAGGAAAATGGCGTAGACTTTCTTTCCGTACCAGATACGTATTACGAAGAACTGAAGGACCGTGTGGGCGAAATCGACGAGGATATTGAAGCACTGAAAAAGCTCGGCGTCCTCGTAGACCGAGACGATGAGGGGTATTTGCTGCAGCTGTTCAGCAAGCCAATCGTAGACCGCCCGACCTTGTTTATTGAGGTCATCCAGCGTAAAGGCGCACGGGGCTTTGGCAACGGCAACTTTAAAGCGCTGTTTGAAGCGCTGGAGCGCGAGCAAGAGAGACGCGGGAATCTGTAAGCCATCTTTTTCCTCGACCAAGGAAACCATCCTCAACGTGGCACGTGTGCGCTGAGGGTGGTTTTTCGTCCGTAGTCAGTCTTGTCAGACAATTCGCTTGACCGTCTATATGTCTGATGTGGATAATGAGGGGAGAGGGGTTTATAGGGGGAAGTGTTATGAATGTAGCCTTGATGGTTCCTTTGGCTGAGCGGACGGCTGTCTTGATCGTTGCCGCCCTTTTATTTACACGTGTACGAGCCTTTCGCAGCATTTTGAACCAACAGGCAACCTGGCGGGAAAAAGCGGTCATGGTGCTGATCTTTTCCGCCATTTCTATCTTGGGAACCTACAATGGCATCTGGTATCAGGATGCGATTGCCAATTCGCGGGTGATTGGCACGGTGGTAGCCGGACTATTGGCCGGACCGTGGGTAGGACTTTTAACGGGTCTGGTAGCGGGAATCCATCGGTATTCGCTTGGTGGTTTTACCGATTTGGCTTGTGCCGTATCAACCATCAGTGAAGGTCTGATCGCTGGCTTGATCTATCAGTATCGGCGAAATCGGAACCAGGGAATTGGCTGGACGACAGCACTCGGTGTAGGGTTTATCGCCGAATGGATGCAAATGGGCATTATTTTACTTTTGGCAAGTCCCTATGCGGAAGCGCTGGCCCTCGTCAAGTCGATAAGCATCCCGATGTCCGTCGTGAATTCACTCGGTGTGGCGATCCTGATCATCATTATTGATTTGGTGAAAAAGGAAGAAGACCGCATCGGCGCGCTGCAGGCACAAAGAACGATGCAGGTGGCTGACAAGACGTTATCCTATTTGCGCCAAGGCTTGAACTACGATTCTGCGAAAAAAGTGGCAGAGGAAATATTGCGTACGACCCGAGTAGCGGCTGTCGCCATCACAGATACGCGCACGGTGCTTGCCCATGTCGGTGCTGGCTCCTCCCATCATGTAGTCGGGGAAGGAATTACGACAAAAGCAACCAAGGAAGTCATTTTGACCAAGGAAATGATGATCGCCCGGACAAAAGAGGAGATCGGCTGCAAGGAGCCAAACTGTTCGCTGCGCTACGCGATTCTCGTTCCCCTGATGCGCAGACAAGAGGTAGCAGGTGTCCTGAAGCTGTACCAGGATCGTTCACGCAAGCTGTCCGCTGTCGATCTGGAGCTGGTTCGCGGCTTGGGGAACTTTATTTCTACCCAATTGGAGCTGGCAGAGCTGGAACAGCAGTCCCGTCTGTTGGCAGATGCAGAGATCAAAGCCCTGCATGCACAGATCAACCCGCATTTTTTATTCAATGCACTCAATACAATCGTTTCGTTTATTCGATTTCGCCCGGAGCAGGCACGTGAGCTGTTGATTCATCTGGGGGAGTATTTTAGACGCAATTTGCACGATTCCGGAGGCTATGTCAGTCTGGCTGGAGAGCTGGAGCATATCGAAGCATACCTAGCAATCGAACGTGCCCGATTTGGAGACAAGCTGCATGTGGAGTACGACATTGAAGCTGGAGTCGAGCGGGTAACGGTGCCCGGACTCATTTTGCAGCCACTGGTTGAAAATGCGGTGAAGCACGGACTTTTACCCAAGCGGGAAGGCGGCACGGTGAAGATCAGGGCGCGGCGTTTGGACACGCAGACGTTGGAGCTGACTGTAGCCGATGATGGCGTAGGCATGGATCAGGACCCTTTTCTTTCTGCCCAGACGCAAAAGGATGGAAAGCGGCGTTTGTCTGGTATCGGTCTTTCCAATGTAAGAAGCCGGCTTTGTTCCATTTATGGTGATCCTTATGGAATCGTCATTGAAAGTGAAGCCGGGCGGGGCACGACCTGCACGATACAATTACCGGTGGGGGTGAATGCGAGTGCTAAAAGTGTTCATCGTGGATGATGAAGCGCCAGCGAGAGAAGAGCTGCGGTATTTAATCGAGCAATTTCCTGAAGTCTCTGTAGTCGGCGAGGCTAGCAGTGGGGAAGAGGCAATCGATGCGATCGTTCAGATTGAGCCTGATGCGGTCTTCTTGGATATCCATTTGCAAGATCGCGATGGTGTCGATGTGGGTCAGGAGCTGCTGGAATCCATGGTGAAGCCGCCTGTCATCATTTTTGCGAGCGCTTATGAAATCCACGCTGTCCGGGCGTTCGAGACGGAAGCGGTCGATTACATTGTCAAGCCCTTTAGTGAGCTGCGTCTTGAGAAGACGATGAATCGTGTGCGTCGTCTGCTGCGGACAGCAAGTGCTGCGCAAGCGGTAGAAACGCCACAATTTGAGGAAAGACTGCAATTTTTGCTGCAAAGCGTACTGTCGGATCAGCAGCCACGTCGAGTTCCGGTGGAGAAAAATGGAAGGATCATACTGATCGACCCAAATGAAATCGTTTTTGCTACGCTGGAGGGTAGATACGCCAGCATTTATACTGGATGCGAGCAATACGCGACCTCCTTTACCTTGCAGGAGCTGGAGAGCAGGCTATCTCCACAGCAATTTTTCCGGACTCATCGCGCTTATATCGTCAATCTTTCCAGAACAGCTGAGCTGGTGCCATGGTTCAAGGGATCGATTCATCTGGTGATGCAGGATAATCGCAAGACGGAGGTGCCTGTAAGCCGCAATGTGGTAAAGGAGCTCAAAAGGAGATTAGGATTTTGACGCTCAAGGGCCGATGACACACAAATACAGAGACGCAAGCCACAGATTTGCACGTAGACGAGTTTGTGATAGGGGAGCTGGAGCATTCATTTCCTCTCCCATCTTTCTCGCTCTCCAGATCAACAGCCTCTGGGAGGTCCTAGACTAACGCTGACCACCCAGCACTCAAAAGCGCGCACAGCTGAAAAACTGGTCGAAAAGTACTTTTCCGAGTAAACTAGAGAGAGCTGCGAGGAAAGGGAGATTGGTATGATACAAGTATATCCTTCAAATTTGAGATATTCCGTTGATCTAGGGTGGCTGCGCAGTCATCTCAGCTTTTCGTTTGGCGAGTATTTTGACGAAAATAATACTGGCTTTAGTGTTATGCGTGTGTGCAATGACGACGAGGTAGCGGGCGGAAAAGGCTTTGGACCGCACCCTCACAGTGACATGGAAATCGTAACTGTCGTTTTGCGCGGGGCGATCAAGCATGAAGACAATTTGGGCAATGTCGAGGTGACTTCAGCTGGAGAAGTTCAGCGGATGAGTGCGGGGAGCGGGATCATCCACGCGGAGTACAATGCCTCGGAAACTGACGATCTGAACTTTTTACAGCTTTGGTTTATGCCATCCGAGCGGGGGCTGACCCCATCCTTTGAAACAAAGCGTTACGATGCGGAGGGGCTGCAAAATCAGTTGCTGCCGGTCGTATCCCCCGAGGGTGGAGAGAAAATTGCTGCCATTCATCAGGATATGACGATTTACTTGAGCCGGCTTGAGCCAGCCACCACAGTATCTTTTTCGCAAAAAGCTGGCCGACGGACGTTTCTGTTTGTGATCGAAGGATCGCTTTCTGTGAACGAACAAGCCATGGGGACGAGAGACTCGGCACGAATCGAGGCAGAGACGAGCCTCACGATTACAGCAGCAGAAGAAGCAGCGTTTTTCATGCTGATTGACTTGCCATAAAGGAGGATACGCATGATGAAAGAAACATTACTGGTCAAGCATGCCGTTGGCGGCAGAACCTTTATTGACTCGGGAAAAGATGGCGTTTCCTATCAATGGAAGCAAGCAGGCGAGGCGACACGCTTTTTGCTGTCGGTACCGCCCGAGCACGTACAAGAGATCATGAAGTGGAAAGACGAGCTGAATGTCTTTTTGTTCCAGGAGCAAGAGGGAAAGCCTATTAAAAAGATCTGGTATTACGTGAAGGACGGTCCTATCACATACGATGCCGCATCGGCACAGCTAACGATTGTGGCGCAGTCGAAAATCGAATACATTCCCGACCAGTTTAGTGCCCAGCTGTAAAGAAATAGAAAAAAGACCAGTGCGACACGAGTGAAAATCTCCTGTGCCGAACTGGTCTTTTTCTTTTCCTGCTTACACCGAATAATCGTCGCTTTTTTTGCGTGATACCAGGTAACCGCCCAAAACGATCAGCAGCAAGCCGAGAAGGCCACCTACCTGACTCGATAACAGATTCGCTGCCAAGAATATGAGAGCGACTGTCGTCAAAATGCTGATAGGGATCAACAGACCCTTTTTCCGTCCGCCAAAAATGTATAATTCCGTAAGACCGACCGCGGGACCAATCAGAAAGAACGGCCAGGTCGTGCTCATGTCGCCATCCATAAATATTTGACTGAAAAAGAAGAGCGGGGCGTAAACGAGCAGGATTCCTCCCGGCACCAGCAAGCCTGCACGATTGGGCCTTGGATTCATGAAAAAGAAAATGTGAAAAGCGATGGCAGGGATAAGCAAAAATGCAGGCCAAAGCTTGTCGATTGCAAGCGGGATGTTGAAATACGTGGCCATTACAAACATCGCGCCAATCCCAATTAATAGATAGCCGCCAATATGTCTCATGAGCAAGTTCTCCTTTTGGTCAACCTTCCAATTCTTGTATCATTTTATCATACGTTGTAAAGGCAAGAATCAGTCTCGGGGCGGATACATTCCCTTTCCTCATAAAAAACCTCCCAATCCAAGAGGAAAAGGGAGGAATGATAGATGCATTCAAGTTATCCGATGTAGTATTTCAAGACGAACAAACCGATGACCACTACGACCAGGGCGATAGAAAAAACTTTGATATCTCTGATCGTTCCTTGAATCATGTCCGCTTCTTTTTTTGTATATCTCATTGCTCCTCAATCTCCTCTCAGGTTTGCTTACCATTCCTTTGAGGAGGTCGTCCACAAATTTGGACCCGTATTTGATCGGCATGAGAATAATCCATTTTAGTCTCGTCTGGACAATAAACAAAAAGCTAACGATAAGGGCGAGAAGCAAATATAGCGTGTTTTGCTGTTTTACCGGCATAAAATGGGCTTGTTGCTTTTGCACGAAAACTTTGACAGGGGTGTGCTGTCGGTAGCTGACGAGGTGAAACACGCCTTTATGCAGGGTAGTATAGGATGCCTGCGCATCATGAACAGTAGGCTCGGTAGAAATCGAGCTGCTGGGGAAATAGCATAAGCATGTAACCAGAAGTGCAAGCCAGCAAATATGTATGAAAGAGTTGGGGCGAGATGGCATCTTGTCCCTCCTAAGCAGAAAAATGCTGTAGATATGCAATACGATAGACCAGCTGAAAGGTTTCAGATTTTGGTATCGCAGCAAGTGATTTGTCCTGTATGCGCTTTCACTCATACGAGAATGGTGCCGCTCATGCCTGTTTTTGTACGGTTCAGCCAAGATTCGTTTAGACAATTTCTTCCTTATGATACCTTGTTCTAAGGCTAATTGCCTGAATTTTATAGAAATAGGTAAGGAGGCGCACGTATGAAGAAATGGCTTCTTTCCATCCTCATCTGGGGTGGGATTGCCGCTCTAGGAGCAATTGGATTTGGAATCATTGCTCTGACTCGTGGAGAGTCCGTCAACTCATTCTGGCTACTGACAGCTGCAATTTGCACTTATGCCGTTGCTTATCGTTTTTACAGCCGTTTTATTGCCAAAAAATTGATGGGACTCGATGACAAGAGAGCTACTCCAGCCGAAGTCAACAATGATGGAAAAGACTTCGTTCCCACAAACAAATGGGTACTCTTTGGACATCACTTCGCTGCGATTGCAGGTGCAGGACCACTCGTGGGACCTACCCTGGCTGCGCAGATGGGTTATTTGCCGGGGACACTCTGGATCATTGTCGGAGTGGTCATCGGTGGTGCGGTTCAAGACTTTATTATCCTATTTGGCTCGATGCGTCGCAATGGGAAATCGCTCGGACAAATTGCAAAAGAAGAGATCGGTCCGTTTGGCGGAGCGCTAGCGCTTGTCGGTATCATCGCGATCATGATTATTTTGATTGCCGTTTTGGCGATGGTTGTTGTAAATGCGCTTGCCGAATCTCCATGGGCTACCTTTACGATATTTATGACGCTGCCGATCGCGATCCTGATGGGGCTTTACATGCGTTATATACGACCAGGGCGTGTCATGGAGGGGTCACTGATCGGTCTGGCCCTCCTGTTTTTCTCCCTCTGGCTGGGGCAGGCTGTAGCTGCGTCGCCAACATGGGGTCCAGCCTTTACGTTTTCCAAAGTACAGCTTGCGTGGATGATTATCGTGTACGGCTTTGTAGCGTCGGTGCTTCCCGTATGGCTCTTGCTGGCACCGCGTGACTACCTCAGCTCCTTTTTGAAAGTCGGAACCATTGCCATTCTGGCGGTCGGAATCATACTTACGCTGCCACCTCTGCACATGCCAGCATTGACCAAGTTTATCGATGGTACGGGGCCAGTATTTGCGGGTAATCTGTTCCCGTTCTTGTTTATTACCATTGCGTGTGGTGCTGTGTCGGGATTCCACGCTCTCGTTTCCTCAGGTACGACACCGAAGATGATTGCCAAGGAATCGCACGCTCCATTGATCGGTTACGGCGGTATGCTGATGGAATCAGGTGTAGCGATCATGGCGATGATTGCAGCATGCGTGCTTACACCAGGTATTTATTTTGCAATTAACTCACCGGGGGCCGTGATTGGCGCGGACGCAGCAGCGGCGGCGACGACGATCTCCAGCTGGGGCTTTACCGTCACTCCTGATCAGCTGACTACGCTAGCTGATGATATTCAGGAAAAAACGATTCTCTCCCGAACGGGCGGGGCACCGTCACTTGCTATAGGGATGGCAACCATTTTCTCCGGAATTTTGGGCGGCAAGGCACTGATGGCATTCTGGTATCACTTTGCGATATTGTTTGAAGCCGTCTTCATTTTGACGACGATTGATGCGGGGACGCGTGTCGGTCGCTTCATGGTCCAAGATATGCTCGGCAACGTATTCCCGAAAATGAAAGAAGTGAACTGGCTTCCAGGAAACTTGATCGGCTCTGGATTAATTACAATCGGTTGGGGTTACTTCTTGCTCCAGGGGGTCATGGACCCGCTTGGAGGCATCTATACCCTGTGGCCGCTCTTCGGTATCGCGAATCAGATGCTTGCCGCGATTGCGTTTACAGTAGGAACGACCCTCATCTTTAAAATGGGCAAGGCGCGCTACTCGTGGGTTACACTCGTCCCGATGGCGTGGCTGACGACGGCTACACTCGTAGCTGGTTGGCAAAAGCTGTTCCATACAGATCCCAAAATCGGCTTCCTGGCGCATGCAGAAGTGTTCCAGAAGGCACTCGATGCAGGAACGTTGCCAAACGGGGTAAAAACGATTGAGGCTGCACAAAAAATGATTCTCAATGACCAAATCGACGCTGCCGTTTGCGCTATTTTCATGGTCATTACGATAGGAATCATCCTCGACGGGGCGCGCTTGTGGATCAATATATTGCGAGGCAAAAAGTATCCATTGTACGAAGCGCCTTATATCGAATCCAAAGGAAACTTCATTGACGGCAAAGGGCATCACGTAGCATGAGTCGAAAATGGAGAGCGATGCGAAAGTCGTTGCGCCGCGTAAGCTCTGCCATCAAAACGATCTTTGGAATGCCAGACTATGATCGCTATTTGCAGCATTGGCTAGTGACACATGCGGCTCCGGGCATTTTTCCGATGACGGAGCGAGAGTATTACATGTACGCACTTACAGAGCGATATGAAAAAGGCGGCGTGACACGCTGTTGTTAAAAGGCAAGACAAGAGGGATGCCCTAATAGTCAGTAAAATGACGATGGGGCATCTTGTTTTGTTCGTGTCAATAGCTCCTTCCATCAAGCGAGAAAGGTGCTCCCAGGAGAGGTTCTTTTGTTATGGGAGCGGATGTCCCACCAAGTACTTGGCCTTCGCAAAATAGGAGAGAGATAGAGGTGCTGCCAAGAGAGTCCGGGTATGAATCAAGGGGATGGTTGGAGACGATCAGCTGGTGAACTTGTATTTCCTTTCCAATAAAAGGTGCAGGATCAATTGGTATCACGCGCCAAACCTGTGCATGTGGGAGCTTGGATAAATCTTCTAGCGAAAGCGTATAACTGGAGATAGGACCTGTGTAAGACACAACCTGGTAGCCGTATGCTTCCACATATTGCCGAGCAGCGATTTCCGCCTCGGTGTCTGGATGCTCAGGAATAGTTTGTCTGCGACTCCAGCCAAGAACGAGTATGACGATGACTGAAAATAATAGCAGTGATATGCCTCGCTTCATAGCAGAAATTCCTCCATGCGGATCTTTTCCTGTTAGACGCTTGAGAGGTATAGTATGTTACATGATTTTCCAGTTACAAGAAGTCAGACCTACAGGCATTTAGGTGTGGTGTAACAGCAGGTAAAGTATGGTACACTAAAAAAAAGTCATGTTTTGGGTGGCGATACGAGTGCAAGCATCAACACTGGCGGCGCTAAAAGAGCTGACTCTGGGCTGCGCCCGTTCAGCGGGTGAGCTGAGTATGAAGCGAATGAAGGAGCCTTTTACGGTCGAGTATAAAACATCTGCCTCCGATCTTGTCACAGCTGTAGATAAAGAAGTGGAGAAGCATGTGATCGATATGATTCTGAGGCGTTTTCCCGATCACGGCATTTTGGGTGAAGAAAGTACCTTTGCCGAGGATTACAGAAATTACGATACGCTGTGGGTCATTGATCCGATTGATGGCACCACTAATTTTGTCCATCAGCAAATCAATTTTGCCGTTTCCATTGCCGTTTATCATAAGGGTGAGGGACTCGTCGGAGCCGTTTACGATCCATCCAGAGACGAGCTTTTTTACGCAGTCAAGGGGGAGGGAGCATTTCTCAATGACCGTCCTCTTCATCTGGACAGGGCTGTGCGTCTGGAGGAAGCTATTCTATGCACAAGCGTGTTTTGGAACAAGCGTGCCGAGCAGATGGGCATTGACTTGATTGTAAAAAAGCTGGCTGGAAAAGTACGTGGGATGCGTTTGCTGGGGAGTGCAGCGCTGGAAATGTCCTATGTTGCTGCCGGACGGCTGGATGGCTATGTCAGTCTCTCGCTGAATGCGTGGGATTTTGGAGCAGGACGGATCATCGTGGAGGAAGCGGGAGGCCGCGTGACCAACATGATGGGAGAGCCGCTGCCGTATGACCAAAAAAGCAGTGTCATGGCCTGCAATCCCACTTTTTATGAAGAGCTTCAGCATTACTTGAATTTGTCAGAGACGACGGACGCGTAAAACTTGATAGAGAGCACACCATGACCCCGCTGGAGAAGTCCTTCCAGTGGGGTTTTTGCGCAGCTAGGCGCAGGCCCCAATCCCGCCAAAGGCATGGCGTAATCAGGTTTTCTAGGTCTGGAAAGAGGGCATCATGGACACATCATGTAAATTGACGCATATGCTATAGCAGCATGGCTAAAAGACGAGCGCACATAGGCAGCTTATGGCGCAGGCTTGTCTTTTGCTGAGGGAGGATCGTGTGATGACCAATACCCTGTGCACACAAAGTATTCAGCTGATCTTGCGGCACCAGGCTACGTCAGGGGCGTATATCGCCTCACCGGCCTTTACTCATTACAAGTATGCGTGGCTTCGTGATGGAGCCTTTACGGCTTACGCAATGAATCGTGTTGGCCAGCACGAGAGCGCAAGCCGTTTTTATAAGTGGTGTGATCATGTAATCACCAGGCATGAACAAAAGGCGAAAGCGGCGATAGATGCAGTAAAAGCAGGAGACCGTGGGGGAGAAACAGGGAGTAACCGTTTTTTGCATACCCGCTACACATTGGACGGAGAGGAAGTCTCAGGGGATTGGGGCAGCTTTCAACTCGATGGATACGGTACGTGGCTGTGGGGACTGGCTAGCCATGTACAGTGCAGTGGAGAAGCTGATCTGATCCGGCAGCTGGCGTCATCGATTGAGCTGACACTCGATTATCTGACGACCTGTTGGCAACTGCCCAATTTTGATTGCTGGGAAGAAGCGGGGGATCGGGTTCATCCGGTGACACTGGCAGCCATTTTTGCAGGTGTCAAAGCGATGGAAGCCTGTCTGCCGGTGAGAGCAAATGAGCTTGCCCAACTGGCAGAGTCGATCCGTCAATTCGTTTTCGCGCATGGCACGGCAAACGGGAGATTTGTAAAGTCGATCGGAAATACAGCCGTAGATGCCAGTCTTTTATGGCTGACGCTGCCATATGGTGTGGTCGAGGTCGATGATCCGCGCATGGTTCAAACGGTACAGGCGATTGAAAAGGAGCTGCTCGCAGGCCACGGTGTGCATCGCTACACATCTGATACGTACTACGGCGGCGGGCAATGGCTGCTTTTGTCAGCGTGGCTGGGCTGGTACTATGCACGGACAGGAAGAAGTCAGGAGGCTTACGATATCGCTGAATGGATCGTGTCTCAGCAAAAAGAGGCAGGCTTGCCTGAGCAAGTACAGGAGCATTTGCTTTCGCCGTCAGATTACTCGTCCTGGGAAAAGAAATCGGGTGAACCAGCTGTCCCATTGCTCTGGTCTCACGCGATGTATCTTGTTCTGGCAGCTGAGCTTGGCTTCATAGGGCATACATGAGAAAACACGGCACTCCAATTCGGGGTGCCGTGTTTATTTGCACAGATCAGAATAAAATCCTATGCAGTATAAGTGCAACCCCGCTGCCAAATCATGGCATAGCAGGTTTTCTAACTCACTGCCGATGAAAGCCGTACTCCGTCAGCTTGCGATACAGCGTATTGCGGCTAACCTGAAGCAGCTGGGCTGCGCGGCTAATATTCCAGCGCGTAGTATCCAATGTACGCAAAATCGTTTCTTTCTCCGTCTCTTCAAGCGATAATCTATGAGAAGGACTGGGAGACAGGGTGTTTTCCTCGCTCAAATCTTGCTCCCATTGCAGATGGACAGGCTCGATTTGCCCTCCCTCTGCTAAAAAGGCGGCTTGGACAAGGATACTGTTTAGCTCCCGGACATTGCCCGGCCACGAATGGTGGTGCAAATGCGATAACGCCTCGTGAGAAATCGAGGCTGTAGCATCAAGCTTGTGCAGCAAATGGATAGCGAGTGCGCCGATGTCGCTCCGCCTGCGCAGAGGAGGCAGTGTCAGCTGGACTCCTTTTAGCCGATAGTACAAATCCTCGCGAAAACGTTTGGAGCGAATTTCGTCAGGCAGATTTTTGTGTGTGGCAGCGATGATGCGCACATTCACATGCTTGCTTTTGACACTGCCGACTGGCGTAATGACTTTTTCTTGCACCGCTCGCAGCAAGGCGGCTTGAGCACGTGGCGACATATCGCCGATCTCATCGAGAAACAGCGTGCCGTTGTGGGCTGCTTCGAATTTGCCGATACTGCCCTCGGCTTTTGCTCCGGTAAATGCACCGCGCTCATAGCCAAACAGCTCGCTTTCTACCAGGTCTTCCGGAATCGCACTGCAATTGACGGCGATAAAAGGCTGATCACTGCGTCTACTAGCTGAATGAATGGCTTGGGCAAACAATTCCTTGCCCGTACCGCTTTCTCCGCTGAGCAAAAGGGGCATTTCCATGGAGGCGGCTCGAACAGCAAGCTGCTTCACACGGGTGATGCTCGGGCATGTACCAAAAATATCGTCAAACACATAATGCTTTTGCTTGGAGGCTGGTCGCGGACGAATGGCAATCGAGCGCCACAATCTCTGGGAATGGTCCGAGATGCTTTCCATGATGTAGCCTTCCTTTATGCGGAACTCCTTACCCAGACAGTCTCGGCCAATAATACGCTCTGCTGCACGATTCGCGCGAACGATTCGCTGCTCGCTGTCGAGGGTGAGTAGAGCTGTGGTATGTTCATTTTCCAGCTTTTCCATGTGTCTGAGGGTAAGCAAGTGCTCTTGCCGGGCATCACTGAGCAAAAGTCGATTTTGCAAGGTGTCGGCAAGCATGGTTACCAAAGGCAGTATAGAAGAGGTGTACTGCTCGATGCGGCAGCTGATGTTTACTGCTCCGAGCAATTCTCCCAAAGAGTTGAAGATGGGACTGGCAGCACACGCAAGAAAATGATTGGTCCGGTAAAAATGATCCTCGCCATAAACAAGAACCGGCTTTTTCTCAAGCAGTGTCACGCCCATGGCATTGGTTCCCATCGTGTTTTCCAGCCAATTGGCTCCAGGTAGCATGTAGATGGAGTCAGCCAGCTCCTGAAATTCCGGAGTGGAAACAGTATGGATGATGGTGCCGTGGCGATCGGTGAGAACTGCGATGTACTCGGCATGCTTGTAGAGTGGATACAGGGAATCAAAAACGGGGATAGCGTGCTCTAAAAGGAAACGGGAGTCTTTTTGTAAAGAGAGGATTTGACTCTCAGACAGCAACTGACCACGTACAGAATCGGTAGGAAGAAAGCCTTGGGCATAGCAGCGCTGCCATGATTCCCGGATCATTTCAAATTCATGGGAATACACGACTGAAGACACAATTACACCTCCTTACAGGAAATGGAATGTCTCAACTCAACGATAGTATAACATGAAAAAAGTAAGAAAATTTCAAAAGTTGAGCAGTTGTCACGAAAATCCACACTCGTTTGTCCTGTTTTGTAACACTATGCGAAGCAGGGTGTGTACGAAAGCTGATTTGACTGCTCTTTTTCCGGTTGGTACAAAATCTGCTATAGCTAGTCACTGTAGTCGCTTCCTAACGAGCGAACGATCTGAGGAGGGGTACAGATGGCAGGAAACAAAGCAGTCGTGTACAAAGGAACGGGCAGAGTAGGTGTGGAGGACATTGGTTATCCAGATTTGGTGCTGCACGATGGACCTGGAGTAAACCCACTGAACGTCGGGCGCAAGTGTGATCATGGAGTGATTTTGAAGGTTGTCACTACCAATATATGCGGTAGCGATCAGCATATGGTACGGGGACGGACAACTGCGCCAGAGGGATTGGTCCTGGGGCATGAAATTACCGGAGAAGTGCTAGAGGTAGGCAGAGATGTAGAATTTATGAAAAAAGGCGATCTTGTTTCCGTTCCCTTTAATATTGCGTGCGGGCGTTGCCGTAGCTGCCGGGAGCAAAAAACGCATGTGTGTCTGAACGTCAACCCGGATCGTCCCGGCTCAGCTTACGGATACGTGGACATGGGCGGTTGGGTAGGCGGTCAATCAGAGTATGTGATGATTCCTTATGCCGATTTCCAATTGCTGAAATTCCCGGACAAGGACAAAGCAATGGAAAAAATACTCGATCTGACTATGCTCTCCGATATATTCCCGACAGGTTTCCACGGGGCTGTTAGCGCAGGTGTGAAGCCAGGCTCAACGGTCTACATTGCGGGAGCTGGCCCCGTTGGCTTGGCAGCAGCTCATTCCGCACAGCTCCTAGGTGCCTCCGTCGTGATTGTCGGCGATCTCAATTCAGAGCGGCTGGCACAGGCGAGAAGCTTTGGCTGCGAGACGGTGGACCTTAGCAAGCATGACAATCTTGGTGAGCTGATCGAGCAAATACTGGGAGAGCCAGTCGTGGATTGCGCGGTTGATTGCGTAGGCTTTGAAGCGCATGGTCACGGCCCGAATCATTCGGAAGCGCCCGCGACTGTATTGAATTCGATCATGACGGTTACACGTGTAGGCGGAGGGTTGGGGATTCCTGGACTGTACGTTACTGGTGACCCGGGCGGGATCGATGCAGATGCACAAGAAGGGACACTGAAAATTCGCTTCGGACTGGGCTGGGCAAAGGCGCATACGTTTGTGACTGGTCAAACTCCTGTCATGAAATACAACCAAGGTTTGATGATGTCCATTTTGAGTGGACGTGCGCAAATTGCCAAAGCTGTCAATGCGACGCTCATATCGATTGATGATGCACCGAAAGGCTATAGCGAGTTTGACAGTGGCGCAGCCAAGAAGTTCGTCATTGATCCGCACGGGTTGGTACGCCGATAAGAGAGGAAGGTGGGGACAATGGAGCATCCCCCTTCTCTGTGGAAGCGGAGTGCTGCTGAGCTGATTGGAACGGCGTTGTTAGTTTTGATTGGGCCAGGAACGGCAGCTTTCTTAGGGATTTTGACAGCCAAGAGCAATCAGACAGCTACTCTCGCTGATATCGGTGTGGTTAGCCTGGCTTTTGGATTGATTGTTGCCGCGATGATTTACACGTTTGGCAAAGTCTCCGGGTGCCATATCAATCCCGCTGTCACCGTGGCTTTGGCATCTGTCGGGCGGTTTTCCTGGCAGGAGGTTCCAGCTTATATCGCTGCCCAATTGGTGGGTGGGGTAATTGGCGCACTAGGGATTGTGGCTGTGCTGGGCAGCGATGGTGCCGTGATCGGAAATTTGGGTGCTACGGTGCTTTCGGCAGACACGAGCTATATTCGCGGGATGGTGATCGAAGCGATCGAAGCTTACGTGCTGATGCTCGTCATCATGGGTGTTGCGGTTGATCAGCGTGCACCGGCAGGATTTGCGGGTCTGATCATCGGTTTGACGGTAGCAGGGATTATCATGATGACGGCAGGCCCGACAGGTTCTTCCTTCAATCCGGCTCGTACATTTGGACCGTACGTCATCGATTCGTTGATGGGCGGCAAGGTCTACTGGAGTCAATTTCCGATTTATCTCATAGGACCGCTTGCGGGAGCGATTCTGGCTGCGCTCTCCTACGACAAAATCGCATTTTCTCGCTCGCGGGATCAGTCCTTGCAGCAATAAGGAAGAATAGGCACAGGCTCACACATTTTTGACGTGAGCAGTGCTTCTTTTTTCTGTCTGAGGTATCGTGCTGCCTGTCTTGTCAGTTTTGACGGTGGAGAGCAATACTCCGCCGAGCGTCACTACTCCCCCGATAATCGTGAGTAGCGAGGGCACTTCCTTTAGCCAGACCCACGCAATCAAAAAGGCAAGAGCCGGAGTGAGATAAAGTGAGCTGGTGGCTTCCGAAGTACCGACTACCGATGTCACGTAAGCAAGAGTCAAATAAGCCACGACGCTAGGAAAAATGCCGAGATACAAAACACTGAGTGTCACGTCTAACGGTGCTTGCATCACTGCCGTATCCAGTCCCGGCAAAAAAACGAGCATAAACAGCGTTCCCGCCCAAATCGTGTAAGCGGTAAAGGCAAACGAGCCGTACTTTTCTACATACTTTTTTTGAAAGGCGAAGTAAATGCTCTCCGAAAAAGAAGCCAAAAGAATCAGAAAAATCCCACTGCTTAGCTGGATCGGTTCACCTGTCCCAACGGAGCTCAGTGCGACGCCGGTAAAACCGATCAGTGCGCCGATCCACCCTTTTATCCCAAAGCGCTCTCGAAAGAACAGGAGGGCAAGCAATGCCGCAAAGATAGGCGTAGTGGCTACGAACAGACTTGCGACCCCCGCACTGATCGTTTGCTCTCCGTAATTGAGCGCCGTATGGTAGACTGTAAAGCCCAAAGCCCCCAATAATAGCAGGAAGGGTACATCTCGTAGCGCAGGCAAGCGAATACGAAAAAAGGGCGTCAGGATTGCCAGGAAAAGAGAGCCTACGAGAAAACGCAAGACGGACAGATGCTCTGGTGAGTAGGCCTCAAGTCCGACACGTATTCCGGCAAAGGCTGATGCCCAAAGAAAAATACTGATTCCATGCGCAGCGAAAACTCGAATTCGGGTATGATTGGACATGCCTCTCGTTCCTCTCTTTACGTAAAGTAAAACCAACCACCTTGTGCTTTGTGCATCATTCTTTTTACCATCGTAATCAACAAGTGATAAAATATCTGCAACCACTTGCGCGACAAAAAAACCAACCACTCGTACGGAAACGAATTTACAAAGGGATGGGATGAGATGGCGAGAGAGCGGCGCAGCCAGGCAAGTCAGCTGCCTAAATATCAGCAAATCATCGATTATATCAGAGGCAAAATCTCTACTGGGGAATGGCCAATTGGCAGTAAAATTCCTAGTCAGCGAGTTTTGGCAGAGCAGTTTGGCGTAAATAGAAGCACGGTCATCACAGCCTTGGAGGAGCTGACGGCTGACGGATTGATTGAGGGTAAAATGGGGATGGGAACGGTCGTGGTCAACAATACGTGGACATTGCTTGCTGCGACGCCTCCTCCGGATTGGAATGAGTACGTCAAATCGGGGCTGCACAAGCCGAGCCTGACAGCTGTTAAAAAGATCAATCAGGATGAATTTGATCCTGATTTGATTCAGCTGAGCAAAGGAGAGCTTTCTCCCGATATTTTTCCGCTGGAAACGATGAAGCATGTCATGGAGAAGGTCACTAGAGAGCTGGGGAGATTCGGGTATGAGGAGCCTAGAGGATACTATCCTCTGCGACAGGCGCTGAGCGACTATCTACGACGACAAGGGATTGAGGCTTCGCCATCATCCATTCTGATTGTTTCGGGAGCATTACAAGCACTCCAATTGATCTCGGTCGGACTTTTGCAGCGGGGCTCTACCGTATTACTGGAGCAGCCATCCTACCTATACTCGTTACACGTTTTTCAATCCGCGGGAATGCAGCTGGCGGGATTGCCGATAGATCAGCATGGACTGAAGCCTGATGAGATCATCAAGAGGCGTAAGCAGGAAAACAGCTCGATTTTATACACAATCCCCTGCTTTCATAATCCGACAGGCATCTTGATGTCTGCGAGTCGGCGGGAAGAACTCATGCGCGTTTGCGAGACTGAGCGGCTCCCGGTTATTGAAGATGACATCTATCGCGAGCTATGGATCGATGCACCGCCTCCTCCGCCGTTAAAAGCGAAAGACAAGCACGGACATGTGCTTTATATGGGCAGCCTGTCCAAAACACTGACGCCGGGTCTACGCATTGGCTGGGTAGTCGGTCCGGAGCCAGTAATCGAGCGGCTATCCGATTTGAAAATGCAAACGGACTATGGTGCGAGCTCGCTGTCATCACGAGTAGCTGCAGAATGGCTGGCAAGCGGACTGTACGAAGAGCATATGAGTGAGGTACGGGAGCAGTTAGCGGTGAGGAGGGCAGCTGTCATTTGCGCCTTGCAAAAGCATATGAGTGATCTGGCGACGTGGGAAATACCGCAGGGAGGGTTCCTGATCTGGCTTGCGATCAACGGGAAAATATCCATGATGGAGCTGTTTAGCAAGGCATTGCGCCAAGGAATTCTTTTAAATCCAGGAAATATATACGGTCAAGAGCCAGAGGGGTACCTGCGAATTTCCTACGGATACGCGTCGTTGCAAGATATGGAGACAGGCATCTATCGACTAAGCGAGATAATTCGCGGTCTATAAAGCGTATAGCAGATAAAAAGGGGAAGGGACAAAACGGCTATTGGTTTTGTCCCTGTTTAGCTATGTGAATCGGCTCCAATTCTTTTACATACTTCTGGCTGTGTACAACGAATTCCGCCGTGATCGGAGAAATCGCCTGCCAGTCTCTTGCCGCTAGAACGACCTCACGCGTAATAGCGGGATGCAGGGGAATGGCGACCACCTTTGGGATAATCTCTGGAATGTAGAGCTCAGGCATGACTGTGACCCCGACGTATTCCTGCACCATGGTCAAAATGGTGGTGACGTCACGAACTTCAAATGTAATCGAGGGATTGATGCTGTTTTTGTGCAGCATGTTTTTGATACAGCCGTCCTTTGGCATGATAAAGCAGTAATTGACAATCTGCGAAAAGCTGAGAGTGGCATGATCCTTTAACGGATGGGTATCGGGAAGAATGACCATCATCTCGTCCTGCAGCAACGGGATGGTTTGCAGGTCTTTGTCTGCGTGAACAGTAAAGCCGATGTCGACGACAGAGTTGGTTAACCACGAATTGATCTCGTCGTTTTCACCTTCCAACAGGAGAATTTCCACAGCGGGAAACCGTTTGCGAAAGCTGCCGAGAAGCCCAGGCAAAAATCGAGAGGCAACACTTGGAATAGAGGCGATGCGCAATGTTCCAGAAGCAAGACCACGAGCCATATTCGCTTCCTGGGTCATGCAGGAGGTGATGTTCAAAATGTCCCGCGCATGCTGTAGCATACGTTCACCTATGCTAGTAGGAGTAATTCCGCTTCTACTACGGTGAAAGAGGGAGACGCCGAGCTCTTTTTCCAGGGCGTGAATCATTTGCGAGACAGCCGATTGCGTAAAGCCGATTTCCTCCGCAGCCCTTGTGAAGCTACCGGCCTTGGCTGCGGCGACAAACACTTGCAGTTGCGCCAGTGTCACGAGTGCGTCCTCCTTTTTTAGTATTAGGAAAAGCTAATACTAATTATTATAAACGATTGTTTTACTAATGGAACGTAGTTGCTTATAGTAAAAGGCAAGAAGCAGTATATTAAGAAGGTATTCTGAGGAGGAGAACGATTTTGCATCCCGACTGGCAACGAATCGCGAATGATTTTATTCAAGCAACGTCTTACCGCGTAGGAGAGCTGGAAAAAGGATGGGCTTCGCGCTACGATTTTTCCAAACGACCGGCGACCTATATGCGATATGAGGAGGCATTCGTTAGAGTACCATTAGGTCAGCCACAATTTCCTGCAGCAGCAAATGTGTGGGAGGTAATGGCAAATCGGCGGTCCAAGCGTAATTTTTTGCCACAGCCATTGACGTTAAATGAGCTTAATTTATTACTCTGGGCAACCCAAGGCATTACAGATGACATGGGAGACTACCAGCTGCGGACGACACCCTCTGCAGGTGCTTTGTATCCGATCGAAACGTATTTGTTTGTCAATCAAGTGGAAGGCTTGGAAAAGGGGCTCTATCACCTCGATGTTGAAAACTGGACATTGGAGGGATTGAAGCAGGGGGACACGTCAGAAACCGTTTATTTGTTTACCGAGGAGCAAGAGATGACACGCCGTGCAGCAGTTAATTTTGTCTGGACAGCCGTGGTTGATCGCACCAAGGATAAGTATAAAGAGCGTGCCTATCGCTATATTTGGTGGGATGCGGGGCATGTTTCACAAAACCTGCATGTGGCAGGCAACAGCCTGGGTCTTGGGGTAAGCACAATCGGCCACTGGATGGATTATGATATGAACGAATATTTGGGAATCGATGGGAACTCGCACTTGTCGGTCCTGATGGCATCTGTAGGTAAAATAGCGGGCGGAGATTGGCGGAAGGATCGGCGCCCGGAATAAGGAAGCAGAGGATGGCTTGTGTGAAGCAAGCTATCTTTTTTTATATGCTCTTTGGTTTCGTTCGTATGTCAAACCTGTGTGTATGACTAGCGGTTGTTCATTACGCAAACTGGGTGTTTAATTACAAATAAAGGAAGAGTCGGTTTCTTCGCGAACATTTTGTATGGACACTTTTATATTCACGTAATTTTTGAAATACAGTTATCAAAATGGATTTGGGCACTAAACAAAACAGGGAAGGAGAATCATTAATTGAATAAATTTTTTCATTTTGATTCAGAGGAAAGTAGGCAAGCTTTGCTTTCGCGTGCGAGAAAAGTTGCTTTAACAGCTCTACAACAGTATGAACTAGAATGGAATTGCATCCGCTTCATTCAATTGTCAGATACCATTACATATAAAATTGAAACAAACACGTCAAATAGTTATTTGCTTCGCATTCATTCGCAACGAATGAATCAAGAAGAGATCTATTCTGAGTTATTACTTCTTAATGAATTGAGAAACGTACATGGTATAATTGTCCCTGTAGGAATTGCAAGCATTCATGATTCTTATGTGTTGGAGTGTGTTACTGAAGAGGGATATCATAGACCTTTTGTCACCATAATGAGTTGGGTTGACGGAGAGCATTCAAGTGGAGAATTTACGGATAACCGTGTATTTAGCATGGGTGTTTTGATGGGGAAACTGCACGAAGCTTCTTCTCGTTTTGTTACACCATATAATTTTGTTCGACCTCATTGGGGCATCACTAGCTTTCTTTCCGATATCCGCAACCTAGAACGTTATTATGCAAGATTTTTATCGAGCAGTGCTTGGAGTCTATATCAATTAGCTATAGATAAGATTGTAGACCACCTTGAAGGTATGGGTCAGACTGATCAGGACTATGGTCTTATTCACGCTGACTTACATTCAGGAAACGTCGTTTTTTGTAATGAACAACCACACCCAATCGATTTTGGAAGATGTGGCTATGGATACTATTTGTATGACATGGCGGGTGCTTTGTTGGGACTTTCCCCCAGACAGCGAAAATTATTTATTCAAGGTTATGAGAGCGTTAAAAGTTTAGGTATGGATTATATTCACAAATTAGAGTGCTTTTTTGTCATGATCATGATTGAAAATTATAGTCATCACTCTTCTGATCCCACTGAAATTTCGAATTTGATTCATGAACAAAAATATGCCCAGGCATATATCAAAGAATACATAAATGGCAATAGTTTTCTTTTCAAGGGGATAGAACCCGTAGAAGTTGATCAACCGTGATTTGATTAGATTTAGGGGGGATGACTACATACCAATCCATCAGAACGAAATACAATAGGACAAAAATTTTGGCGTAAAACTGTATCGAATTATTCGAGTGGTAATTACAATGAAGAGTCTGGCATGACATTTGATGGATATAAGTTAATCTTTAGATTTAATAATTCAAATGAATAAACGCTAGTTCAATAACAATGGCGGCTGTCTAAGGCTTTTTTCAGGTCTTGGTCAGCCGCTGTTTCTTTGGTGGGTGATTATTTTTAAGGACAACAGTACAAACGCGCAATTGTCGCTTTTTAAGTCGCAGGCTTGACTGAGTTTGAATAAAGTGAAAGTAGGAGAGCAGTGGCTTCAAAAGGTAACTTTTACTTGATTTTGCTACGAGTAAAAGATATTATATGATATTGATAACCATTATCAAAAGACGATGTCTATAAATGAAGAAGGTGAAGACTGTGTCCATTGCCAAAGTAATTCGAGAGCGCCGCTCTATCAAAACCAATTATAAACCGGATGCTGTTTCAGAAGAACTCGTTCTGGAGCTGTTAAATGACGCAGTATATGCGCCAAACCATGGATTGCGTGAGCCGTGGCGCTTCGTATTTGTTTCTACGGAAAAGAAGGAAGCTTTCGTAGAGCGCCTGATTACGGTTTATTCTCCTGACGTCCATGACAAACGCAGGGAAATGTATAGCCAACCAGCGGCTTATTTGATCGTCATCATGAAAGAGGACCCGCGTCAAAAGCAATGGGAGGAAGATTTTAGTGCAGTGTGCTGCTTGATTCAAAACTTCCAGCTGCTTGCATGGGAGCGAGATCTGGGCGTCGTATGGAAAACGAACCCGCACAACTGGGACCCCAAAGCCCATACGATTCTCGGGGTACAGCCAGGAGAGAAAATTGTCGGCTTTTTGCACCTGGGCTTCTTCGATACAGAGAATCCTCCTGCTGCCAAAACGCGTACACCAGCAGAAGAAAAATTCACCCGATTTGAATAAATACAAGAAGCGAGACTACCCATGGGAGAGGCTAAAAATAAAAAAGCCCGCCCGATCTAGAAGGGGGCTATACGGGCGGTAAATGGAGGACGTTATGTCCATCGTAGGGTCTGACAATTTATATGATAGACGTTGGATATTAAGGTAGAGTAGAGACATCATAAAGCATTTGTTAATTTTTAGACTCATCCCACCAAAGAGGGCAAGCACCCTTTTTTTCGTAAATCCCTTTTTTATAGACAGGCATCCATGCAGGCAAGCAAGGTTCGTCATATGCTAACGTGAAGCGCTTTTGATTCAAGAGCGAGGTGCTTCTACAATGGTATGAGACGAGAGGAGTGAAGCAGATGGGATGCGGACGCGGCTTTGGATTTGGTAACGGCGGCTTTTTGTGGATCATTCTGATTATTCTTCTGGTAGCGAGCTTTTGGGATGACTAATGCCTAATAGAAATGGAAAAAGACTCTGTGTTCAAATGCGAACGCAGAGCCTTTTTATTTATACAGTTTACGATTTGAGATGCTGCAAAAATTGGCGCGTCCGATCCTCGCGCGGTTGGCTAAACAGCTGCTGAGGGCTGTCGCGCTCCACGACGACACCCTGATCCATGAAAATGACTTCATCAGCAACTTCGCGAGCGAAGCCCATCTCATGAGTCACCACAACCATCGTCATGCCTTCCAGGGCGAGCTCCTTCATGACCTTCAGAACTTCTCCGACCAGCTCTGGGTCAAGAGCAGAGGTAGGCTCGTCAAACAGCATAACCTGCGGGTCCATAGCCAACGCACGAGCAATGCCTACGCGCTGCTGCTGACCCCCAGAGAGCTGGGCCGGAAAATGGTCCAGCTTGTCTCCCAGCCCTACTTTTGCGAGCAATGCAGCCGCTTTTGTTTTTGCTTTCTCCCTGTCTTCCTTTTTTACGGTCACAGGACCTTCCATGACGTTTTCCAGTGCAGTCATGTGGGGGAACAGATTGTAGCTCTGAAAAACCATCCCGGTTTGTTTGCGAAGGCGCGGAATACTTGATCGTTCAACCTTTTGGGAGAAATCGAGCTTGACCTCGCCGATTTGGACACTTCCACTCGTTGGGATTTCCAAGGCGTTGAGGCAGCGGAGCAGAGTCGTTTTGCCAGAGCCGGAAGGACCGATGATAACGACTACTTTTCCTTTTTCGACGTTCAGCGAAATCCCTTTTAATACTTCGAGGCTAGCAAACTGTTTATGCAAATTCGTAATCGTAATCATGAGCATTCACCTACTTCTTATACGTAACGGTCCAGTTTGTTTTCGATGCGATCCTGAATGATAGAGAGGACAAAGCAGATCATCCAGTAAATAAGAGCGGCCTCTGAATAGACCAAAAGCGGTTCGTATGTAGCGGCCACGATTTCCTGGGCTTTGCGAAACATCTCTGGAACGAGGATAGCAGCTGCCAGTGACGTATCCTTGACCAAGCTGATAAACGAGTTGGACAAAGGAGGAACCGAGACACGGGCAGCCTGTGGCAGAACGACACGCCGAAGCGCTTGCCAATACGTCATCCCAAGCGAGTACGCCGCTTCCCATTGTCCTTTGTGAATAGACAAAATCGCAGCGCGCACGACCTCGGAGGAATAGGCACCGACACTGAGCGAGAAGCCGATCACCGCAGAAGGAAACGGGTCAATCATAATTCCGACACTCGGCAAACCAAAGAAAATGATGAACAGCTGCACTAACAGAGGTGTCCCTCGAATGATCGAGACATAAAAACGAGCGAGCCCGATCAACGGCTTGATTCCGGAGAGACGAGCCAGTGCAGTCAAAATCGCAATGATCAGACCAATGAAAAAGGAAACGAGGGCAAGTGTCAAAGAATAGAGCAAGGCTCCTTTCAAAAGAGGCAGAAAGGAGCTTTGTGCGATATCGATCCAACGGTTCAGGCGCTCAGGGTTGTCAAAAAAGTTATTTAGAAACATCTGCACCAAACCATTTCTCGGAAATTTTTGCACTTGTACCGTCTTTTTCCATTTCGTCGAGGGCTTTGTTGAAAGCTTCTACGAGATCAGTGCTTCCTTTACGGAACAAGAATCCGTTTTTCGATACGTTCGGATCTTTAGCAATGATCTTGATTGGAGTATCTGGCTTTTGCTTCAGGAAGTCGAGCAAGGACAATCCGTCATTGATAGTGATGTCTACCCGTTTGGTAACGAGCAGATCAATTGCTTGGTTGAAGCCTTCGACAGCAACGATTTCAGCGCCATTTTTCTTAGCGATGTCAGTCAGGTTGCTCGTCAAGGTTTGCCCTGCTTTCAGTCCTTTGATATCTTCAAAGCCTTTTACAGTGGTGTTGTCTTTATGCGCTACGAGAACAGCTGTAGAAACGGTATACGGGTTGGAGAAGTCGTATTTTTCCTGGCGATCAGGACGGATACCTACCTGGTTTGCTACCACATCAAAGCGTTTGGAATCGAGCCCCGCAAACATCGCATCCCACTGCGTTTCCTGGAACACAGGCTCCACACCGATTCGCTTGGCTACTTCTGTTGCTACGTCTACATCATACCCGGTCAGCTTGCCGGATGGATCGTGGAAGGTAAATGGAGCGTAGGTTCCTTCTGTACCAATGAGTATTTTTCCGTCTGCTTTTACTTTATCCAACAAGCTTTGCTCTTTCTTATCTTCCTTTGCTGGGGTGGAAGTATTGTTATTTGGCTGAGATTGATCAGTAGACGAAGCACCGCAGCCCGCAAGTGCGACGAATAATCCAGAAACGAGAACGGAAAGCAATAGTTTTTTCATAAATGATCCCCCACTAAACCGATGTGAATTAATTTAGACCCATACTAAAAGGGCCAAGCTGTTTTGTCAACGTATAAGAAAAATTTAATGCTTGATCGTATGAAACCAGCAAGGCTGTTACTTGGAAATATCCTCGCCAAACCACTTTTCGGAAATCGTTTTGAGTGTACCATCCTGTTGCATTTCATCCAGCACTTTGTTCATGGCGTCTGCCAGCTCGGTGCTGCCTTTTCGGTACATAAAGCCGGTTGGCTGTCCTTGTTCGTTTTTCGCTACGACCTTGATCGGTGTATCTGGCTTAGCCTTTAAGAAATCGAGTACGGACAAGTTATCGTTGATGACGACGTCCACACGTTTTTGCGCAATTAAATCGATCGCTTGATTAAAGTTGTCTACGCCGACGATTTCTGCTTCGCTGGCGCGAGCGAGATCTGCGTAGTTGCTCGTCATCGATTGTCCTGCTTTTAGTCCTTTAATGTCTTTGAAATCTTTTACGGTAGTATTATCCTTGTGCGTAACCAGAACAGCGCGAGAAATGGAGTAGGGCTTGGAAAAATCGTATTTCTCCTGACGGTCAGGGCGGATGCCTACCTGATTGGCAATCACATCAAAGCGCTTGGAATCGAGACCTGCAAACATGGCATCCCATTGGGTTTCCTGAAACTCGGGTTCCACTCCGAGACGTTTGGCAACCTCGGTTACGACATCCACATCATAGCCGGTCAATTTGCCGGACTGATCATGGAAAGTAAACGGAGAGTATGTTCCTTCCGTTCCGATGACGAGCTTTTTCTCGCTTTTGACCTTTTCGAGCAAATTTTGAGCGGAAGCTTGCTCAGTTGGAGGTGTAGCGTTATTAGGCTGGGAAGGGGAGCTGGAGCTGCTACAACCGACCATTCCCAGGAGCAGACAAGATAATAGAGTGGAGAAAACGATCTTCTTCATTTGAAAATCCCCTTTTGTTGATCTGATTTCATGGATTCATAGTAGTGGCAGACAATGGCTTTGTCAACGAAAATTATTTAAATTCCGATCATAATACTATGTATTTGATAAGCTGATTGTGTTTGCCCACCTCATAAGGATTCGCTTTTTCCTCGCAGGTTATGTTGAAAATAGCGGGGACTGGACAACTAGTGGTTGAGGTTCCTCCAGAAGAAGCGTACAATTAGGTACGAATCTTGGGCTTTTTTCAAAAGGAGTTCGTAATCATGTTAAACGATTGGCGTGTCTATACAGATGAGAGCGGCGTCGAGCAAAAGCACGTTGCTTGGCATGAGGTATTAAAGGAGATTGCCCAATTAAACGGTGTCGATCGGACTTTGGTGCATGCTGCCTATGGCTATCACGTAGACCTCGTGGTTGCAGGTGGAAATAACGGCTTGGTGCTCGTTCAGTGGAAGGAGCATGAGCCTTCTGAGAAGCATTTTGTTTTGACGGCAGATGAGCAGAGAGCTGCTGTGATGGCATCGCTGGTGATCGAGGGAAGTGAAGTGGCATTTCCGGTCTCATGGTGTGTACCTTTAGAGCAGGTAGTGCCTTTATGCGGGGATGTGCTGCGTACATGCGATAAAGGTGAGCCGAAGCAGCTGCAATGGCTCCCTGTAGAAATGTAGGCGGGGGAGAGTACGATGGAACTGCAAACACTGCAACAGTCCATTCTTGTGATGGCCGTCATTATTGGGATCGGTAGCCTGATTGGTTACCGACAGCCACTGACGGCCGATTCCCGCCAGCTGGTTATCACCATTATTATTAATGTGGCAATGCCCTGTATTATTTTGGACGGGATTTTTCAGACGCCGATGGACAAGCAAGTCATCGCGCAAATTTTCACAATATTCCTCATTTCCATTTTCTTAAATTGTTTAGGAATTTTTCTTGGCTGGGCAGGCGCGCGGACTCTTCCCTTGCCAGCTAAAAAACGGCGTGAAATTGCGATTCTGTCGGGTCTAGGCAATACGGGATTTATCGGCTTGCCACTTTGTGCCGCACTGTTTGGTCCGAAGGGAGCGCTGCTGGCAGCGATCTTTGATGCGGGTGTAGATGTTGTCCTTTGGACCGTCGGGGTTATGATGCTCCAGGAAAAAGGCTCGTTTTCGCTGAAAGGCTTGAAGACTCTCGTCAATATTCCGATGATCGCAATTGTACTCGGACTCGGCTCGGCATTGATCGGATTTGCACCTCCAGAGCCAGTCAAGAGCTTATTCGGTACGCTGTCCAAGCTGGCTTCCCCGCTGGCAATGATGTACATCGGGATGCTGCTGCCGCTCTTTTTACGCAATAAGCCGCAAGTATCCTTGCCACTCCTCGGGATGCCGATTGCGTTTAAGCTGTTTTTGTTCCCGCTGCTCACTGCCTTTTTATTGTCGACCTTTCCGCTGGATCAGGACATTGTCAGCGTAACACTGGTGCAGGTAGCGATGCCTACGTTGACGCTTGCCTCTATCCTGTTTGCACGCTATTCTGCGGATGAAGAGATGGGCGCGATGACGACGGTTTTCTCCACTCTGCTTGCGCTGCTCTCGATACCGGCAGTTGTACTCATGGGAAATTGGCTTTTGCACTAATCGCTTTTCAACAACAATTACAACACCAGAAGCCCGGTCTTTTCGCAGTTGTGAGAGGATCGGGTTTTTGCGCAGGTGCGACTATTTCTTTTGCCCATGAAACGAATAAGAGGGGTACTCTGTCTAACAAGATAGAGACAATGAAAATACAAGAATGGAGGAATGGCGATGAAAAGAAAGATTGCACTTGCTGTTGTACTAGGGATGTCGCTATTCGCAGCACAACCGATCATGGCCGCACCAGCGTCGTCTGCTACTCCGGCGATCATGGTAGACGGAAAGCAAGCCGGGATGCAAAAGGTGTCAATTATCGTTGCTCAGCGCACGTATGTGTCTGCAGAGGATGCGAAAAGCCTGTTGCAGGCAGAGTGGAAGCAGGAAGGAAATACAGGAAAACTAACTCGTGGGCAAGCTACCCTGACGTTTCAGATAGATTCAGGGAAAGTGGCTGTGAACGGAACCTGGAAAGAGAATGGGCAGCCCGCTATTGTTCGTGACGGCACGGTTTACTTGCCGCTGAGATGGATGGCAGAACAAGCGGGCTACAAAATCGAATGGAATGCAGAAAAAAGGGCGGTGGAAGTCATCGCAGCGCAGTCTGAGGATAAATTTGTGCTCGTGGCTGCCGAGAAGCTGACGGCAGAGCAGCAGGCTTTTGTTGAATCGGTGAAAAAGGAAAAGGGAGTGTATAACCTGGGCGATTTGTATGTCATAGCCCGAGGGGAATCACCGCATCCGGGGTATGGGCTACAAGTGGTCAAGGTTCAGCAAAGCTGGGAGCAGCTAATCGTATACGTGAAGCAGACCTCGCCTGATCCTGATCGGATGTATCCGCAGGTAATCACCTATCCGTATTTGGTAGGGAAGGCAAAGCTTGCGCCATACACGACGCTGGTTGTCATCGATGTTGATACGAATCAACCATTTAAGTAGCATTGCTGTTGTTATTTTCCACTCCCTGTTGTATGATGTGGGATAAGATTACTTATTTGGAATGGAGGTGTAGGTACGTGTTCGGAACTCTTCAGGCTTGGTTTGTGGTAGAAACTTCCAGTATGACGCATGATGTAGCGCCTAACGGGATCAGTCTGTCCTTTTTCAGTCATACAACTGAACGGAGTATCCAGAGGCGTACCATGCATCTTAGCGGGAACAATTTGTTCTTGTAAATTTTAAGGCTACTGACTAGCACCAGCTTTTGCTGTGTAGTCAGCCTTTCACGATGCCGCAGGTATGATGCCTGCGGCTTTTTTGCGTCCATTTTTAGTCGTATCACCATGCCAGGGAGGAATTTATCATGATAATTGTAGCTACTCAACAGATCCAGAAATCGTATGGAGCAGATCCGGTTTTGCAGGATATCACTTTGGAAATAAAAGCAGGCGAACGGGTCGGAATCGTAGGGCCAAACGGTGCTGGCAAAACGACTCTGTTCAAGCTGCTGGCAGGAATCGAAAGCCCTGATGCAGGTGAGCTGTACCGCGCAAAAGGAACGGTATGGGCTTATTTGCCGCAGACGCCTTCTTATCCAGCAGAGTGGACAGGAGAAGACGTAGTTGCGAGTGCTTTTACGGAAGTACGCAAGCTTGAGGAGCAATTGCGCGAGCTGGAACAGCAGATGGGGGACGCCTGTGAAGACGAACAAGAGCTGAACCGTTTGATGCAACGCTATCAGAGATGGCAGGACGAGTTTGAGCAAATGGACGGGTATCAGTGGGAGACGAGAATGGCACAAGTGACAGAGGGCTTGGGAATCTCCCCTGACTTGCTGGCTACTCCTTTCGCCAAACTGAGTGGGGGAGAAAAAACGAAAGCCGGTCTGGCCAAGCTGCTGTGTCAGCGTAGTGATGTTCTCCTTCTCGATGAGCCGACAAACCATTTGGACGTCCATTCGATGGAATGGCTGGAGGAGTTTCTAAAAAGCTATCCTGGCACAGTATTGATCATTTCTCACGATCGTTACTTCCTGGATGCGGTCGTAACCTCGGTCTATCATGTAGACGGTGGCGAGGCAGAGTTTTACATCGGGAACTACAGTGCGTTTGTGACGGAGCGGGAAGAACGGCTTTTGCGTCAATTTGCCGCTTACCAAGAACAGCAGAAGAGAATCAAGAAAATGAAAGAAACGATCAAGCGGCTGAAGGAATGGGGAAATCGCTCCAATCCGCCTAACGAGGCTTTTCATCGCCGGGCAAAAAGCATGGAGAAGGCACTGGCGCGGATCGAACGAATTGAAAGACCGCGAATGGAAGAGAATCGCATGGGCCTTCAATTTCAAAAGACGGAGCGCAGCGGTCAGGATGTCCTGGTGGCGACTGGCGTGCATAAGTCCTTTGGTGGGAAACGCCTGTTTGAGGACGCGAGCTTCCTGCTTCGATTTGGCGAAAGAAAAGCACTGCTCGGCCCAAACGGTTGCGGCAAATCCACATTGATCAAGCTGCTGCTGGGCGAGCTTCCACCAGATAACGGTACGCTGAAGATAGGCAGCAACGTCAAGGTCGGCTATTTATCACAGCAAGCGCTGGAGGGTGACCAGAATCAAAGGCTGATTGACGTATTCCGTGAGGTTGCTCGCGTCACAGAGCCTGAAGCGCGACATCTGCTTGCCCGCTTCCTTTTTTACGGAGAGCAAGTGTTTAAACGGCTTGGACAGCTGAGTGGCGGAGAGAGGATGCGCCTGCGGCTTGCCCAGATGATGCATCAGGAAATCAATCTCCTGATTCTGGATGAACCGACGAATCATCTGGACATCGAGGCTCGTGAAACGTTGGAGGAAGCGCTCGCAGATTTTAAAGGCTCGCTGTTTATCGTCTCTCACGACCGCTACTTCCTGCAAAAGATGGTAGATGGTGTATTCTGGGTGGAGAACAGAGGGCTGGTTCACGATGTTGGTTCTTATGAGGAAGCGCGGGAAAAGCAAAAGCAGCGCAGTCTGGTCCAGACGGTGGTGCGTGAGGAGCGTGCGAAGACGGTAGTCCCAGAGAAGCCTGTTCCAGTCGTTGACACCACACCCGCGGAAGCAGCTGCTCCAGCTCCAGTCCCAGCCAAGCGTCCGAACGCTTACAAGCTGGCAGAGCTGGAACAAAAAATCGCCGGACTGGAAGAGCAAAAGGGAGAACTAACAGCTCTCCTGCACAGCGAGGGAGCGGATTATCAGCAGCTCGTTGCATGGCAGCAAGAGATGGAGCAGGTGCAATCCGAGATGGACGCCACCTATTCTGCTTGGCTTGCGTTGCAAGAAGCATAGGTTGGGGAAGTAAAAAAGATCCGCCAGCATTTGTTCATCACTGGCGGATCTTCTTGTATGTATTTATGCTTGTTGTACACTCGGCTCAGGCAAGCGACGGTAGCTGTTTCTGAACCAGAGCAGGATCAGGACCATTAATACTCCTCCGAGAAGGAAAGGACCGCTGTACGTGAATTGGTAGACAGCACCACCTGCGAGCGGACCCAAAATCCGGCCCAAGCTGTCCATAGAGCTGATGGCTCCAGACGTGACACCTTGTCCTTGTGTGGTTCTCTGCGTGATCATGGCCGTAGCTGTCGCTCGAATCATGCCTTGTCCAGCTCCAAACAAGGAAAGAATGAGGGCGAGCACCCAAAAGTTTCCGGAGAGTGGAATAGCGAAAAAACCGATTCCGTACAAGATCATTCCCAGAGTAAGAACGGCTGCTTCACCTAGTCGCTTCACCATTTTGCCGATCATCCCGCCTTGGACGATGGCAGCAATAATCCCCATGACCAAAAACATATAGCCCAAATCTTTGGAGGTAAAGCCGTACAGATCATGGATGTACAGGGCGAAGGTCGTCTCCAGTCCCGAAAAAGCAAAAGAGACAATAAATAGAATCGCATACAGTAGTGATAGAGAGCCAAATAGAGACACGAGCGGATTTCCATGTGCTTCGCGCTTGTAGGAAGCCCGCTTTTCTTTTGGCAAGCTCTCAGGTAGTGCAAACAAAATAACAAAAAACGTGAGAAGTGCCACGATACCGGAAGCGTAAAAAGGAACGGCAAATCCGTAACCGCTTAACAATCCGCCGATGACTGGTCCAAAAACAAAGCTGAGACCAATCCCTGCGCCGATTACTCCCATGCCCTTTGCCCGTTCATTGGAGGGGAACAGGTCAGCAACCATCGCTGTCACTGTAGGCAGTGCAGCGGCAGAGACGATTCCACCCAAAATCCGGTAAATGAGCATTTCTGTATAACTGTCCGCGATTCCAAACAGGATAAAGGTGATGGAAAATCCAAGCAGGCCAAACGAAACTAAAGGTTTTCTTCCGATGCGGTCTGAAAGTGTTCCCCAGATCGGAGCAAACACCAACTGCATAATATTGTAGCTGGCGAACAGGACGCCAATTTGAAAGGAAGACGCGCCCAGCTGTTCCGCAAAAAATGGTAGGATCGGGATAATAATACCAAAGCCCAGCATCGTGAGAAAAGCAATCAAGAACAAGAGGGCCAGATGCTTCTTATTCACAAAAAATACCTCTTTTCACACAAAAATCGATTCAGGATGTTGTTTACTTTTTCCACCTTACGTGATGGTTCATGGGAAGTCAAGCCAGCAACATAAGCATGTGGGCATGATCCATGTTATAATGGAAAAGAAACAAGAATCGTTCAGAATGTTGTCAAGTATATATCCATGAGGTGTTTGTGATCATGTCTACTGCGATGATGTACTACCTGGCCTGGCATGAAGATGATTGGCTGGATGAAGTCCTCGATCGTTTTCCTGAGGTGAATGCGCTTGTCCCTACCGCGAAAACCTTTGAGATGCTAGCCGAGAAAAGGCAGTCAGGAGAGGTAACACGGGCGGTACTCGTCCTCAATGCGGCACAGGAACAAGACAGATGCCACACATTTTTAAAGCTCTGTCTGGAGCATGAACAGCTATCATCAGATCCTTTGTACATCGTCGGTTTGAAGCCAGAAGAGGAGGAGGCGTGGCTCGAAGCGTATCCAACTGCAAAGATCATCGTAATTACTGGCTTTGCTGTCGAATTTGACTACGACGCCGTCCTCGCTAGGATGGAAAGCGATCTGGAGGGAGCAAATTGAAAGCTGGCTCGAATGATTTCGATTTAAAAGCGTTTTTGCACCGCTTCGGCCTGTTCATTTATACGGGAGATCCCGAGGGGGATTTGCTTTTGATAGAAGATGAAATCCGGGACCTTTATGAGTTGAATGTCATCGACAAGGAAGAGTTTCTGGAGGCATTGTCTGCTTTGCGTGACAAGCGAAAGGCAGAGGGACGACAGTAAGAAAAAAGAAAAGGTGTGTTTATCATCAGGCATGTGTCTGGCGATGAGCACGCCTTTTTCCGTCTCCTTAAGAAATTCTTCAGAAATCCTTTAAACATTCTTAAACGAATCTCTCTCTTTTTGAAAGGTTTCCTCGGTAGGATAGAGGTAGGGAGCAAGGGAGGGATGGGGAGTGATACGAGCAGATTATATTACTCTGTTTGCCACTATGGTAAAAGGAATGATAGAAAAGCCAATTCCGGATGAAATCACAGTGATGACCATGGGGGCGCAGGTTGCACATATAGATTTACAGGTATGGTTAGCCTTTTTCGCGATTTACTCTGGAGTGTCAATCGTGCTAGTAACCGGATACATAGTCGGGGCATTAATAGGAAGCCCCATCGTCCACTGGCTGCGCAAGCGAAGGATCATCCCGGCGGGACTGGAGAGAACCCGGGAGGAGTGGAACCGATACCTAGGATGGATGCTTTGCCTCGGTTTCTTTTTTCCGGTTGTTCGTCATTTGGTTCCGTTTGTAGTCGGGGCGGGGCGTCTGCCGTTTCGGATGTTTTGCCTGTATTTTTTTCCGAGCAGCATTCTGTGGACCTTTCATTATTATCTCGCGGGCTATTTATTTGCGGATCGGATGGATCAAATGGTGGCGGGTGTCTATACGTACAGCAAAATTACTCTAGTCGGGCTGTGCGTGGTTGGCGCTGTATATATGGCGATTCGGCAGCTTCAACGGATGGAGAAAGGATAAAGAAGCAAACAACCGGGAACGAATATCCCATTGTGGTTGTTTGCTTTTTTCATTTTCTCGGTTTATACGGTAGAGGCGGACTTGACCCAGCCAAAGCTGTCAAACCATTGTCCCCTCCTGTAATTGCTGATGCCTTGACGGACGTAAGGAATGACGTTAGTCGGCAGGTGATCCATGTTCACCCAGCGCAGCTCATCGCATTTTTCCGGCTCGCAATTGATGATTTCACCGCTCCAGTGGGAGGTGACCAGAAAAAAGTCGATTCGCTCGTCAGTAGAACGACGATGCATGACGCCTGCGACTTGCAGATCTGAAGGCTCGATTTCGATGCCGCATTCTTCTTTTGCCTCACGGATGGCTCCTGCCACCACTTCCTCGCCCCCATCCAAATGGCCTGCAGGCACGCTGTAATTGCCGTCCTCATAGCCTGTATTGTAACGGCGAAGCAGCAATATTTCGGTGCCGCGAACTAGAAAAAGATGAACGGCTACCGGCATGGTAAAGCGATCCTTGTTCATGTGCCTTTATCTCTCCCTTTTTAGAAGCCGCCTTCTTCCGGACGGTGATTTTCAGCTGCTTTGCGCTGGCGTTCCAGCTTTCTTTGTTTCACAAGTGGGGAGCTTGTCATGGCCAAAAGCAGCATGCCAAAGCCTGCGACACCCAGCACAATTCCGATAATGAGATATAAAGTAGACATAATAGGTACCTCCTTTTTTCGTGAAAGCAGACATGAATATGGGCTTGAACTGTGCTATAATTGCACAGTATGTTTTCATTCGGTTACAGGCAGTGATTTCAAGAACAAGCAGGGAGGATTTTTCGAGATGACTCAGCATACATCTGTTGATCAGCTTTCCATTAATACCATCCGCACGCTGGCTATCGATGCCATCGAAAAGGCAAACTCCGGCCACCCAGGAATGCCTATGGGCGCAGCTCCAATGGCGCACGTGCTGTATAGCCGTTTTATGAAGGTAAACCCGAGCAATCCGAAGTGGATTGACCGTGACCGTTTTGTCCTGTCAGCAGGGCATGGCTCCATGCTATTATACTCGATGCTGCACTTAATGAAATACGATGTTTCTCTGGAAGATCTACATAATTTCCGCCAATGGGGCAGCAAAACGCCTGGGCACCCTGAGTTTGGTCATACTGCTGGTGTTGATGCCACGACCGGTCCTCTGGGACAAGGTATCGCGATGGCTGTAGGGATGGCAATGGCTGAAAAGCACATGGCTGCTGTATACAACCGCGACAAATTCGACATCGTAAACCACTTCACCTATGTGATTTGTGGCGATGGCGACTTGATGGAGGGTGTTTCCAGCGAGGCTTCCTCTCTGGCAGCTCACCTGAAACTGGGGAAAATGATCGTTTTGTACGATTCTAATGATATCTCTTTGGATGGCGAGCTGTCTCGTTCCTTCTCCGAAAATGTAGCTGGACGCTACCAAGCCTATGGCTGGCAGTACCTGCGTGTAGAGGATGGAAATGATTTGGCTGCGATTGAAGCAGCGATTGCTGAAGCGAAGCAGGATTTGGATCGTCCTACCCTGATCGAGGTAAAAACCGTGATCGGTTACGGCAGCCCGAATAAAGGCGGTTCCAGTGCTTCCCACGGCGCACCACTCGGCAAAGACGAAGTAAAATTGACAAAAGCGAACTACGCTTGGACACATGAAAGCGAGTTCCATGTACCAGAAGAAGTAACTGAGCTGTATGCAGGACTGGCGGCGGCTGGCGAAAAGGCAGAAGCATCCTGGAACGACCAGTTTGCTGAGTATGCCAAAGCATACCCTGACTTGGCGCAGCAATTCACAACGGCAGAGGAAGGTCACCTGCCAGCAGGCTGGGACAACCATTTGCCAACGTATGAAGCAGGCGCAAAACTGGCTACCCGTGTAGCATCTGGTAATGCGATCAATGCACTCGCGACTAGCGTTCCGTTCTTCCTGGGCGGTTCTGCTGACCTGGCACACTCCAATAATACCGTGATCAAAGAGGCTGGCAACTTTCTGCCGGGCACATACGAAGGCCGCAACATCTGGTTCGGGGTTCGTGAGTTCGCGATGGGAGCGGCTCTGAATGGTATGGCGCTGCATGGTGGCGTAAAAGTTTACGGCGGTACATTCTTCGTCTTCTCTGACTATGTCCGTCCAGCAATCCGCCTCTCTGCATTGATGAAGCAGCCAGTGGTGTATGTCTTCACGCACGATTCCATCGCTGTTGGTGAAGATGGACCAACCCATGAGCCAATCGAGCAATTGGCGTCCCTGCGTGCGATGCCAGGCTTGAACATACTGCGTCCAGCCGATGCGGTAGAAACGAATGAAGCATGGAAATATGCAGTATCTCGCACAGATGAGCCAACGGTATTGGTTCTGACTCGTCAAAATCTGCCTGTCTTGCCGGAAACGCTGGAAAAAGCAGCAGAAGGCGTGAGCAGAGGTGGTTATGTACTCGCGGACGCACCAAGCGGCAAACCACAGCTCATCCTGATTGCGACTGGCTCAGAAGTATCCTTGGTGATGCAAGCACGTGAACAGCTTCTGTCCCGTGGAGTAGAAACGCGCGTCGTTTCTCTGCCGAGCTGGAACCTGTTCGAGCGTCAATCCAAGGAATACCGTGATTCTGTAATTCCACCAGCTGTAAAAGCGCGTGTAGCAGTAGAGATGGGCTCTCCAATGGGCTGGGAGCGCTATGCAGGAGATGGCGGTATCGTAATCGGCATCAACCAGTTTGGCGCATCTGCACCTGGAGACCGCATCATGAAAGAATACGGCTTTACCGTTGAAAATGTAGTAGCAGAAGCTGAAAAATTGCTGAAGTAAGCAATTTGTTTATCGGGGCAGGCCTATCTTCTATTATGGAAGATAGGCTTTTTCCAATACTTTTCCACCGTACAACGCGAAAAAGAATGGTAGGATAAAGGCAGCCCGTGGCCGCCAAAAGCCGCCAAAATACAACCAAGTGATAGATAGCTACCCGCGCAAAGAAACTTTTTTCGAATGCAATCGTCTATAATGATGTGGGGGAGAGAGAATTCAGGAGGTAAAAAATGGCAACAAAGGCCAAGAAGAAGGTCAAGAAGAAGAAAAGCAGCTTGCTGATGATTACTGTATCATTTGCAATCTTTCTTCTTTTGAGCGTCATCGGGGGATACTTTTCCCTGCTGTACGCCGGAGACCGGATGATTGAGGAAAATGAGCAAAAGCTGAAGGATCTGAAAGCAGAACCAACCGTAATATATGACAAAAACGGCGTCGAGCTCACGAGCTTGATTCGTGAAAAAAACCGTGAATACAAGTCGATTAGTGAAATGCCAAAAATATTAACCAATGCCTTCCTCGCCGTTGAGGATCGACGCTTTTACGATCACAAGGGCGTGGACATGATTCGGATTGGCGGCGCCATCGTCAATGACATCAAAAAAGGGTCGTTGGCAGAGGGCGGCAGTACCATTACTCAACAGTTAGCTAGAAACGTATTTCTCACCCTAGATCAAACATTTTGGCGTAAAACGAAAGAAATGAGTATCGCAATCGGATTGGAGCGGAAATACTCCAAGGATCAAATTTTGGAGATGTATTTAAACCGCGTGTATTTGGGTAAAGGGGAGTTCGGGGTCGAGGATGCTTCCTTGTATTACTTTGGAATGTCAGTTTCCGATGAAAGGTTTACGATCGCAAAAGCAGCGATGCTGGCGGCGATTCCAAAAGCACCGACAACCTACAACCCATTCAACAATCCTGAAAAAGCAAAGCTTCGCCGGGATACGGTTATTCGCCTGATGGCAGAGCAAGGCATCATTACGGAAGCGCAAAAGAACGAAGCACAGGCAGAGCCGCTGCCGACGGAACCGTCTGAGGTGCCAGGCTCATCGGGACTGAAAAAAGGCTATCGGGCATTTTTCGATCACATGGTAGAGGAAGCGGAAACGACGTATGGCGTGACAGAGGAAGAGCTGTATCGCGGTGGCTGGTCCATATACACGACGTTTGATCCGAAAATCCAGGATGCCATGGTCAAAGAGTATGAAAATCCGAAAAACTTCCCGAAAGACGGAACAGAGCGCAGTGTAGAGTCTGCAATGATCGTGGTGGATGCTAAAAATGGCGGGATTGCAGGCATGATGGGCGGACGCAATTATGCTGTAAAAGGCTTCAACCTTGCAACAGATATGAAGCGTCAACCAGGCTCGAGCTTTAAGCCAATCGCGGTATACGCTCCAGCGATTGATATCGATAGTAAAAAATGGGGTCCAAATTCATCTCTCAGCAATAAAAGGCAAAGCTTTAACGGCTATGAGCCGCGCAACTACAACAACAAGTACAGCGAGACTGTGAGCATGAACCGGGCATTGATTGACTCACTGAACATTCCTGTTGTTTGGCTGTTGAACGAGATTAAAGTACCAACTGCATTGAAATATTTGGAGAAATTCGGCATTGAGATGGAGCCTGAGGACCGTAACCTGGCTATCGCGCTGGGGGGTCTAAGCAAAGGAACGTCCCCGCTGAAAATGGCGCAAGCCTATACGGCTTTTGTGAATGGAGGCGTAGTCTCTGAGGGGCATACCATCACCAAGATTGAAAACAAAGCCGTTGGTATTTTGCGTGAGTATGAAGTAAAACAAACTGAGGTTCTGAAGCCACAGACAGCGTGGACTGTCCACACCATGCTGGAAAGGGCAGTTCAAGAGGGGACCGGTAAAGCAGCTCGTATCTCTGGCCGTCATGTAGCAGGGAAAACGGGTACAACTCAATCCACGATTGGAGACAGCAGCGTCAACAAGGATGCATGGTTTGTAGGCTACACCCCTGAATACGTCGGTGCAGTCTGGATGGGCTTTGATAAAGAGGATAAAAATCACTTGATGCGTCAAGGTAGCAGTCTGACAGCCCAGATGTTTTCCAAGGTATTGGCAGAGGGCTTGAAAGGTGTGAAGTCTACGGACTTTGTCCGACCTGGTGGAGCAGCAGAAGAAGAGCCAGAGGAAGAAACAACTCCGCCGATTCAATTGGAAGCGACTATGACGATGGATAGCAATACTCAGCAACTGCAAGTCCTTTTAAGCTGGATTGGTGGCGAACCTGACTACACCTATGACGTCTACCGAGTGAAAGAGAATGGTGAAAGCCAAAAAATCGCCTCTGATGTTAAAGATACGATCTATCTAGACGTATTGGATAGCCCAGTGAAATATCGCTACATGGTTATTCCACGCAATAAGGAAGGGCAGGAACAGACACCTTCGCCAATCGTTGAGATCAACACGAAGCAGCTGGAAAACTTGATTAATGACGGCCAGGATCATCACGAGGATGGCAATAATCAAGAAGGAATTCCAGAAGGAAATGGGAATGGTGATTCCGGTCAGCTGCCACCCGATAATGGCAACGGTGAAGGTAACGGCAACCAGACAGATGGTCAGCAGCCAGGTGGCCAAGGAAATAACGGTAACCAGGGAAATCAGGGCAACCCAAACAGTGGAGAAGCACCACCGCCTGATATCGGGAATTCGACCGGAAACCAACCGGGTTCTGGAGGGATTGAATTACCGCCACCACCTGAGGATGGCTCACAGCAGCCATTTCCCGAAGGAACAAATGGGTAACGACTAGCATAGAATGAACCACTCAAACAGATTCACCTATTTGCACATCTTCTTCCGCGTGGTACAATACCAATAAATCGGGAGACAGGGGGGGACAGTCCATGTCTGACTACGCAAAAAGGGATTTACCCACATTTTTCATTGAACAATTGCGCCAAGCCAAGGTGAATTTTGAGCGAGCTCTCGACTGTAAACACACCGATTTTGACGATTTATACCCATACATGAATGAACAGCCTCAGTTTTTCTGGTACAAACGATACGTCGCTTGGTCGGAGCTGTTGACCGTGGTACGTCTGGCTGAGGAACTGGGCGTCGAATGGACACAGGATTTCAGTGAGCAGCAAGTGGAATTCATCAAGGGGAAAGTTCTGCAAGGAAAAGTGCTCGATTATTGGAAAGCGGAAGAAGAACAAGAAGAAACGATTAGCCAGCTTGAAGAAGAAAAATAAGTAAAGCGCGTTCCCGTGAAAAGGGAGCGCGCTTTTTTGGTTGATTCCTGGTTGCTGGAGAAACTTTCTAGCGTAACGAAATCCATTCTCTCTCGTCTTTCCTACAAAGGGGCGCGAGTGAAATACCTCAATGCAGCCAATTGTACGTAATCGTTGGCGTTTCCTCTTTTGGACCTGCGGCCAGTATGAAAGGGGCTGGATTGCTCCACGGCTTAACAGGTGCCGCTATATCTGAAATGACCACCTCTGTTCCCAATGAGACAAAGCTGTAAAGCTCTTCGACATCTTTATTATGCAAGCGAATGCATCCGAGTGAGACCTCACTCCCGATGCTCTCCGGATGATTGGTACCATGAATGGCATATCCATCGCCGGAAAAAACCATGCCGCGCGTGCCGTAGATGTTGTCATGACCACGTGGGCGACTGATTTTTTGCTGAATCGTATAATAGCCTTCAGGTGTAGAGCCGTTTTTACCGATCCCAGCAGGATAGCTGCGCACAACGTGTGAGCCGCTTACAAGCCGCATTGTTCGGGTCGACTGTGACAGCTGAATCTGGAGCGGCTCCAATGAATGCAGCGGCTCGGGATACCCAGGGAGAGGCAGAACATCACGTATGCTTGCCCAAGCAGTCTCTGGACGGAACAATCCCGGTCGATATTCATAAGAGAGCAGACCTAATTCCGTGAGTGGCGCAGGGACTTGTGGCAGCGTGTTGCTCGGGTAGGCTGCCGCCAAATCAGCCAAGCGAGCAGGCAACGAGCCTGTTTGCTGATACGTTCGATACAGTGCGTTGCGCAATGTCAGGACATGCTGGAGAGTTATTTGCTCCTGCTCAAGTAGGGCTCTTGCCGAGAGAACCAACGGCTCCTGTTCATAACGACCAGGACGGTCAAACCATTTTTGATTCGTGACGGTTCGATTCACGGGATTGTACTGCATGACCCCAAGCACTTCTCTTGGCTGATAAAACAAGAGCGGCGTAAATAATGGGCTGCCGGGAACCTCAGGAACAGCAATCAATGTAAATGGCTGTGTGGGCGCAGGACGTCTTGCTTCTATATAGAGACGTAATTGCTTTGCTCTCTCTTCTTTGCTGAGATTCAATGGAACGGCAATGACTTCTACATGGGGCCGGTCAGGAACCGCCGCCGGTTTGGGTATAGCCGTTTGTGGAGAGGTAGCCTTTTGGTCAGGCTCAGTCAACAGTCCTGGCGAATAGGCAAACTGGAAAAAGAGAAAGAGCATCGAGCCAAGCAGCAAACGTATTCTTTTTCTCATGTCCTGCTGTCGTTTTGCTCGCAGTAGTGTTTGATAGGCTTCTCTCGCATCATCGTAGAAGGGGCCTTGCCCTGCGCGCAATGCGCGTCTGAGCGCGGCAAGCGCCATCTCTGACTCTCCTCGCGCTTCTCTCTCTTGGCCAAGATGATACCAACCGATCGCCTCATCGGGATGCTGTTCGGTAAACCATCGGTAAAAGGAGAGGTCGCTTTGATCCGGATATTTCATGTGAAACGCGCTTTTCTCTTGTAAAAATGAAACCTTGTCCACCGATACTCCCCCTTATTAGGATGTATCGGCACAGATGAGCAAAATAGTGAGGATGGAGGAGAAAAAGATGGTTTGCTTGCGAACGATCAAGCTTCTTCGAGACGAATTTCCCGATACGAAACAATATCCGTTCGGGCTTGGCTCTTTGCAGTCCATCGAGGAGATCGAGCTGGAGAACCCGGTCACCTTTTTTGTAGGGGAGAATGGATCGGGCAAGTCGACACTGCTTGAAGCGATTGCCTATCAATGCGGGTTTCATACTGCGGGCGGGTCCAGAAATAATTTTTACGACGTGGACAAGGCAGAAGCGAGCCTTGGCGACTACATACGCCTCTCCTGGATGCCCAAGCTGACCCATGGTTTTTTTCTGCGTGCAGAGAGCTTCTATCAGTTTGCCAGTCATATAGATGAAACAGAGAGAACTCGCTCCACGCGCTATAAAAATTACGGTGGACGCTCCCTCCACGAGCAGTCACACGGGGAATCTTTTCTCTCCTTGTTTTCGCATCGATTCGAAGGGAGAGGGATCTACCTTTTGGACGAGCCCGAGGCGGCCTTATCGCCCATGCGTCAACTAGCATTTCTGTATGTCATGCAGGATCTGATTGCGGAGGGGGCACAGTTTTTGATTGCTACGCATTCTCCGATTTTGATGGGACTGCCGGGAGCTACTATTTTGAACTTCGATGCCTCTCCGCTCACCGAGATACGATACGAAGAGACGGAGCATTACCAAATTACAAGGCGATTTCTCGAGAATCCGACCAAATTTCTCATGGAATAAAAAAATATCTCTCCTAACTGTCACAAAAATGGCTTCGGCGGTTTCTATTAGATGAGCGAAGCAGAAAGCAGCCTCTCCATACACGGCTGGCACGAGTCAGTAGCGTATGGCAGGCACATGAGTGAGGGGAGGGAGAGCTAGTGGAGGTGCATGCAAAACTGATGATGAATCGAGTGCATGTCCAAGATGAGACAGATTCCTTCAAGGATTTGTTTACGACGTACTATCCCTTTGTCGTCAGGCAGATCATGCGGATTGTCAAAGATCAGCAAACGGCTGAGGATATCGCCCAGGACGTTTTCCTCTCCTTTTATCATACAGATCGTTCGGCTATTGAGCACATCCCGGCATGGCTTTCCAAATCAGCCCTGTACGCGTCCTATAACTACTTGCGTTCAGAAAAGCGCAGGTATGACAGACAAGAGCGAGGAGCAGCTGAAGAGGAAAGAGTATCTCCTTCCTCAGAAGAGATGTGTCTGGAAAAGGAAGCGATCGATCAGGTGCGTGACGTTCTCGCGCAGCTGGACGAGCGGGAACGAACCTTGCTCATTATGAAATACTCAGGCTATCCTTATGCGGAGTTGGCAAAGGCCACAGGGATGGAGGTCAGCTCCGTAGGGACGATCCTATCAAGAGCCAAGAGCAAATTTCGCAAGCTGTACGACCTGCTAAGGGGGGAAGAAGGATGAAATGTGCAGATACGGGCTTTATGCAGTCATTTTTGGATGGAGAATGCGGACTTCAGGAAAGCGAGCGATTCATTGCCCACTTGGAGACATGCACGGAATGCAGTGAGCAGCTGGAAGCATTGTCTGCGCTTGATTCCTGGACCCGCGGGACGCTTAAGCAGCAGCTATTTCGTCCGACCGATCAAGTAAAGGTAAATACGGAGGCTGCCTGGCAGACCTTTTCACAACGGATCGGGCAGCATACAAGCTTTGTTTCACAAAATCGTACTGCGAATCAAGAGCATGTGGCAAAAAGGAGCTGGAAGGACATGAATCAAAAGACAAAGAGATGGGTAACAGGATCATCGGTAGCAGCGGTTCTGGTTGTATCGCTATCGTTTCCACAAGTGCAGGCGGCTGCGAGTGATTTCCTGTCCATTTTCAGAATGGATAAAGTGGAGTTTGTAAAAGTAACACAAGATGATCTGGCGCAGGTAGAAGGCTGGCTGAACAGCGGCAAGGCAGGCGAGATGGAGCTTGCGGGCATCGGCAAGCTGTGGATTGACGAGGCTGATCAGGGTAAGATCGACAAAGGCGAGCACAATAAATACTACAATAGTAGAGAATCAGCTGAAAAAGCAGGTGTGAAGCTGCCAGCTATCCCAAGTGATATGACGTTCGAGGGTGTAGACGTCAGCACACCGTATACGATCCATTTTGAAATGAATGTCGAGAAAGCAAACAAGCTTTTGGCACAGCTGAAGGTTGAAAACCGTTTTGACGAAAATTTGAGTGGAAAACGGTTCTCGCTCCACGTAGCCAACATGCAAAACATCTGGATGAAAAACGATAAGGACAGCATCTCATACTCCGTGGTGAGCGCACCTGAGCTGCAGGCGCCAGATGGAGTAGACATGGGGCAGCTTCGAGACACCATGCTGTCCTTGCCTTTTATCCCAAATAACGTGAAAAAACAAATGCTGAGCATTGACGATTGGCAGCATACTCTCCCGCTTCCGTATCTGGAAGACGGCGATAGCAAAATGAAAGAAGTAAAAGTACACGGTCAGGCAGGCGTTCTGATCACGAATTCGTACCACAAGCAGCTGATCTGGCAGGAAAATGGTCAAATCCATACACTGGGCGGCAGCAATTCAACCGAAGAAGAGCTGCTGACATTGGCAAAAAATTTGAAGTAAATACAGGGAGCTAGCAGAGTTTTCCATCAGGGGAGACTCTGCTTTATCCTGTTTTTGGCGGAAGTGGAGGAAACGGATGTCTGATTTCGTTATCGAAACCTGGGAGCTTTCCAAACAGTACGGCGGCAAGGCAGGCTGTAAAAACATTACCCTTCAAGTACCACGAGGCTCCGTTTTTGGCTTTCTTGGACAAAATGGAGCGGGAAAAAGTACGTTTGTCCGTACGATGCTCGGGCTCTTGCATCCGACGAATGGAAAAGCGCTCATGCTTGGGCACCGGATCGGGAGTGTAGAGTCACGCAAAAAGGTAGGGTATTTACCGGAGCTGTTCCGATATCCGGACTGGTTGACCGGTACGCAGCTGCTGGAGCATCATGCCGAGCTATGTGGATTGCCCCGCAGCGAACGCAAGACGATCATTCGCGATGTCGTAGAGCTGGTAGGCATGGCAGGGCGGGAAAAAGAGAGAATCCGCGGCTTTTCCAAAGGGATGCAGCAGCGTATCGGTCTCGCATGTGCCCTATTGTCTGACCCGGAGCTGATTTTTTTGGATGAACCGACGTCAGCCTTGGACCCGATTGGGCGAAAGGAAGTTCGTGAATTGATAGCGAGGCTGCGTGATCAAGGGAAGACGATTTTTCTCAACAGTCATCTGCTGAGTGAAATGGAGAGCGTGTGTGATCATGTCGGCATCATTCATCGGGGAGAGCTGGTCGTTCATGGTGAATGGCGAAAGCTGAGTGCGGTTCTGCCACAGATTGAGCTGACGCTTGAGCAAGGGAGTGACAAGCTGCAAGCGAATGTCCCAGCCTATGTCACGGACATGCGGCTGCTCAGGCAAAACGAAGGGCAGGCGACGTGGCTGTTCACGTTGGACGAAGATGGGCGTGTCCCAGCCCTTTTGGCAGAATTGATTGCAGGTGGTGCCGCCGTTCATGAGGTGATCAAGAAGCAGCAGTCGCTAGAGGAAGTATTCCTGTACTGGGTGCAGAAAAAGGAGGGGGAAGCGCATGTGGCCGATCGTAAAAATCACGTATAGAGAGATGATTTCCAAACGGATATTTACGATTACGATCCTGATGTCGATTGCCTTTCTGATCTTATTCGGGGTGGCTACCTGGTACGCTTCTCGGGAAATGGGCGAAATGACTGGAGGCAGCGAGATGCTGCTGCAGCAGAGCTTTTTCTCAACCCAACTGCTTGGGATGGGACTGTACTTCGGTTCCTTTATTACCGCATTACTCGCTATATTGAGCAGTGTTGGCAGCATCGCTTCAGAGGTAGAAAGCCATCAGATCGATACATGGCTCGCGCGCTCGCTGCCCCGGCACAAGTATCTACTGGGCAAGTTTGGCGGACTCGCAAGTATGCTCATCATTTATTCGACGCTGATGTTTGTCGGTCTGCTAGGGATTAATCAATGGGTTGGCGGAGGCGTTCTGGCGGTTGATGTCAGTGTGGGACAAATTTTCTCTTCCCTTTTCTACTTTGTGTTGATGCCCGTCATTCTCGTATGCGTCTCCCTGCTTCTCAGCAGTATGACCACTACGGTGACCGGCGGGATTATCCTGATCATCCTTTACGGCATCAGCTTTATTGGCGGTTTTATTGAGCAATTGGGCACGATGATCGGCAATAGCTCGTTGATGAACATAGGTATCATCTCCAGCCTGCTATTTCCTACCGATTCACTGTTCAGACAATCGACCATTGCGTTGTTTGATACGGCTGACGACCCCATTTCGTTTGCGTCACAAGGAATTTTTGGCACGGCGTCCGCACCGAGCACGGCGATGTTTATTTACACGCTCTGTTATGGAGTGGCTGCTTTGCTCTTGGCGGTTCGGGTTTTTCAGAAACGCGATGTGTAAGCAGACGAAAATACGAAGAGAACGGCTATTGCTGCCGTTCTCTTTCTTTTAGTAGCTGAATTAGTTGGTCCAGCTTCTCATTTTGTTGTTGGTCATGCAAGGTCTTGTTTTTCATAAAACGGATGACAGAGATGATCAAGTACACAACCAGCGCGTAAAACGCTAGCATAATGAGTATTGGGAGAAAAGGGGCGAATCCGAATTCAAGCATAGTACAGCCTCCATCTGGAAAATTTAGGTTTATAATATTCTACCATTTCTCTCTTTGATTTGGGGGAAAAGTAATAAAAATCGCCTGACCTCACAGGAAGAGATTTTCACTCTTCTGGATGATCAGGCGATTTTGTTTTTGGTACCGTTTACTTGATCTGACAGCTGGCTTCTACGCGGTAGATGCGTTGTCCGCGATTGGAGAAGCGCTCTTCATACTCGGTCATTACATTGTCTGCTGCTAGCTTGGACTGATGCAGGTCGAACGTAATATGGTGCATTTGGAAACGCTCGCCAGCAAATTGGTTGAGGGAGAACTCAAACAATGGCTCATTATCTGTCTTGAGATGAATCTCGCCGTCCTCTTTCAACACTTGGCGATACGTCTGGAGAAAGCTCGCGTAGGTAAGTCTGCGCTTGGCATGACGTGTTTTTGGCCAAGGATCGCTGAAATTGAGATAAAGGCGAGAAACTTCATGATCCGCGAACAGTTCAGTCAGTTTTGAAGCATCAAACTGAACAAAAGCCAGATTAGGTATCTCACGGTATTCTGTGCGCTGAACAGCGCGCAGGACGACCTCAGCCTTTAGCTCAACAGCAATGAAGTTTACGTCAGGGTGGCGCTCGGCCAGTGTATTAATGAAACGTCCTTTTCCACAGCCGATTTCGATGTGGATCGGATTGTCATTTCCGAAGCGATCCTTCCACCGTCCCTTGTAGCTAACGGGGTTATCAACGAATGTCGGATATTCACGCAGGGCCGATTCGGCACCTGGAATGTTGCGCAGTCGCATATGTGCCTCCTTCATGAAAACGAACTCCTATCTACTTTACGATGAGTCTTGCTAGGTTGCAAGCCTAGAGAAGAAAGAGTTTATTGATTCCAGCAAAGACCACCAACCGCATCGATAGTTAGGAATTTTTTACAAAGAGCACTAGGACATAAGTCGCATAACGAGTGGGTTTTGGGGAAAAGCGCAGGATAAATTTAGCACAATTGCGAGGAACATCTTGGGAATAAAATTTACTGAAAATTTGAGGAATGCCCGTAAAATAAGGCTTCAGGCTGTCAAGGGGAAAGGATATCCAGAAGTGGTTACGTAGTTTGGCAATAATTTGGTAATTTCAAGGCGTAATAGCTTTGGTAAAGTAGAGAACAAGTGAGAGGTCAGCCAAACTTTGCATATAAAACCATGCAACGCGTTTCGGAAAGGGAGGCTTAGCTGCTTTTTGTACGATACACGTACGATACCTTTTCAACACGAACAAAAGGGAGGATGAACAACATGAAATTACATAAAGCATTCGTAGGAATCCTGATGGGCCTAACATTAGGCATGACCGCTATCGTAGCGCCATTGCCGGGAGATCAAAATGTAGCGCATGCAGCTTGGACACAAGCGAAGGCTGACAAAGTCATTGCGACTGGGAAAAGATATTTGGGTACACCTTATAAATTTGGCGCGAGCAAAAATACAACGGCTGTATTTGACTGCTCATCCTTTACGCAACGCGTGTTTCGTGTAGCGGTCGGGAAAGAATTGCCTCGTGATTCACGTGCTCAATCCAAAAAGGGGATAAGCGTGTCCAAGAGCAATTTGAAAAAGGGCGATCTGATCTTCTTTAAGGCGAGCCAGACTACGACCTCCAAGCGCATCACACATGTGGCGATCTATGCGGGCAACAACAAGCTCTTACATACCTATGGACAACCTGGCGTTACCTTCTCTTCTTTCAAAGGGACGTCTTGGGAGAAGCGCTTTGTCTCAGCGCGTCGCGTTCTGTAATCTACTCTACTAAGTAATACGTCTGAAAACGCAAGATGTTGCGTCTAGGTCGAAAGTAATATTTGTAAATCGCGGCGTTCTAGTGGCTGACGGGCAGGGTGAAGCCACCCTTCCGCTGTATCAAAACAAAAAGCTCTTGTTATGAGGGAGATCCCGTCATACAAGAGCTTTTGTAATTGGCACAGATTAGATTTTCAAAATACCACCCATGCTCGCATTGGTAACCATTTTGGAGTAACGAGCCAGGTAACCAGTCTTCACTTTTGGCTCAAACTCTTTCCAGCCTTCTGCGCGACGAGCCAGCTCTCTCTCGTCTACGTTCAGATGTATGGTGCGTTCTTCCAGGTCAATCGAGATGATGTCTCCGTCTTGTACGAAAGCGATTGGACCACCCTCAGCTGCTTCTGGAGATACGTGACCGATACTGATACCGCGAGAAGCGCCAGAGAAGCGTCCGTCTGTGACGAGAGCAACCTCTTTACCCAGACCCATCCCTACGATTTGAGAGGTAGGAGCCAGCATTTCTGGCATACCTGGGCCACCTTTTGGACCTTCGTAGCGGATGACAACAACATGACCGGATTTGATTTTGCCAGCTGCGATTCCTGCGAGTGCATCTTCTTGCGAGTCGAAGCAAATGGCCGGACCTTCGTGCTTTTTAATAGAAGGATCTACCCCACCTGTTTTAATGATGGAGCCTTGCTCCGCCAGGTTTCCAAACAGAACCGCCAGTCCGCCGGAAGCGCTGTACGGGTTGTCCAAACGACGGATTACTTGATCGTTTTTGATTTCGGCATTGGCGATGTTCTCCGCCAGAGTTTGCCCGGTAACCGTGATGCGGTCAGGGTGGATCGCACCTGGTTTTTTCGCGATTTCATTGAGAACGGCAGACACACCGCCAGCCTCGTGGCAATCTTCAATATGATAATCAGAAGATGGAGCGAGCTTGCAAATGTGCGGGATGCGCTTCGCTACCTCGTTAATGCGCTCGATTGGGTATTCAAAGCCAGCTTCTTGTGCAATCGCCAGCGTGTGCAGAACCGTGTTGGTGGAACCGCCCATTGCCATATCGAGTGCGAAAGCATCATCAATCGCTTCGAGTGTTACGATGTCACGTGGCTTAATATCACGCTCAATCAGATTTTTCAGTTTTTCTGCAGATGACTTAACCAGTTCTTTGCGCTCTGGAGAAACAGCGAGAACAGTACCATTTCCAGGCAGGGCGAGACCGATTGCTTCTAACAGGCAGTTCATCGAGTTGGCAGTAAACATACCGGAACAGGAACCGCAAGTCGGACATCCATATTGCTCCAGCTCGTCCAGCTGTTTGTCATCAATCAGACCAGCCTGATACGCGCCTACCCCTTCAAATACAGAAGAGAGCGAGATAGAACGGCCATCACTTGTTTTACCGGCTTTCATCGGGCCACCAGTAACAAACACGGTAGGGATGTTCACACGCAAGGCACCCATGATCATACCAGGAGTGATCTTGTCACAGTTCGGAATGCAGATCATGCCGTCGAACCAGTGAGCGGCTACAACGGTTTCCAAGCTGTCTGCGATGATTTCACGGCTTGGCAGGGAGTAGCGCATACCGATATGTCCCATGGCGATTCCATCATCTACTCCGATGGTATTGAATTCAAACGGAACCATGCCCGCTGCACGAACAGCTTCCTTGACGATTTTGCCAAACTCCTGCAAATGCACGTGACCTGGAATAATGTCGATGTACGAGTTGCAGATGGCGATAAACGGTTTGTCGAAATCCTCGTCTTTTACGCCTGCTGCACGCAATAAGCTACGGTGTGGTGCGCGGTCAAAGCCTTTTTTGATCATATCGCTGCGTTGTCTAGCCAATTTGAAAATCTCCCTTCCAGTTAGAAAAATACCTGTCTTTTTGTTTTGACTATCTTATCAATTTTTATTACTAGAAACAACCGTAAAAGTCTGAACATTTGCTCAGTCCAGCACTTTGGCAGAGGCACTTCTGACCGAGATAAGCTTTGGTATCATAGCAAAAATCGGGCGTTTGAGCTAAAATAGAAAAACGAAAATATTTTTGTTGGAGTGAACGAAATGATAGAGGAATTAAAAAATATATGGGAAGAAGGGACAGAGGACGAGCGCAAAATTTTGGAGCTGGCAGTTCAAGCCATCCGTCAGAAACGCGAGCGCAATAGCTCCTATGTATCTGGATTCCTCGGGCTAAAGGGCGAGTTTGTCGATGAAGCCAAGCAGACCTACCGTTTTGACGTGCCCTTGACCGTTTACATGCACAACTCAGGTGGGGCTGTTCACGGTGGAATCCTCGCCACGCTGATTGATTCAGCGATGGGATCATTGATCAATCGGTCCTTGTCACCTGCTGAGTATGCTGTGACAACGGAGCTAAAAATCAATTACTTACGTCCAGGAAAAGGAAAGAGGCTTCGTGCTGAGGCGACCTTCTTGCATCGGGGACAAACCTTGGTAGTCATGGAAAGCACAGTTTACGATGAGCGGAACAAACGGGTAGCGCATGGAACGGGGACTTTTATTGTGCTGAAGAAATAGGGGGAAAAGCTGGGGAGAGAGAGCAGGAGCGTTTTCTCCTGATTTCTCTCCTGCTTGCTCAACGAATCACAACCAGCCCGCTGTATTGTGAAATGTAGGACAACAATTTAGGAGAGAGTGGAACGATAAATTCCATATCTTCCTTCTCCACGATGCCAGAGCGGGAGATGACCCGCACCCATTTAACAATGAGCTTGTAATAATCCGAACCGAACGACGCTTGAATCGTTTCACTTTGCTGGCGAAATGATACGGGAGCTGCGTTTAATGTGATCGGAACCATACTCACGATATCGTGCAGGAACAGGTGGTACGTCATGTGTGGCTTGAAAAACACCAGCTCCTTGCTCGTGACAGTGCAGCCAAGACTATTGTTCATTTGGGTGAACTTGAGCTCACCCTCCATGTTTTTCAGACGAATGAAGTTACTGTTCATAATTCCCCTCCTTGATCAGCGTCGGGCATCTCTATCATTTGCCTTGCCCCTCGCAAATACGCCGTGACTTCCTTAAATAGGATCGTTTTTATAGCTAATGAAGTATCGCTTCATCGACATGGCGCTGGGTATCTCTCTATAATAGAAAAGCTTGCTGCATAAGTGCAAGGGAAAACAATCGGGAAACGAAGAAGGAGATGGAATCATTGCTGGAGATTGCTAAAGAGGCAGCGAGCGTGGCGGGAGAATTTCTAAAGGAACGCTTTTTGGAACAGCTCATTCCGGACGAGGAGCTTCATAACGATGTAAAGCTGCCAGAGGATAAAGAAAGTGAACAGCGGATCATCGAGGTATTGCACCGTCATTTTCCTACCCATACGATTTTCTCCGAGGAAGTGGGAATGGTTTCACGAGATGAAGAGTATTTATGGATCGTCGACCCGCTCGATGGTACCAATAATTACTTTATCGGTTACCCTTACTTCTCGGTATCGATTGCCTTGCAGCACCGTGGGGAGCTTGTCCTCGGGGTCGTTTACAATCCGGTCGCAGGTCAGATGTTTTGGGCGGAAAAAGGCAAAGGTGCCTATTTGAATGGAAAGCGTATCTCGGTTAATAAAAGAACAGACAAAGCAAGAGCAGTGGGCACGTATATTCGTGGACGAAACAGCATTACCAAGGAACAGGAGCTGGCGTTTACAAATCCATTCGTCATGGAAACGAAACGCGTTTTGCGCAATGTGGGTCCAGCGCTTGATTGGTGCTTGCTGGCAAACGGCTGGATTGAGTATATCGTGATGCAGCGCTCAGGGATTATGGATGTCGCTGCAGGGATTGTGATTGCCCAGGAAGCAGGAGCAACCATCACCGATTGGCAGGGAGTTCCTTATCAGCATGAGGCGTTTGAATCGGAGCATATGCGTTCGTTAGTTGCCAGCAATGGACATTTGCACGAGACGATTCGCGGCATGATCCACGAATAAAGAAGCGGCGGTCGCTCCTCCATGAGATGCCCTCGATAGAGGGTTTTTTATCTGCCGGATTTTTTCTTTTTGAGGGCAACCATTTATTTCGAGGCGCGTATATATGGTTATCCTTCGAGATGAAATAAAGAGGTGAATAGGTTGGCGAGGTTAGAATACCGGCTTCTGGATGAGGCTAACGGCTTTCCGTTGCTATTTTATTACGATCCTATTGATAAGGACGAGGTATCATTGCGCTTTGCCTGCGATTATTTGGTCAAAGGGCATGTCGTCTATGAAAAAACGTCCTGCGCCATTGAGCCGAATTGCTACGTGATTTATGTGAAGCGCTCAACGGAGGAACAAGCAGTCGATTACGTCCAACAAGCGGCAAAACGCTGGGGGAGCATTCAGCTCGAGCTGCGGCACTATAAGGAAGGAACAGCTGATTATCCACTGGTTCATACCTATCATTTCAAGGATGATGATGATGCGCTCTTGCATCTGCAAAGCGATTATCTGCTCCTGAATGGAATGGAATGGGAAAAAACATCGGCAGAAGTGGATGAAGACAGGCATGTGTACATCTATTACGCACAGCCGACAGCGTAGGGGGAAGAAAAATGGCACAAACAAAGTCTGCCAAAGTAGTCGGCCTGTTTGTAGCCGCTGCTTTGACGGTCAGTGGCTGCTCGTCAGGAGCGAACGGATATGACGATGATTGCTACGATTCCAATAATGATGGATATTGTGACGATGGCGGCAGCGGGGGTGGAAGCTCATCCACCTACGTAGGCTCAGGCGGCAGCAAGTACAAAAGTAGTTCGTCTGGCATTACAAGCGGCTCCAAAGGCGGAATCGGCAGCTCCGGCTCGTCCAGCTCGGGGTGACTTATGAGGACATCTGATCAGGATCGACGTGAACAGCTGTATAGACCAATGCGTGAGCAAGGCATATTTACGTGGGATTGGATGTATGGAGAAGAATATGCGCTGGCAGATATTCACCTAATCTCGCGCGATTTCAGACAAGAGCTATCTACGGCAACCGAGCGCTTGGGCCAGATTTTTTCCAAGGTCGTCCCTGTGCTTCAGCGGGCAGAGGATTCTTTGTTGCTTGAGCTGGGAGTGCCGAGAGAGGCATTGGGTGCAGTCCGGACAGTCGTGAACGAGATACAGCCAACCGTGATCGGACGATTTGATTTTGCGCAAACAACAGAAGGCTTGAAAATGCTGGAATGTAACAGTGATACACCGACGGGAATTGTAGAAGCTTTTTATGTGAACGGTCGCGCTTGTCGCTTTTTTGGGCAAGAAGACCCGAATACCGGGATGGAAGCACACCTCACTTGTGCATTTGCGGGTGCTTTGGTGGATTATCAGCGGCGTGGCTACTGGACTGAGCATATTTGGTTCAGCTCCTTGGACTGGCATGAAGAGGATAAAGGAACGACGCAGTATTTGCTGAGCGTCTCGGGGCTTCCAGCTAGATTTGCTGCACTGGAACAGCTGCGCGTGTGGGAGAATCGTTTATACGTAAAACAAGGCGATGAGCTGCTCCCAGTAGATGTGCTGTACCGCTTGCATGCGCTGGAAAAGCTGGCGACAGAACAGGACGAAGATGGATATCCCACTGGGGAGCATGTTCTTTCCTTGATTGCAGAACGCAAACTGGCGATTATCAATCCGCCATCGGCTTTTCTCATTCAGACAAAAGCACTTCAGGCACTCATCTGGAATTTGCATGAGTCCAATCAGTTTTTTACGCCAGAGGAACAGGACAGTATTGAAAAGTACATGCTGCCGACTTACTTTGAAAATCGTTTTGAAGAGAGTACGGATTACGTGACCAAGCCCATCTTTGGACGAGAGGGCGGCGGAGTCGTGATCTTTGATGCGCAAGGTAACGTCCTGGAAAAAGATCAGGAGGAGTTTTACTGGGAGCAGCCCATGATTTATCAAAAACGGGTGCAGCTGCCGGATATTCGCGTGCAAACAGCGCAAGGACCATATGCGGGTCATCTGCTCTGGGGGTCTTTTTGGATCGGCGGAAAAGCTTCAGCACTTGTCGCCCGTGTCGGAGGTCCCATTACGAACAACATGTCCTACTATTTGCCGGTAGGCATCGACGGATAAGGATTCGAAAGGAGAGGAGAGCAGTATGCTTTCTCAATGGGGGTATATCCTCAATTTTTTGATGTATTTGGCGGTGACGCTTCCGATTCTGATCATCGGGATTTTTGTTTTTACATTTACCACTCCTTACAAGGAATTTGATCTGATCAAACAAGGGGCGCAAACGGACGATCCGAAGAAAATGGCAGCAGCAAAAGCAGCCGCGCACGATCTGGGAGGCAAGATCATTGGCCTTGCCATTGTTCTCGCTTCGGCTGTGTATCACTCGGTCAATCTCCTGGATTTGGTCGTTTGGGGTATCGTCGGCATGGTTTTCCAAGTGCTCATTTTTTATTTGTTTGAATGGGTTACCCCTTTTAAAGTCGTCTCTGAAATTCCGAATGGAAACGTATCTGTCGGCATTTTCGCCTCCCGTCTCAGCATCGCGGCTGGCTTGTTAATGGCAGCCCTCATCAGCTATTAAGTGGCTTGCGGCAGCTTGTGTGACACCTGAGAGTCTAGGGAGGAGTCAAAAGTGTTTTGGCGCATCATGTATGAGATTTTTGTGATCATGCTCGTGATTACGTATGCGATTCTTTTGTCTGCGGACTTTTCCAATCACCCATTGTTGACGGACGAACTCATGCATGTGGTAGACAACGCACTCATTGCATTACTGGTTGTGGAATACGTGGTCCGTCTATGGCTGGCACCAAACAAGCGAAAATTCGTAATGACCAACTGGTTCGACTTGGTTGCGATGATTCCATTGGATTCGTATTTTTATATTGCGCGAATTATGCGTGTTGTCCGATTGATCCGTATTGTGCGGGCATCTCCGTTTTTGTGGGGAATCGTTCGCTCTGGCAACATGCGTCGTGTGTTTGGTGTCGTGACGATTATCATGCTATGGAGCTCGACGGCGATCTATTTGCTGGAATACGGCGTTAATGACAATATCAAGAGCTTTCAGGATGCACTGTGGTGGTCGATCGTCACGACTACAACGGTAGGTTATGGCGATATTTCACCGGTGACATCAGGCGGGAGAATCATGGCAGCGATTCTGATGCTGACGGGAATCGGCATGCTAGGAGCATTGACAGCTAACTTTGCCACCCATTGGACGGAAACGCATGATTCCAAAGCCCCGAAAGAGCCAGATCGATTGACAGCAGAGATGAAGCAGCAGGCGATCAGACACATACAGCAAATCGAAGGTTTGAACGAGCAAGAATATGAAACCTTGAAGGAAAGCATTGATCTACTCTATCGTCGAACGAGGAAAAAAGATGAGGAGTAAATAAAGAAGGCGTAAGCGAGAACCAGTCCTATACCTAACCGGGGTAGGACTGGTTTTATTTATTTGTAAACAAACTGAAGTAGGCAGTTAGGATGAACTTGATGGAAGATTGGAAATTGATGTTGACGAGGAAAATGATCGCCTATATAATTCCGAGTAAACATATATGAAATAGAAAGTAAATTCGATTAAGGGGACTATCCGATGTCAAAAACAGCGGTATTGGTAATTGCTCATGGCTCACCCGATCCAGACTGGCTAGCCCTTGTGGAATCAGCCGTTCAGCAGTGCCGCATTCATTTGCCGATCCGGGTAGCCTATTTGGGAGGAGTAGAGGGGCGTTGTATTCATGAGGAATGGGAGAGATTGGAGGCTGCAGGAGCACGCAGGATTGTAGTTGTTCCACTGTTTGCCACAGCAGGGAGCAACCATGTCGGGGAAATTCGCAGCATGCTCGGCTTGGACGCCTGGCCCACTGGAGAGACAGAGCTAGTTCCGGTGGAGACACGTGCACGGATTCTCTGGTGTCCTCCGCTCGAGGACCATCCTATAGTGGAGCAAATTGTTGCCCAGCGCATAGCTGAGCTATCCAGCGATCCTGCGCACGAATCCTTGCTGCTAGTGGGTCATGGCAGTGATTTGACAGGATGTCACGAGCGCTGGGAGAAGCTGCTTCTGCGTTTAACCTTTCGCCTGCAAAATCGCTATTCTTTCGCGGCTGCGGGCTATGCGACTCTTCGTCCCGACACGTTGCGAGAGCAAGCGCGTCTGCTTGCGGAAAAAGGAGCGGTAATCGTACTTCCGTTGTTCGTCAGCCAAGGCTACTTCACTCGTCGAGCGATCCCTGATCGGCTGCAGGGCCTGTCGTATCGCTATGAGGGTAGTGCATATTTGCCCCATCCACTGATCGCAGAATGGATTGCTCAATCGATCAGGATGGCGCTAGTAAACACACAAAGGAGCGTGTATGAGTATGGCAGAGAAAAAGCAGTGGAAATGGGCAGATGATCCTTCTTTGAACAAAATGGAGTTCACCAAGCTGGAAAAGGACGGGTTAGATGTCATCGAAACGATCGTCAATACCTATTCCAAAGAAGGCTTTCAATCGATCGAATCTTCTGATATGGACCGTTTCAAATGGGCAGGTGTCTATCAGCAGCGACCAAAAGACGGTCACTTTATGATGCGCGTACGGATTCCCGGCGGGATTTTGAGCAGTGAACAGGCACGGGTGCTCGCGCGTATCGCCCAAGACTATGGACGCGATCTAGTAGATGTCACGACTCGCCAGGCCGTTCAGTTTCACTGGCTAACGGTAGAGACACTGGCTGATATTTTTGATCGACTGGCCTCTGTCGGGCTATCCTCGTTTGAGGCATGTGGAGACTGCCCGCGCCAAATTATGGGGAATCCATTGGCAGGGATCGATCCACATGAAGTACTCGATACACGCCCGTTGGTAGCAGAGCTGGAGAAATTCTTTTTGTTAAATCGCGAGTTCTCCAACTTGCCACGTAAATACAAAATATCCATATCAGCAAATATACACAATGCTGCTCACGCCCAAATCAACGACCTCGCTTTTACCCCTGCGAAGAAAAATATCGCTGGCGAGGAAGTCATAGGCTTCCATGTATGGGTTGGCGGGGGATTATCCGCAAAGCCCCATCTAGCCAAACAACTCGATATATTCGTCCGCCCAGAAGAAGTGGTGAAGGTAGCCGAAGGAGTAACGACGCTCTTCCGCGATTTCGGCTATCGGCAAAAACGGACTCATGCCCGCCTGAAATTCCTGGTGGCAGACTGGGGCGCAGAGAAATTCAAAGACGAGCTGATCAAGCTGGTAGGTGAGCTGGAGGCTGGCGGTGAGGATTTACTCCATGGCTGGAATGGCGGCTATTTTTACGGGATTCATGAACAGCGTCAGGAGGGTCTATACTATGCCGGCTTGTCGGTTCCAGTTGGTCGGATGAATGCAGAAGAGCTGATCGAGCTGGCGCGTCTTGCAGATGAGTACGGGGATGGAACAATCGGTACGTGCAACACGCAAAATGTTTTGATTCGCAATATTGCAAAAGATAAAGTCGACGCTTTCCGTGATGAAACGCTGATCGTCAATCGTTTCAAATTAACTCCAAGCACATTTGTCGGGTATGCCGTATCATGCACCGGAACGGAATACTGCAACCTGGCCATTGTTGAAACCAAAGAGCGGATGCGTTCACTGGCACAGTATCTGGATGACACGGTCGTGTTGGAGACACCACTTCGCATTCATATGATTGGCTGTCCAAATTCGTGCGGTCAACGGCAAATTGCCGATATCGGCTTGCAAGGTGCGCTCGTGAAGACATCTGGCGGAATGGTGGAGGCGTTTGACATCCATGTAGGTGGAACGCTGGAAGAGGCGCAATTTAATCGCAAGCTAAATGCCCGCATTACGGTAGATCGATTAGGCCCATTCCTCGCTCAGCTGATTACGCTTTACAAGGAGGATCGTCTAGAAGGAGAGCAGTACTGGCGCTATGTAGAAAGAGTAGGGCTGGCACATATTCAGGAGCAGGTGGACAGCATTTTGCAAACGGCATAAAAGCTCTGCGACAAAGGGGCACAAGAAAAGAGGGATATGCGATGGCAGAAGAACAGACAGAGAGCTATCTTTACAAGCTGGAAGCCGTACTGGAGGAAGGCACGCTACTGACGGTAATCGTGATTGCGAAATCAGATGAGCGCGCGTTTTCGACCGCCGAAAACAATATTTTGCGCCATACCGTAGCTCCCCCTCACATCAAGGAGCTCAGTTTGGTCGAAAAGAAGCCGCTTGGCCGCCAAGGCGTTGGGTATGTAGTGGAAACCTCCCATTTCAGCTAATACCATGGGGAATCATTCAGGTCATAAATGGCATCAAGGAGGCACGACAGGATGAAGAGAGGCAGTGTCTTGTTTGTAGGAGCAGGACCCGGCGATCCAAAGCTACTCACGATCCGCGGAAAGGAAGCGCTGGAACAGGCGGACGTTGTCATTTATGACCGACTTGCCAATCCGTTGCTGCTCACCCACGTCAAAAAGGAAGCCAAGCTGATTTACTGCGGCAAGGAAGCGGATCGTCATACACTGCCACAGGACGAGATCAACCTCCTCTTGATTGAGGAAGCCCAAAAGGGGCAGACAGTGGTTCGCCTGAAAGGAGGTGACCCCAGCATGTTTGGCAGAGTAGGCGAAGAGGCACAGATTTGCGTAGCGCATGCCATTCCTTTTGAGATCGTTCCCGGGGTCACCTCCGGGATGGCAGCTCCGCTGTATGCTGGAATTCCACTGACACACAGGGATTACAACTCCTCTGTTGCGTTTGTTACGGGTCATCTCTGCGACAAAAATGCCGGGAAGGAGCCTGATTGGGCTGCCCTGGCCTCAGTAGAAACGCTCGTCATCTATATGGGCGTAAAAAATCTCTCTCGTATCAAAGAACGTCTCCTGAAGCACGGCAAGGCAAAGGAAACTCCTGTCGCACTGGTTCGCTGGGGCACGCTGGGAGAACAGCAAACACTCGTTGGCAAGCTGGAAAGGATTGATCAGGAGGTGGCCATTGCGGGATTTAAAGCGCCGGCCATCATCGTCGTCGGGGAAGTAGTTCGACTGCGGGAATCACTGAACTGGTTTGAGTCACGGCCGCTGTTTGGCAAAAGGATCGCGGTTGCTTCAAAGCCGGTTGAATCAAATGCTGAAAACCTCGCTTGTAGACTTGCGCAGCTCGGTGCAGAAGTGATCTCGATTCCACTGGTGGAAAGCTCAGGCGCGTTCCCAAGCGACGAGGGGATGCCAGCAGATTTCTTCTCCTATCAATGGCTTGTGTTTGACGATGCACAGCAAGTCGCTTTTTTCCTGCAAGAGCTGCGTCGTCGCAAATTCGACCTCAGGCAGATCAAGGGCAAGCTGGCAGCGCGAGGTCCGGACGCAGCAGAGGCTTTGGAGCAAAACGGATTATACCCGGATGAGGTAGTGGATGAAGGGTTGGACCCGGCTCACCTGCATCACTATCTCGCTCTGCGAAAAGGGGAGCGTCTGCTGTATCTCAAACATGGAGATAGCATGGTCGTGCTGCATGCACTAGGAACAGTAACACATACGGTTCAAGCAGGAACACTAGAGTGGAACCGGACCCATCCGGCTGCCAAATGGCTCTTGGAGCAACCGATTGACTGGTTTGCGACAGAAGACAGCTACCACTTGTCCGCTCTGCAGTCATTTGCGGGGGCCGAATGGCAAAAGAAGCCGTTGATATGCGTCGGTAAGGAGACAGAAAGAGAAGCAAGACAAATGGGCTGGCACGTCTTCTCGATCGAGCAGTTTGAGCAGTTAGTGCAGACCTCACTCGAACCGGAAAAGACGGTAAGCTGCTAGATTTGCATGACAGGAGGTAGTACAGCTCGTGGATTGGAGTTATGTCGCGATCGCCATTGCATTGTTTTTCGCCATGAATATCGGAGCGAGCGGGACAGCCGCATCTATGGGCGCAGCATATGGTAGTGGTGCTATCAAAAACAGACGTATGGCAATGCTTCTGGTAGCGATTGCGGCGCTTCTGGGAGCTGTTTTGGGCGGAAAAGAGGTGGTCAAGACCATCAGCGGCGGAATTATTCCGGTCACTTTGATGAGTGTCGAGGTCGTCGTCATTGTTCTTGCCTCCGCTACCCTTACATTATTCGGGGCAAATCTGCTCGGAATTCCGTTGTCGACGAGCGAGGTAACGGTAGGTTCGATCGTAGGTGTGGGACTTGCCTATCAATCGCTTTTCGTGGGGCATTTACTTGTCATTGTTGCATTTTGGCTGATCGTACCTGCCGTCGCTTTTATCGGGGCTTATTTCTCCGGCAAGCTGATCATACGCTTGCAAAAGCGCTGGCCACACCTGCATAAGCCCGGTTCGAAGGGGGAGCGATGGCTGTCCGTTATACTGGTCGGGTGTGGTGTTTATGAAGCCTTTTCTGCAGGGATGAACAATGTTGCCAATGCCGTTGGTCCATTGGTTGGGGCTGGCCTGATGACAAGTAATTCCGGCATATGGCTGGGTGGCTTCGCCGTAGCGCTGGGATGTATGCTGCTAGGTGGAAAAGTGCTGGAAACGAACGGGAAAAAAATCACGTCGCTCTCATTGCTTCAAGGCAGCGCCGTTTCTTTTACAGGCGGGACGCTCGTGATCATCGCTTCCTTGTTCGGCATACCTGTTCCGCTTACACAGGCTACAACCTGCGCCATACTCGGGGTCGGAACGGCTGAAAAAGGATTCGCTCTATGGCAAAAGGGAATTATCAAGCAGATCATGATGGTCTGGATTGTTTCGCCTGTATCGTCGCTAGTCGTTTCGTTTGCTTTTGTCCATCTTTTTCTGCGCTTTGATCTGTATACACTGGTGGTTTTGGTCAGTGTCTTTATCGCGACGCTAGGCTTCGTCGCACTGATTTGGTTGATACGCAGGGAAAAGAGCTCAATCAACGATCAAGGGGGAGGCATATGAGCAGTTTGCGTTATTCGTCGGCAACCACTGAACAGCTCGCACAAGTCAATAAAAGCTTGGGAAAAGGTGACACAATCGATGTAATCAAATGGGCATACGAGACGTTTTCGGATGATTTGATCTATTCCTGCAGCTTTGGAGCGGAAGCAATGGTGCTGCTTGACATGATTAGTGGAGTTAAAAAGGATGCTCGTGTCACATTTTTGGACACTCATCTTCATTTCCCGCAGACGTATGCCCTGATCGAGCAGATTCGGGTCAAATATCCAGAGCTTCGTTTGACGATTAAAGAGCCTACACTATCTCTCGCCCAGCAGGAAGAAATTCATGGGGAAGAGCTATGGAAAAGCCAGCCTGATCTTTGCTGTCAAATTCGCAAGGTTGATCCGATGGAAAGCGTGCTGAAAGGGGCCGTCGCATGGATGTCTGGGCTGCGCAGAGAGCAATCTGCGACAAGAGCTGACGTGCAATTCGTCAATCGTGATGAGAAGTTTCAATCGCTGAAAATCTGTCCGCTCATCCATTGGAAAGCAGATGAGGTCTGGCAGTACATCCGCATGTTTGAGCTACCGTACAACCCGCTCCACGACCAAAGCTACCCAAGCATTGGCTGCGCGCCTTGTACACGTCCTGTCAAAGAGGGAGAGGACTCTCGGGCGGGTCGCTGGTCACAGCTCGGCAAAACGGAATGTGGTCTTCATCTCGCCAAATGATGGCGATGGCGACTGCGCGTCAACACGTACGAAATAGGGATGAGGAGTGAGTGCAAGTGAGTCAGAGTACCAAGCGCAACGATATTTTGGTAAATCGTTTTGATCCAGAAGCAGACTTGTCGCTGCAGACCCACGATGTGGAGATTGATGCCTTTTCCCTGTCGGACCTGGAGCTGATTGCCATCGGGGGATATAGCCCGATTACCGGTTTTCTCGATCAGAAAAATTACGACTCGGTGGTCGAAAGGATGAGGCTTGCCGATGGAAGCGTATGGAGCATACCGATTACGCTCCCCGTCTCGCGGGAAGTAGCCGAAGCGCTGCAGATTGGTCAGCAGGTGCGCTTGACCCATCAGGGAACCATTTACGGGTTATTGGATATTGCGGATATTTTTTACCCCGATAAGAGAAGAGAGGCACAGCAGGTGTACGGTACGGATGATGAGAACCACCCTGGTGTGAAAAAGCTGCTGGAGCGGCCAGATGTCTATCTCGGCGGTCTCATTACACTTGTAAAACGAACCGAGAAAGGCGAGTTTGCCAGTCACTATTTTGACCCTGTCGAAACGAGAGCGCAGTTTAGCGAGAAGGGCTGGAAAACGATTGTAGGCTTTCAGACCCGTAACCCTGTACATCGCGCACATGAGTATATTCAAAAATCAGCGCTGGAGATTGTTGACGGACTGTTCTTAAATCCGCTCGTGGGAGAAACAAAAGCAGACGATATTCCGGCAAACGTGCGGATGGAGAGCTATCAGGTGCTGCTGCAAAAGTATTATCCGCAGAGCCGGGTGCAGCTTGGCGTTTTTCCTGCCGCGATGCGCTATGCTGGGCCGCGAGAAGCGATTTTTCATGCACTGGTCCGAAAAAATTATGGCTGCACGCATTTCATTGTCGGACGGGATCACGCTGGTGTCGGCAACTACTACGGTACATATGACGCCCAGCACATTTTCCAGAGCTTTACACCAGAAGAGCTGGGGATCACCCCTTTATTTTTTGAAAACAGCTTTTACTGCCGAACTTGCGGAAATATGGCATCGACGAAAACATGCCCACATGGAGCCGAGCATCATGTTGCTTTATCAGGAACCAAAGTCAGAGAGATGCTGGCACGAGGAGAAGCTCCGCCGCCTGAATTTAGCCGACCTGAGGTGGCGCGTGTATTAATTGAGGGCTTACGACCGCTTTCCGTTTGATAGGGAAAAGAGAGAGGAAGTGATACTTTTGAGCAGAGAAACCACCGCCCATATTGTTTGGCATCCGACTACCGTCACGAAAACAGATCGACAACAGCGGACTGGCCACAAGAGCGCAATCCTTTGGTTTACCGGTTTGTCGGGTGCAGGTAAGTCTACGCTGGCAAACGCAGTGGAGTATGAGCTGCATCAGCGGGGCCAGGCGAGCTATGTACTCGATGGCGATAATATACGGCATGGCCTGAATCGGGGATTGGGCTTTGGACCAGATGATCGCAAAGAAAACATACGCCGAATCGGTGAAGTCGCCAAGCTGTTCGTAGACGCAGGCGTCATCACCTTGACAGCCTTCATTTCCCCTTACCGAGAAGACAGGGAGCTTGCCCGCAGTCTGGTGGACGAGGGAGAATTCATCGAGGTCTATGTAAAATGCCCGTTGGAAGAGTGTGAACGGCGTGATGTAAAAGGGCTGTATCAAAAAGCGCGGAATGGGGAAATCAGCCAGTTTACAGGAATCTCCTCACCTTATGAGGAGCCGGTCTCAGCCGAGCTGGTCATCGAGAGCAATGAGCAATCGATCGAGGAATCTGTTCAAACAGTCATAGCCTATCTCGAAACGCGAGGAGTTATCTAGAACAAAGAAAAAGCACGACGCAGGGTGCGCCGTGCTTTTTGCGTATGTTTAGAAGTTAAGGCGTTACAGTTGCAGGTTCAACTGCTTCTGCCTCATATTCTGCCCATTCTGCTTCCATTTCTTTTTGCCATTTGTATTGCTCCAGCATGCTTTGTGCGAAAGGACGCATGAAGCCTTTGTCGCTAAAGCTGTTGATGGCTTTCTCATCCTTGTACAGCTGCTCAACAGTCACACCAGCATCTTTTGCTGGAACGCTGAACTTGGTAGCTTTACCGAAGTTATATGCGTATTGATCTGCTTCCAAGCCAATTGTCAGAGCTTGCTTCATGTCTTTTGTTTGGAATGTTACATTCAAAGAGCTTTTTTGGTGAACAGGCATTTTTGCACTGTCTACATAGAAGTCGAGATTCCAAGCCAGGTTTTGGAAGCCTTCTTTTTTCATTTCTTCTACGATTTTTTCAGGCGTGTAAATTTTGCCTGTTTCATCGAGCCATTGTTTCGCGGACTTCATGCCTTCAGAGATTGTTGCTTCTGCCAGTGCACGTTTCTCAGCTTCTGTTGTTTTACCCATTTCTGGATCGATTTCTTCAGCAAAAGTGTTGGTCAGAACCATAAAATCGATGGCAAATGCTTTCACGTCTTGGCTTGCTACAGCATCATTTGCTGTGAAGAAGAACATTTTAACCAGTTCTTTGGCGTCGATTTTGATCGCTACGTGTGTCGCATCTACTTTGTCACCGTTTGGCAGCGTTACTTTTTCTACGCCGAGATTTTTCGCGTCAGCCAGCTTGTAGCCGTATTTGCTCACGTATTTTTTGATGAAGTTCAACGTGAGATCGTTCATTTTGTCCTGGAACTCTTTCAGCTTGGCAGGGTTTACGCCCTCTGTGCTATTCATGCCGCCAAATGGGTTAGAGGCTGTAGCGTCAATAACCAAGTATTTGGAGTCCAATGGAGATTTTACATATAGTTTGTTGTCTGCAGCGATCAGCTCAGCGGACGCTTTTTTATCGCCAGTCCAAAGCTTGTTGTCGCGCAGCAGCTTGTCGTCATTAACTTCGAGCTGGAATTTTGCGTTATTCAGATCTTGCTGAGAGCCTTTGGCTGTTACGCCAGCTTTCAAAGCTGCCAGAAATGCCTGTCCCTCTTTATCTACCGCTGTTTCCCCGAATGCCGCTGGCAATTTTTCTACGTCACCTGTCAGCTTCAAGGTTCCTTGGAAATCGTAGTTTGGTTTATCTATCGATGCGACGATAGAGTCTCGCACCAAAGATGCTTCATTGGCACAACCTGTAAGCACGAGCATACCGGCAAGCAATAAAGCACTTCCCTTTTTCCACATATTGTGTTCCTCCCCTATGTAATATTTGTTTTAGTTCCCACAATGTAGTACGTCCGAGGTGAGAAAAGGTTTCGCAAATACGGAAAAAAATCGTCATTCGGGCAAAACAAGCCCCATTTTCGTGGTAAGATGAAAGGGAAAAGATGGTTTAGAAAAGAAAGGGCGTTTGTACCATGTGGTTGTGGCTTCAAAAGCTGATGAGTTATTTTCAGGGTGAAGCAGAACAAAGAGTGGAGGAAGAGATTCGTACTCCGGTAAATCCCGCTCCCCGTCAGCTCAAGGCAAAGACAAAAAACATTTACCCAAAAGAGCGGGCAAACAATCGTGATACGGACGACTTCAGATCCAGCAAGGAACGTCAATTCCGTTTTCCAGTAGTTCCAGATGCATATCAGCTGCCAAAGCGCAAAAATAAGGAAATGAAAAAAGGGAATACAGAAGGGACGAGTGAGCAAGCTTCCTATGAGCAGGAAAGAACTGTACAGACGCGGGAAACGCCCCGCGGTAACAGAGAGGCACGTGAGAATCGAGAGACACCTGTTGTACCAAAGGTAGAGCGAAAAGTAGAGAAGCAGTCTCCTGCTCGCTACGAACCGAATCGGGAGCAGGCCCGTCAGAGACCGGAAAGACAGGAAAGACCGATTGAGAAAATGGATCGCCCCACACTTTCAACGGAGGAAAAACGGTCGTATACACCGTCCGATATTATCTCGCCTGTTTATGGAAAGATTACGCCGGCTACTCGTGAGGTTGAGCATCGCATACATACGACCTCCGGCATCGTATACCCTCGTTTGGAGCAAGAAGAGCAACTCAATCAGATAAAGCTATGGGAAAAGGAGATCAGTGAGCGCTACTTCCCAGAAGAGCACGAGGAAAATGACTCGGCGCCGGACCAAGACAGACTGCTCCACGATCTGGGGGAAGAAGCCCGGAAAGAGGCTTTGCAAGCAGCAGCCGAAGTCGCACCAGCATCTGCGGCTGCGGGGGAGCTGACAGAGGTAGGTGCAGCAACGGAAGCAGTGGGAGAAACGCTGGAGGTAAGTGCACAGCTGTATGATGCGTCTCTTCCTGCTCTGGGACATGTGTCCGATGAGATGCGTGAGAGAGAAGCGGACGAGCCGCCGATTGAAGTAGAGTCTATTGAGGTAAGTGTGCAGCAAACAGGGACTATGGAAGTCCATGAAGCTGAGCCAGCCGCTCATCTCGAGCCGGCGGTTGAGACAAAAGAAGTTGAGCCAGTACTTCATCTCGAAACGGCGGAAGAGATCGAAGAAGTCGAGTCAGTAGCTCATATCGAGCCGACAGTAGAAATCGAAGAAGTCGAGCTAGCTGTTCACCTCGAATCAGCAGGAGATACCGAAGAAATTGAGCCAGCTGTTACAACCGTCATGTCATCCAGTGAACAAACGGAGCCGATTGCAGGAAAATCCGATACCTCAGCAACCGAAGTGAACACCGCTGCACCGTATTCAGCTGATGTCAATCGCTTGTTGGAACGAGCCGGGCTAGACCAGCAAATGGTTGTACAGGTATCGAACAGACCACTGGAATCCGTGAGTGAACCAGTGCGTGCAGCTGAGCCAGAGTGGGAGCAGCAGCCTGTACAAGAGCCTGAGCCTGAGCCTGAGAAGATAGTAAAACCACCATTCGTGATGCCGCAGCTGGAGCTGCTCAATCCGAGTCCGCCGCTAAGCGATGACGATGACGAGCACACCCAATTGCAAAAGCTTCTGTTGGAAGAGACGCTGTCCAATTTCAATGTGAGCGCACACGTTGTCGGGATTGTGAAGGGCCCCTCTGTTACGCGCTTTGAGCTGCAACCGGCACCAGGGGTTAAGGTTAACAAAATTACAAGTCTGGTTGATGACATCAAGCTGAATTTGGCTGCAAAGGATATTCGGATCGAGGCACCGATCCCAGGCCGCAATGCGATCGGGATTGAGGTACCTAATCTCTCGAGTCAGCCTGTAATGATTGAGAAGATTATTGGCTCCGATAAATTCCAGCAGCACAGCTCATCTTTGGCCGTGGCTCTGGGAATGGACATCGGCGGAGAGCCGATTATTGCGGATATCAAGAAAATGCCGCACGGGTTGATCGCAGGATCGACCGGTTCAGGAAAAAGCGTCTGCATCAATTCGATCATTGTCAGCTTGTTATACAAAGCGACTCCAGAGCAAGTGAGACTCTTGTTAATTGACCCGAAAATGGTTGAATTGGCTCCGTACAACCATTTGCCCCATCTGGTGACGCCTGTCGTGACGGAAGCAAAGCAGGCAACTGCTGCTCTCAAGTGGTGTGTCGAGGAAATGGAAAAACGCTACGCGCTCTTTGTGGATGCAGGTGTTCGAGATATCGATCGTTACAATCAGACGACAGATGACACACTTCCGTACATCGTGATTGTGATTGACGAGCTTGCTGATCTCATGATGGTTTCTCCGCAAGATGTGGAGGAGTGCATCATTCGTATCGCACAGAAGGCACGGGCCTGCGGTATCCATTTGCTACTGGCGACCCAGCGCCCATCTGTTGATGTCATTACGGGGAACATCAAAGCAAACGTTCCGACTCGTCTGGCATTTGCCGTTTTCTCGCAGGTCGATTCTCGCACGATTCTCGACCAATCGGGGGCGGAGAGATTGCTGGGTCGAGGCGACATGCTTTTCCTCGAAAGTGGTACAACGCCAGTGCGTCTGCAAGGGAATTTTGTCTCAGATGATGAGATTGAACGTATTACGCAGATGATTAAAAAGCAACGCAAGCCAGAGTATCTGTTCAGCAAAGAGGATTTGGAGCAGCAGGTCCAATCCTTTGATGCCGGAGATGACCCACTCTATTTCGAGGCGTTGGTATTTGTCGCAGAGCAAGGACAAGCATCCGCATCTGGTCTGCAACGCCGCTTCCGGGTGGGTTATAATCGAGCAGCGCGTTTGATCGAAATGATGGAAACAGACGGCTATGTTGCAGGGCAAAGTGGCGGCAAAGCGCGAGCGGTTCTGATTTCACTTGAGGATGCCAAAGCGGTAGTGGAAGGCTCGACTTTGGTCTAACGAGTCAGACAAGAAATGAAATAAAGAGTCTTACCACTGTGGTGAGGCTCTTTTTTGCGAAAATAAAAAATGATAAACAATTCCGATCAATGTACATGGGTAGTTGCCTAAATATTCGGAAAGGTAGTATGCTAGAAACAATGTCAAACATATAAAAAGGGAGGCATCATGGATTTCTTGGTGAAAAAGTATCAACCGATTAACGAAGAGCTCGTGCTGTTTAACGAGGAGCATTACTTGAGCGTAATAAAAGTACATATCGCGGATCTACAGACGTCAGAGAGAGAAGAGCTGTTTAACCATCTCTTTGTGTTTGCGAGCAATGACGTTGATTTAGAGATTGACGTCTCCGAAGAGCAGCATGGTACCTGGTATCTCCAAGTCCTGGTTCCTCATGTTCTGACATTGCCTGATGTTGCTGCGAAACGGATTGGCCGAGGAAAAGAACAGCTGGAGGCTCACTTGGCGAATCAACCTGTACAGCTGATACAAAATTTGCTTTTTGGTGAAGAAATTTACACGTATGTGAAAAGATATAACCCGAATATTGAAGTAGTCAGCAATTAGTTGAATACCAGGTTCGTACCCAATGAAATCTCCCGTTAAGAAGGGAGATTTTTTCTTTTTCAGAACATCTCTCCTTGTCTCTCGCTGCTTGGTAGGTGGGGCCAATTGAACGCATTTTATTTACGCTTACAAGAGTCGTAAAGCATGAGACAGCATCGTAATAATGAGTAAAGGATGTCCAAGACGTAATGTAGGAGATGCGGGCTCATGAAACGGTATGTCTACGTGTTGCTCATCGTTGTACTGATTGTCCTAAGTGCGATGACGATTTTCTTTTTTCAGCTCTATGCAAATGTAAAAGAGACAGCGAGCATGATTTACGAACCCCTGCCCCCAGAGACTACCCACGAAATCGAGTCCACATCAGCCCAGGCACTAGAGCAGCCCCCGGCTCCAAAGCCAGTACCAGAAGCCCATGCCAAAAGCGAGAAGAAGCCTCTTACCCTATTACTGTTTGGAGTAGACAAGCGAGAAGGAGACCAAGGAAGGTCCGACACGCTCATCTTGTTGACTATCAATCCTGAAAAAAAACAAACCTTGATGATGAGCATTCCCCGCGACACCCGAACTCAGATTGTGGACCGCAAACAGCCCGACAAGATCAATCATGCGTATCAAGCAGGGGGAATTGCTAGTACAGTGCGAACAGTCGAGCGTTTTTTGGATATTCCGATTGATTATTATGTAAAGGTGGAAATGGAGGGATTTTCGAATATCATTGACTCTCTTGGTGGCGTTACGGTTGACAACGCTTTTGCTTTTGATTATGAGGGCTACCAGTTTCCCAAAGGAACAAGTCATATGGATGGGCAAAAAGCATTGGCGTATGTCCGTATGCGTTACGATGATCCTGAGGGAGATTTTGGACGAAACAAGAGACAGCAGCAGGTCATTCGGGATTTAATGGATAAGGCAAAAGGAATCAGCACCGTCAACAAGCTCGACGATCTTTTATCCGTAGTAGGTACTAGCTTTAAGACAAATCTCACGTTTGAAAACATGAAAGAATTGATGCTTGATTACAAGAGTTCGTTGGAACAAATAGAAACGATTAGAGTAAACGGGGAGGGAGGAAAGATAAACGGCGTGTACTACTACCTCGTGTCCAATCAGGAACGGTTACGAATAAAAAAACAAGTCGAGGATTTCAAGAAAACTGTGACTTCCGATGCAGTCGTTGCTAGTGATAAGCCATAAGCCTTGTCTATGCTATTTATCCCACCCTTTCTACTATGAGAGAGGGTGGTTTATTTATTTCAATTTTAAGGGGTCGAAAGATACACGGAAAATATTTTAAAAAGAGAATAATTGATGATGAATCACTCATATTGTTTCATATAAACGCAAATGGACAGGAAACGATAGGTCCATAATGATAGTCCCATTTTCTTAAAAAGGGTGATTATTCCCCCAAAAAATGAAGCCTGCGCAAACATCACAAAAGTAAGAGGTGATTTGTTTGACAAGATTAGAAAAGGAGTCCTTTTCCTTATGAATCTCGAGTTCGTCATGGTAATTCTTCAAGCAATGCGGGCGCGCTGGATTCTGATGACAACGATTCCACTACTCTGTGTTGCGTGTGCAGCGTACATCAGCTATTTTGTGATGGTTCCCACTTACGAAGCAACTGCTACGATGCTGGTAAAGCCGCAAGAATTGGACAAACAGGATTTGTATAACAGCATCCTCAGCAACCAGCAGCTGATCAAAACGTATAGTGGGCTCATCCAAACTCGCAAAATTGCGCAGGATGTCATCCGCAAGCTGGACTTGTCCATCACCCCAGAAGACCTATTAAAACAGCTGGAAGTAAAAACATCCAATATTTCCTTCATTATTACTGTCACGTATACCGATCCCAATCCACTGCACGCTGTCCAAATCGTCAATGAAATCTCACGTTCCTTTTCACAAAACATCAATCTTTTTATGAACATTGATAACGTCATGATCGTCGATGAAGCAGAGTACAAAGAAGGAACGCTTCCTGTATCTCCAAAGCCGTACTTGAATATGGCCGCTGCGTTCTGTGCTGGTTTATTTATGGTTGTATTCCTGATCATTTTGATAGAAACCATTTCCACTGTGCAGAAAAAGCCCAAAAAGGCACGAGTGGAGGTTGCGCAGCTGGAAAGAGCCAATTATTCGTGAGGTGAATGGGCCATGAAGAAAAGAATTAAAAAGGCTGTGATCCCGGCAGCCGGACTCGGTACCCGATTTCTTCCCGCTACAAAAGCAATGCCCAAGGAGATGCTGCCGATTGTAGACAAGCCGACGATTCAGTACATCGTCGAGGAGGCGGTGCACTCAGGCATCGAAGATATCATTATTGTGACAGGGCGCAGCAAGCGTGCCATCGAGGATCATTTTGACAAAAATTACGAGCTGGAAATCAATTTGATGGAACGGGCCAAAACCGAATTGTACGAAATCGTGGAGGGCCTGACTAATTTAGTGGAGATTCATTATATTCGGCAAAAGGAAGCACTTGGATTGGGGCACGCCATCTGGTGCGCACGCAAATTTATCGGGGATGAGCCATTTGCTGTTTTGCTTGGAGACATGGTGATTGACAGCGAAGTCCCTTGCCTGAGACAGATGATGGACATTTACCAGCAGAAGCAAACGAGCATAATCGCAGTTGAAGCCATGGATTGGAACGAAGTGGATAAATACGGGGTGATCGACGGTATTCCGGTGGGGGAGAGATTGGACCTCATTCATAACCTGGTCGAAAAGCCTAAGAGCAACGCCCCCTCGAACCTGGCGATTATCGGCAGATACATTCTTGAACCACGCATCTTTGACATACTAGCTCGGACCAAGCCAGGGGTAGGTGGAGAAATTCAGCTCACGGATGCTTTGCAAATACTGGCTCAGGAGCAGGAAGTGCTCGCATACAGGTACGAAGGGACGCTGTACGATGTCGGCAGCAAGCTCGGGTTCCTGCGCGCAACAATAGAATTTGCCATGAAAAATGAGGAATTAAACAGGGAATTCGGACTGTATCTAGCGCAAATGAACAACCGCTATTTCGTGAATGATTGGAAACTACCCGTGTAATGGAGATTGTGAAGGATATGGAATTAATCCCAGTGAACAGACTGAGATCAAGCCGCTCCTTTTATACCAATTACTCGAAAAACGTGCTAGATTTCAGTTTTGCCCTGCTATTTTTCTTGCTCTTGATGCCTCTATTTCTCTTGGTGGCGATCGCGATTTCACTTGATTCTTCAGGTCCCGTCTTATTCCGGCAGAAGCGAGTAGGCAAGTACGGCAAAGAATTTACCATCTACAAGTTCCGTACCATGTATGTTGACTCTCCACAGGAGGGAGTATCGCCTTCCTCTGCGATGGACCCGCGCATTACCCGATTCGGGCGCCTATTGCGCAAGACCAGTATGGATGAGCTGCCTCAATTGATCAACATCCTCCGTGGCGAAATGAGCTTCGTCGGCCCCAGACCCGAGCAAAAAATGATTGTCGAGCAAGTGTACTCCTATTATGAAAAACAACGTTGGCTAGTCAAGCCGGGAATAACGGGTCTCTGGCAAATCAGCCCAGACCGGAATAAACCGATTCATGCCAACCTACACCATGACTTTTTGTATATACAAAACCTCTCATTTGCACTCGATGCCAAGATTGTATACAAGACCATTCGAGTCATCTTAAGGAGCAATACATGCTAGCACGCCTGACTTCTCTTGGAAAACAGCTCCCATTGTTGAAACATTCCTTAAACGGCCTGCTTTTCCGAAATACGCTCTGGATGCTTTTGGGGGACGGTATACGGCTGCTGCTGCAGATGGTGTACTTCGTCAGCATCGCCAGAACGTTGGGAGCGAGTGGCTACGGCTTGTTCATCGGGGTCGTGACCTTAGTCGCGATTTTGACCCCATTTTCCAGTCTTGGACGGGGCGAGCTGTTGGTCATGAACGTTTCAAGGGACAAAGAAGTGTTTCGAGAATACTTCGGAAATGCCTTGTTTATGACAGTCGTCTCGGGTATTGCCCTGACCGTGGTCGCGATTATGCTGGGTCGTTTCTTTCTCCCCGAGTCGATCAGCATGAGCATTATTTTGTGGGTGGCACTGTCCGATCTGATCATGTACAGGGTGCTTGAAATATGCGGGCAGGCGTACCAGGCTTTTGAACGGTTAAAACGAACGGCCCAGTTGAATATGCTGATGGGCGCAGTCAGGCTGGTAGGAGCTCTCGCACTACTGCTGGTTACAGCACAGCACAGCGTTTCAGAGTGGGCGATTCTTTACTTTTTGACAACGGCTGTAATGGCTCTTGCTGCGTTGGTACTTGTCGTTTATGAGCTGGGGAAGCCCAGCCTTCACTTGCAAAAAGTGTTTGCAGAGTGGAGGAGTGGAGCCTATTTTTCGATCAGCCAATCTTCCCTCGTCGTGTACTCGGATATTGGAAAAACGATTCTGGTCAAATTTGCGTCCCCGCAGCACGCTGGAATATATGCAGCAGCCAGCCGAATTGTCGATGTCACACTGTCACCCATTTATTCCTTGATGAGTGCCGCTTTTTCCCGGTTTTTTCAGGAGGGGAAGTCCGGCATTGGAGCGAGTGTCCGATACGCGAACAAGCTGCTATTGATCTCTCTCGTATATTCAGCCATTGCGTGGCTCGGATTGTATATGATCGCTCCGGTTTTGCCATGGGTTTTGGGAGAGGACTACAGCTTTGCAGTAGAGGCTGTTCAGTGGATGGCAGTGATTCCGCTCCTGAAAAGCTTGCACTTTTTCGCCGCAGATGCATTAACTGGTGCAGGCTTTCAAGGCTGGCGTTCTGCTATCCAGGTCTTTGTTGCCATTCTGGTTACCGGGCTGCATATTCTGATCGTCCCTCTGTTTTTGTGGAAGGGAGCAATTGTGGTCAGCCTCATCGGTGATATCTTACTGTGCTGTGGCTATTGGGGCGTGATCGGGTACCTGCAGCGCAAAGAGCGCGTCGTGAGGGTTACGGGACAATTGACCAACTAGGAGGTACCGTTTTGCAGGATGTAGTGATCCTAGAGACACGAGCCTCTGCCCAGAAAAATCATTATCGCGAGAGCAAAATTTTCGTGAGATTTGAACAAGGGTTCATCATCATTGCCCTCCTGCTGTTTTCCCAAGCGTTCTTCCCTTTTATTCAAGTGGGGCAGCCGGAAAATGTCATGGAAGGCAATGCCCTGCTTCAACTGCTTTGGAAGGTCATTTATGGTGTCGCCTTCGTCCTGATCCTGATCCAAAGGAAACGTGTACTCGCCATATTGACCCGAGACAAGCTCTCCCTCATGCTGCTGGCGCTCATAATGCTCTCGTTTCTATGGTCGCAAGCTCCTGATATTACGATACGGCGCAGCATCGCCTATTTCGGGACGACGCTCGTCGCGATTTACATGGCAGCACGCTTTACCTTGCGAGAGCAGTTTTTGATGGTGGTTTGGATGCTGTTGGGTGGCGCTGTGTGCAGTCTGATTGTCACGCTGGTGCTGCCCGATGTGGGAAAGATGCTGCACGAGGGAAGTATGGCTTGGCGCGGGATATACTCACACAAAAATCAATTAGGAAGACTCATGTGTCTGGGAGCTATCGTATGCTTCCTGATCATTATGATGAAGCAATGGCCGCGGTGGATCGGCTGGGGAGGATTCGCTTTATGCAGCAGCTTGCTAATCCTCTCGGAGTCTCGAACGGCAATCGTGGTTTTTGTTGTACTGCTCGGCTGTATTCCGTTTCTGTATTCCTTTCGCTGGAACGTTTATGCACAGCTCCTGCTCTGGATGTCTGCGATTATGCTAGGTGTGGTGTTTACCCTAGGCGTGGTCCCAAATGCTGAAATACTGCTTGAATCATTTGGGCGTGATATGACGCTGACGGGCAGGACGGAGCTATGGGCGACAGTCATTGAAATGATTCGCGAGCATCCATGGCTCGGCTATGGGTACAGCGGATTTTGGCTCGGATGGGATGGGGAGTCCGCTTATTTGTGGATGGTCTCCAACTGGAATCCACCCAACTCACACAACGGCTTTCTCGATGCTGCTCTCGATGTTGGTCTAGTCGGTTTAGTCATGATTCTAATCGGCTTCATTACCCGTTTGATCAAGGCGTTTCAATACATTCGCACCAAGCAAAGCTGGGAAAGCTTTTGGCCGCTGCTCTTTCTCATTTACATGATTGCAGGAAATTTGACAGAGACGTCGCTGCTGGATCATAACAGCTTCTTCTGGATTTTGTTCATCTCTTTTGGGTTCTCTTTTGCGGGTAAACATGAAGCTAGCAAAGCTCGTGAGCAAACGGCGTTAACCGTTGAGAAGGGAGGAAGGCGATGAGAGTAGCCGTTTGTGTCCTCACTTACAAGCGTCCTGATGGTCTGCGGAGGCTTTTGGATGGATTGGCCAGGCTGAGCTTCACCAAAACGCAGCCTTCAGATGTGAAGATCGTCGTGATTGACAATGATCCCGCCGCTAGTTCAGCTGGTGAATGCTCCAAGGTTCAAGCGAGCTATCCATGGGAGCTGGTATGGTACAACGAGAAACGCAGGGGGATCTCTTATGCCCGCAATGCGGCAGTAGAGCTGACTAGAGAGGGGCATGATTTTATCGCCTTCATCGATGACGATGAGATTCCCGAGCCGAGCTGGCTGGATGAGCTTCTTTCTGTCCAACAAATGTATCAGGCAGCCATTGTGACAGGACCGGTTTTGCCGGTGTATCCAGAGCACGCCCCGGTATGGAGTGTAAAAAGTGGATGCTATGAGCGTACTCGTCACCCGACTGGCTATGCGATGGACTTGGCGAGAACGGGCAATGTCCTGATCCATACAGAAGTATTTTCCAGAGGTGAAAATGGGTTTGATGAACGGTACGCCTTGTCGGGCGGCGAGGATACACACTTTTTCATGAGGGTGAAGGAGCAAGGCTTTGATATCGTTTGGGCAGATGAAGCGATCGTGCATGAATGGCTGCCAATGAGCAGGCTTAAAGTGAGCTGGTTGCTGCAACGAGCGTACAGGTCTGGGAATACCTACACCCTCTGTGAAAGAGACATCCGACCCAGTTTATTCAATCTCAGCATCCGCGCCATCAAAGGAGTGCTGCGTGTAGGGGGCGGACTCGTCGCTCTGTTTCCAGCTCTTTTATTCGGACGGATCGTTTTCATCAAAGTATTGCAAAGCATTTGTCTCGGAGTTGGGATGGTTATGGGGCTCATGGGCAGACGCTACGAGGAATATCAGCGGACACATGCTGTATAAGGGATTGTGACCGGAACAGGCGGGAGGAGCCTATATGAAAACGCTAATTACAGGCGCAGCCGGATTTCTCGGTTCGCATCTTGTCAAATCGCTGCTCGATAAAGGCAAGCAAGTGATCGGCATCGACAACCTATCCACCGGGAGACTGCATAATATCGAGGAGTGTCTGAGTCATCCCCTTTTTCAGTTTTATGAGTGCGATGTGGCAGATCCATCCACGCTTGAAAGAGAAGCGTTCAAGGGAGTGGCTGAAATCTATCATCTCGCCTCTCCAGCATCGCCGATTTTCTATCAAAATGCTCCATTCGATACGATAGCAGCCAATACAGTTGGTACACATCAGATGCTGGAGCTGGCAAGGAGAAATCGGGCCAAGCTTTTGTATGCGAGCACGAGCGAGGCATATGGTGATCCGACCCTGCATCCACAGCCGGAGGAGTATTGCGGCAATGTGAATACATGGGGACCGCGGGCTTGCTATGACGAAGCGAAGCGTTTGGGCGAAGTGATTTGCTATGAGTATTACCAGCGCTTTGAGGTGCAGGTAAAGGTCGCCCGCATTTTTAACACGTACTCGGCAGGACTGCGCAATGACGACGGGAGGGTGATTTCCAACTTTGTCACCCAGGCATTGACAGGTGAAGACATTACGGTGTATGGCGATGGCGGTCAGACGCGGTCCTTCTGCTATGTGGACGATAATATTCGCGGACTTCAGCTCATGATGGAAAAGGAAGCTGCGACGGGCGAGATCATCAATATTGGAAATCCAAACGAAATCTCCATTTTGGAGGTAGCCCGTCTGGTGAAGCAGCTGAGTCATTCCACGAGCAGAATTACCTTTCATCCGTTGCCGCTTGATGATCCCAAGGTACGGCGTCCTGTGATTGATAAGGCGAGGCAATTACTCGCATGGGAGCCAGAGGTCGATTTGGAGGAAGGGCTGAGTCGAACGATCGCGGCGTATCGAAATCAGCTGATTGTAAACTAGAGCAGCGAAAAAAGGGAGGGGGAGCAGCCAATGAATGTTGTATGCATTGGGGCTGGATATGTTGGCAGCGTAACGGGAGCTGCTTTTGCAGCAATTGGTCACCAAACGACCATTATTGATATAGACTCGAACAAGATCGAGCATTTAAACAGAGGGGAGAGTCCCATTTATGAGCCGGGTATGGAGCAATTACTCCCTGCTCTGATTGGGAAAGACCTGTTTGCGACCACAAGCTTTGAGGCAGTCGCAGAAGCACATGTCGTCTTTATTACGGTTGGAACCCCTTCCAAGGAGGATGGCACTGCTGATCTCGGCTATATCAAACTGGCGGCGCAGAAAATCGGACGGGCGTTATCCAAAGACAGGTTCACTGTCATCGTGAACAAATCGACGGTGCCAGTAGGGACGTCCGAGCTAGTAGCGTCTTTGATCGAAGAAGCTTCTGGTTTCGTAGCAGACGAGCAATTTACGGTGGTCAGCAACCCGGAGTTTTTGCGCGAGGGATACGCGCTGGAAGACGTTTTTTTCCCGGATCGGATCGTTGTTGGTACTTCTTCGCCACAGGGCCTTCAGGTGATGAGAGAGCTCTATCACAATCTCATCGAAAGAGTGGGGTACGATCAATTATCCGAATGGCTTCCGTTCCTGTACAATCGTCAGAATCCCAAGGCGATTTATTTTGAAACAGATGCCAAAAGCGCTGAATTGATCAAATATGCGGCCAATGCATTTTTGGCGGTAAAAATAAGCTACATCAATGAAATGGCGCGCTTGTGCGAGGTGCTAGGCGGAAACGTGCTTGATGTAGCAGAGGGCATGGGACTCGATACGCGAATTGGCAAAAAATTTTTGCAGGTATCGAGCGGCTGGAGCGGCAGCTGCTTTCCAAAGGACACCGCGGAGCTGCTCGCGACGAGTCAAAAGTACGGCAGCGAAATGATGGTAGTTAAGGCGGCAGTCGAGTCTAACGAGAGAATGCACCTGTATGTGGTGGAAAAGGTGATTCGCCAGCTGCAAGCGTTGAATGGGAAACGGATCGGGATTTTGGGACTCACGTTTAAGCCGGATACAGATGATGCGCGCAAGACACAGGCTGCAGCTATTGTTCGAAAATTGGTTGAGCTCGGGGCAAGCGTAAGTGTACATGATCCTCAAGGGATGGCGATGTTTCAATCACTGAACAGCCATCTGCCGATTGTTTATTGCCGCGAGCCGCTTGATACCGGGACGAGATCCGATGCCGTCATCCTCCTCACACATTGGCAGGAGTATCAGGAGCTGGATTGGGCAGCGATGTATTCCGTGATGCGGCGTCCATATGTGCTCGATACGCGCAACTATCTTGATTCAGCAAGACTGAAAGCCCTTGGCTTTGCCTACGAGGGTCTTGGCTTGGCTACGAATACGCTGACTCTAGCGGGAGATGGTGTGGTGGGGGGATGAAAGAAGACCAGGTGCGAATGACGCGTCGGAAATTTCTGAAGTACGCTGCGTTATCGAGCATGCTGTTTTCGGTCGGAAATATCCCTTTATGGCATAACCAGTGGAAATTGAACAGTGCATCGCCGGCGCTGGCTCTACGGGAGCGAGAGACATTTCCGCGAAAGCCGGTAATTGCAGATGAAAATAAAAAGCTAGGAGACGCAGACTGGAGAGCCACCAAGCCTGCTGCAGGTGCGATTGCCGGATACGCATCTACCACGAGTGCCATGGCTGGCGAAACAATTGTTTTCTATATTAGTACGAGAACGAGCGGCATCCGGTACAGACTGGATGTATTCCGGCTCGGATATTACCAAGGAAAGGGTGCGAGACTGCACCATACCAAGTCGGAGCTGGTCGGACAGGCACAAGGATGGTGGTCCAAAAAGGAAGGGCGGCACGGACTGCCACAGCCTGATCCAAAAACGAAGTTGCTGCATCTGGAATGGGAGCCATCCTATTCATTGAAGATTCCAGAAGATTGGGTAACGGGATTTTATATCGTCCGCATGACTGATGCGGAAGGATTTCAGTCCTATATTCCCTTTCTGATTCGGGATGAACAGCATGAACATGACTTCATGGTGCAGTCGGCGGTCACCACCTGGCATGCGTACAGTGCCTGGGGTGGTTATGGATACTACGGTCACTATGACGAAAAGACATTTGAATATATCGACTACGATACAGATCGAAAAAACGTTGCGGTGGCGATCTCCTATAACCGGCCGTACGAGCAGTATCACGGCTCCGGTGATTTGTATCTGGAGTATCCGAGCGTGTATTGGCTGGAGTCAAAAGGCTACGACATCGGCTATGTGACCAATATCGATATACATTTGGGACGAGTAAAATGGCGGCCCAAGGGATTCGTCTCGCTCGGACATGACGAGTATTACTCGCGCCAAATGCGTCATTACGTGGAGAACCTGCGTGATCAGGGCGTGCACCTGGCTTACTTGGGAGCAAACAATATTTTTTGGCAAGTCCGCTTTGAGGACGAAAAGGGAAGAATTCTTGCCGATGACGAGGAGCCGCGCTTTCAAATCTGCTACAAGTATAGGGCAATCCAAGAGGACCCGACACAGCATCGCAAGCTGGTCACGACGGAGTGGCGCAATCTGAATGAACCAGAAAATCAGCTGCTTGGCCAAATGTATGACGGACTCGTGTATACCGGACCAGACTGGGTGGTAAGCCAGCCGGGACATTGGCTGTATAAAGGGCTGGATGTTAAGGCGGGGGATAGGGTGAAGCATTTGATCGGGTGGGAGTACGACTCCGTGAAAAATCATATTTTTACCCCATCCAATCTGGAAATCATCGCCGCCTCTCCGCTAGTGAATACAGCAGGGGATGAAGCGGTCGCGCATACGACGATATATCGCTACTGGACAGATGCGATTGTGTTTGACGCGGGTACAATTTATTGGTGCTTTGGACTTGCCAATCCGTGGAATGACGAACGAGGCAGTGTGAGTGAAATCATCCAGGGAGTAACGGCAAATTTGTTGGAGCGTTTTGTCCAGCCAACGTAAAAGGAGAAAAATGATGATAAAGGATATGGAAAGACTATTGTATCGGCGGCAATTTGTCATAGGTACGAGGTACATGGAGCGCAGCGGATGGCAGCGGATACAGCTCGATCAGGAGCTGTTCCTCTCTGTCCACCCTGATCTGGATGTGATTCAATCCAATCGTCATGGCTTTCAATTAATCGTACTCGGATACATGATCGATCCTTATCATCCGGAGTGGTCGAATGAAGCGATATTGAACGATATTCATCAAAAATGTACTTCGTTTGACCAACTCTTGGTGGGGGTAGAGCACTGTGGCGGCAGGTGGATACTCATCTATCAAGATGAAACACAGATCAAGCTGCTGACAGATGCATGCGGGATGAGGCAAGTCTTTTATTCCATGCAGCCAGATGGTGTCTGGTGCGCATCGCAGGCATCTACGCTTGCTTCTTTGATAGGAGCAGAACTGGATGACAACGAGGAGCTGCAGACGTTTGTCCAGTCGGCAGAATATCGGGCGATGGAGCAACTGTGGCCAGGGGACGGCTCTATTTATAAGGAGATCAAACATTTGACCCCCAATCATTTTCTTGATGTCAAAAAGGGGGTGATCACACGCTATTGGCCCCTCTCTAAACTAGAGCCAATCGGGGTAGAGGAGGCAGTCGAAGGTGCGGTAGAAATGTTGAAAGGCTCTCTGCGCGCCATTGCCAACCGCTCGCGCGTGATGCTCCCGGTCACAGCTGGTCTGGATAGCCGGATTTTGCTCGCCGCCAGCAAAGATGTTAGTGATGAGGTACATTACTACATCGCGCTTCATTCCGGTTTGTCAGAAAACGCGACAGATGTCAGGGTTCCAGCGGCCTTGTTTAGAGCACTTGAAAAAACTTTTCATATCCATCCCGCTTTAGACAAAGTGGATGAGGAATTCGTGCGAATCAATCAACTGAGCACTCAGCTGCGCGATTTACCCAAGTCGCAAATCTTTTACCAGCACTATCTTCACGCAGAGGAACGGATAAACATCAGCGGAAACTATAGCGAGATCGCCAGAGAGGTTTATTACGATTACCATCCGAACCGGAAAGTAGATAGTCGGTTCCTGTCACGCAATATCAAGCTAGGGGAGCATGCCTATGTACGCCGATGCTATGAGGAGTGGCTCGATCCGATCAGATCATATGAGGAGAAATTCGGAATCAGGCTGCTTACGTTGTTTGAGTGGGAGCAGCTATACGGAAGATGGGGAGCCATTCACGCCGCTGAACAAGATATTGCGATTGAAGAATTCAGCCCGTTCAACAACCGCAAGCTGCTCGTGACACTGCTTTCGGTCGAACACGACTATGGCACACGCAATCATCTGTACCGCAAGATGATCATGCAGATGTGGCCAGAAACCTTGGGTGCACCAATCAATCCGCTGCCGCTACACAAATTTCTCAGACATTGCGGAAAAGAGGTATTGCGAGGATCGCTTTACTATGGCTATCAAATGCTAAAAGCTATCAGTGGTCAAGGTATCCGCAAGCGAAAGGAGGGGACGACGTGAGGCAGGGGAATAAGCGGCACCGAGTAGCCATTTTGTACAAGTCTTTGCCACAGTATCGACGCCGGTTTTATGAGCTGTTAAAAGAACGGCTGGAAGAGCGCGGCATTGAGTTTATTCTAATTTACGGGCAGCCAGCACACTCGGAAGCGGTCAAAAAGGATTCGATCGAGCTGGACTGGGCACACAAGATTGAGAACAGGATTTTTCGGCTCGGTTCGCGTGAGCTGTACTGGCAGCCATGCACCTCCTTGTTGAAAGAGACGGACCTGGTGATCGTTGAGCAAGCGAGCAAGCTGCTCATCAATTACTATCTCATGCTCCAGAATCAGCTCGGGATTCGGCGGATTGCTTTTTGGGGCCACGGGCGTAATTTACAAGCGCACAACGCGAGCTGGACTGGTGAGCGGGTAAAAGCATGGCTATCAAAGCGTGTGCATTGGTGGTTTGCCTACAATGATTTAAGTGCCAGAATTGTCAGGGAGCTAGGCTTTCCGGAAGAGAAAATCACCTCTGTGCAAAATGCAATCGATACCCACCAGCTTGTGGGGGCGAGCGAAGCGTGGAAGCCGGAGGATCTTGCGGCTTTTAAACAATCAATAGGGATTACCGGGGATCATGTTTGCTTGTACACGGGTGGAATTTACCCAGAGAAACGAATTCCCTTTCTATTAAAAGCATGCAGCAGGATACGCGAGCTAGTCCCTGACTTTCAGATGATTTTTATCGGAGCAGGTGTGGACGATTCCCTCGTACAAGAGGCAGCCAGCCAACATTCATGGATGAAATATATCGGCCCCAAGTTTGAAACCGAAAAGGTACCTTATTTCAAAATATCCAAGCTGTTTCTCATGCCTGGTCTGGTCGGACTCGCGGTACTGGATACATTCGCGCTCGGGGTTCCGCTCGTCACGACCAAGCTTGATTATCATAGTCCAGAAATCGAATATCTCGTCAATGGAGAAAACGGTGTGATGCAGAATGATCCAGAAGATTTGGAAGCTTATGCACAAACCGTGGCGCAACTTTTGACAGATAAACAAAAACTGCGTGTCCTGCAAGAGGGATGCCAGAGGGCAAAACTCACCTACACGATCGAGGAAATGGCAGATCGGTTTGCCCAAGGGATTGGTCAGGCGATTGGCACCCGAAATCCCGGTACACCCCACGTATCTAAGGAGGAGCAAATATGGCAGTCGTAATCGTAACCGGTTCAGCCGGGTTGATCGGATCAGAGACAGCAGCTTTTTACGCTGAAAGTGGCTACCAGGTAGTCGGGATTGACAACAATATGAGGCAAACCTTTTTTGGGGAGGAAGGCTCCACGCTTTGGAATCGCTCCCGCCTCATGGAGCGATATCGCAGCAACTATGAGCATTACGATGCTGACATCCGCAACCCGGATGAGCTGGAACGCATTTTTGCACGATACGGGCAAGAGATTGTACTGATCGTGCATACGGCAGCGCAGCCTTCTCACGACTGGGCAGCCAAGGACCCGATTACGGACTTCGGGGTGAATGCCAACGGTACTCTCCACTTATTAGAAGCGACACGAAAATATTGTCCGGGCGCTGTGTTTGTTTTCACATCGACAAACAAAGTATATGGCGATGCCCCGAATCGACTGCCATTGGTTGAGCAAGAAACCCGCTGGAAGATTGCCCCTGCGCACCCGTATCAAAACGGAATCAAGGAAGACATGAGTGTGGATCAAAGTATGCACTCGCTCTTTGGGGCTTCCAAGCTGGCCGCTGATATTCTGGTACAAGAATACGGGCGGTACTTCGGAATCAGGACCGTTTGCTTCCGTGGAGGGGTATTGAGCGGCTCCAGACAAGCAGGCGTCCCGCTGCACGGATTTATCAATTACTTGATGAAGTGTGCGATGACGGGTACTCCCTATACGATCTTTGGATACAAGGGAAAGCAAGTGCGTGATGTGATTCATGCGCATGATGTTGTTCGCGCTATACACGCCGTATACACGCATCCACCAGCTCCCGGAGAGGTGTACAATTTGGGAGGTGGCGTGTACTCCAACATCTCCGTGCTTGAAGCCATCCGTATGGTAGAGGATGAGACGGGCAGAGCGATTGATTTTGGGTACAGTGAGCAGCATCGTTCTGGCGATCATATTTGGTATGTGAGTAGCCTGGAAAAGTTCATGGCCCATTATCCTCAGTGGAGTATTCAATATTCCATCAAGATGATTTTGGAGGAAATTTATCAAGAGAACAAAGAGCGCTGGAGTGTGAGGCCATGATTGATTATGGTGTACATCCTGTTCTCGGGGTGAGGATTGCTGCAGTCGATTACGCTTGTGCGGTGGAAAAGATAGTGGCGCACGCCAAAGAGGGTGAGCCGTATGCGGTGACGGCGCTGGCTGTGCATGGAGTCATGACAGGCTTTTTGGACAGCGTACACCAGCGCAGGCTGAACGGATTGGATTTGGTTGTCCCTGATGGCCAGCCCGTGCGCTGGGGCATCTCTTTGTTGCATAAAATCAGCTTGCCTGATCGCGTATACGGCCCAGAGCTGACGCTGCGGCTGATGAGTGCAGCAGCAGAAGAACAGCTGCCCGTCTTTTTATACGGCAGCACCGAAAAGACGATCAAGCTTCTGGCCGAGCGCTTGTGTGAAAAATATCCGGGGCTGATCATAGCGGGCATGGAGCCATCCAAATTCCGGCGGCTGACAGCAATTGAGCAGCAGGAAGTCGTCGCGCAGATCAAGGCGAGCGCAGCCAAAATGGTTCTCGTCGGTCTTGGCTGTCCGCGCCAGGAAACGTGGGTGTACGAGTATCGCAACAAGCTCCCCATGCCGTTAATTGCGGTAGGAGCTGCCTTTGATTTTCACGCTGGACTCTTGCCACAAGCCCCCGCATGGATGCAAAAGCGAGGGCTGGAATGGCTGTTTCGAATGATCAAAGAGCCAAAGCGGCTTTGGCGTCGGTACCTCTTTTTAAATCCGCTCTATTTGTTCAACCTGTTTGCTGAGAGGCTGGGAATGAAACGGATTCCGGTTTTGTTGCCGGATCACAATGAAAAAGAGGAGTCGTATGGATAAAAGTACACTCGGACCATGACAAAGGAGCATGATGAGGAATGATCAGAGAGATTTTTTGGCTTCGATCGATTGCTTGCCTCTGTGTCGTACTGATTCATTCCGCCAGCATTATGATCAACAAAATGTATGTAGAGACAGATGCCTCTCTGGAAAAGGGCATCTGGACGTCCCTTTTATTGCTGCTCATGTTCGCTACACCGCTTTTTGTGTTTATCTCCGAATTTTTGATTGCGTACTCCCGGTCTGTCAAATCACCCAAGACGTTTTTGTGGAAGCGGATTAAATATATTTTGCTCCCGTTCATTACGATGGCCGTTTTCTACGCGTTGCTCTCCTCAGTTACTGGCAAGCATGCGCTGTCAGAATTCGGCCAGCACTTGTGGCAAAACCTCATTCTCGGTAAGTTTCACGGTTACTTTATCCTCATTATTTTTCAATTTTATCTCCTGCACGTTCTCTTCCAGCGATATGGTCAAAAGTGGTCGTGGAAATGGGTGCTGAGTGCCTCGTTATTGGTCAATGCCGCTTATCTCGGTTACTTCAGCTTCGTTCGCACATTTGATGATCCGCACTCTGAGTATCAGGTGTGGTGGCTTCCGTTCTTGGGGTGGATTTTTTACTTTAGCTCAGGCTATTACTGTGGTCGCTATTTTGATCAGGTGAAAGGCTTTCTAATCTCCTATCGCCGCTGGATTTGGGCAGGAACCGCTTTTCTGGCCTGTGCGATGCTCTTTTTGCACCACAGCGGTCTCATTACGATCATGTCCTCCAAGCGGATAGACGTTCTGCTCTATGCCATCGGGATGATCTTCTCGCTGTTTGCCGTGGCAGTTCAGATCAAAAGCGTACCGCGTCTATTGGTCATCACCAGCCAGTATTCCTTTAGCATCTATTTGCTGCATATTTTTTTCTTGATGTGCGTCAGCAAAGCTTTTTCGCTGCTTTTTCCCGCACAGCATCAGCCGGTGCTCTTACTTGCTGCTTTGTTTATGGGGGGAGTGTGTCTGTCATGGGGTGCAGCCTACCTGCTGCAAAAGCTGCCGCTCAGTGAGTATTTGATCGGAAAGCTAGGCAAAGATTTGCCCAAGGAGGAAGACCCGGCTCTAAATAAAAAAGCGCCACAAGGGCGCGAGTTTGCTACTGGGGAACAAGTGTAATCTTTGGTGCAGACGTGTAGGTGATTCGGACTCTGTCGCCAGCAGCCAGCCGGACGATTCCCGAGACCAGTCCCGTATCATACCAGGTGGTTCCGTTGCGGGAAAACTCAATGAGAGAAACGCTTCCTTTGGCGATCAAAACGTCGAGCGGATACACATTCGTGTTTTGCAGCACATAGGGGCTTCGACCAATGGTGGGAACGGTTGGATTGGCCGGCTTTCCTTTTGCAGGTGGTGAGAGCTGTGCAAATGTCGGAGCTGCATAAGAGACGACCTGATTGACTTGTGTCGTTTTTGCCATAGAGCCAAGCTCATAGCGTGTTGGACTTTGCTGATACGAGACCAGATACACATTAGGATCGCTTCCGACTTTAACGTAATCACCTACACGCAGGGCAGCGGCCTTGTTGACAACCAAAATATTCGAGCCGTTTGTCAGGCTGCCGTTTACCGCTTTTGCGGTTCCGAATGTCCCGGAGGTGGTACAGACCCAGCCGATCCCTTCCGAGGCGATAAGATCCGCATCTGTGAAACGAAATTGATCTCCTTTTGTGTACGACCCTGTCGACGGTGCTACAGGAGAATAGATGATATTGTAGGCGTGCTGCACGGTGCTTTCAATTTCGCTTATTTGAATTAACGAGATTTTGGACACATGCAAGGTCTGCTGCTGTCCAGTTGGAGACAGGTTTACTAGGGTAAGGCGGAGGTCAGGAGAAGGGTCCGGATCTCCAAAATCATAGAAAAACGATACATCTTTGGTCAAAAAGGCGTCTTGGGATGTAAGCGAGAGGTAGGCTTCTTCAATAAACGGGGTTCCTGTAGCGCTTACCTCAAACCCGATTCCCCATTTGCCAGGTGTCGTAGCAGGGGGAAGCTTGTAGGTGATCGCAAGCTTGTAGGAGTACCCTTTTTTCAGAGGTTTTTTCAATCGCTGGAGGATTTGCCCATACTGGTTTCCAGGAGTAAGCGTAACAACTGTTTTGTCTGCCGGAGCATCGGTTCCTGTATATTTGCTCACAGTCATGCCAAGTGATTCCCAGCCTACTGGAAATGCAGTGTCGGAGATGTTCAAGCTAAAATCACTATTGTACAAAAGCTCGGTATCTGCATCTGCCTTTCGGTCAAGTACAGGCGCTTCCACTTGAGACCTGAGTAGCTTTACATACAGAGGCAAATTAGTCACCGTGACGGCATCCGATGCGGGAAGCGTCGTCCCATCTGCAGCCTGGATTTGGCTGAATGCAAGCTCAGTGGAGAGAGGGAACAAGACAGAGCGATCATCGTCTGTCCAAAAAATATAGCCAGCTAGGCCGTCAGGAAAAGTCAGGGAGACGGTGTGTACACCTTCATGGGAAACCATATACTGGTGAATAGTAGCGCCCGTCAACCAATCCACCATCCGCTGATAGGCACGTCCGGTTACAGCGACATTCGGGAGATGAGCGAGGTCAAGCAGCCGAATACGTGACCAAGGCTGGTCCATACCATAGAATACTGCGCGATTCATTCCGGCAACCCAGTTGCACAGGAACATCCGATGAATATAGGCGATCGCCAAATCGTCAGGCATTTGATTGGAATAGTCGTTTTCATCGCTTCCGTAGAGAATTCCTTTGTAAAAATAGCTGTTCCAGCTGCTTTCGGTGTTCCAGATCGGCAGCGAGCCGGCTCCAGCTTGTGTGATCGTTTTGCGGTAGGCATAGGCCAGATCAATCATTGCTTCCGGGGGCTTTGGATACGAATACAGATGCAATCCGACGATATCGATCCAATTTTTCCCGCCAGCGCGTAAAAAATCGCCCATGCCAGTAACACCGCTTGCTCCTGTATAGCTGGGGCTGATGATCTGGATGTTGGGGTCAACGGCTTTTAAAACCTTATTGGCTTCCATCGTCAGCTCGACCAGCTTTTCGAGCGTGCCCGAATAAAAACCGCTTAAATTCGGTTCGTTCCACACCTCGTAAAACATGATTTTCCCTTTGTAGCGCTGTCCCAGTGCGAGGACGTAGTTGCGCCAGTCCTGAATATTGGTGGGCGGGATACTGTTGTAATAGTTCCCGTAGTCAGAGGACCATTTGCCGCCTGTGGCCCAGTCTGGTGGTTGCCCGAGCAGCATGATGATATCCAGATTGTTTTGCGTGGCAAAAGCGACGTATTGGTCTATTTTGCTGAAATCGAAATTGCCTTTGGTTTTTTCGATCTCGCGCCAGTTTGTCTCTAATCGCAGCAGACCAAAACCGAGTGGACGAGCATTGGAAACCTCCTCAATCTGGATGCCGAAAAAGCGCCTATCGATTGGGCCAGACAAAGTGTTGTTGCTCATAGGTGTTTTCATGACCTCCGTCCGTTTAAATGGAATGGATAATTTCATTATATGAATCCTGACAGGTGCTTGTATCAGCAGGCGTACTATTTCTTTTGCAAATAGACAAGGGCTATCTGACTAATGTTTTTTACAATTTTTACCTAATTATTCTCTTTGGGAAGGTGGTGATTGAGTTGCGTTTTCGTTGGAAGCTGGTGCTTGGCATTTTGCTGGTGCTAGTGGTCGTCTTTATTTTCATAGGGAGGGAGCGACAGCATACGCCAACGGTAGTCTTAACGCCAATTTCCACTGACATTGGAGTGAACCAGATAGGGTATGCGCCTACTGCTGCCAAATTTGCCTATACGACTGTGCCTGCTCAAAGCTTCTCGCTTGTTCAGCTAAGAGACAATCAGACTGTATATACTGGAGCACCCAAAATGAGCAGCACGGATGAAAGTACGGGGAAAGAAGTATATGTACTTGATTTCTCCAGCTACAAAAAGTCAGGTACCTACCAAATCCGTTTGCCTAACGGAGTAGGCAGTGCCCCATTTCAAATCTCTGCGGGTGTGTATGAAGTCGTCTACAAACAAGCGATGCGCTCATACGAATTACAGCGATGCGGTGTTGCGATTGACGATCCGCTAACACATGTTCAGCACGCCGAATGTCATATCAATCCGGCGGTACTGCATACGGACAACAGCCAGAGCAGAGACGCAGTAGGCGGTTGGCACGATGCAGGCGATTTTGGCAAATACATGTCCAATGCAGGGGTTACGGTTGGACAGCTATTGCTTTTGCAAGAGCTGGCACCGCAAACAGCGGAGGACACCCGACTGGATTTGCTACAAGGAGAAAGAGATGAACCGGATGCGTTGGCGGTTATCCGTGTTGAGCTGGATTGGATGCTGAAAATGCAGCGGCAGGACGGAGCCGTTTACCACAGTGTAGCGACAGCCAAGTTCCCGGGAATGATTATGCCGGAAGCTGATCTTGGTACCCAGTATATTTATGATATTTCAACTCCAGACACGGCTATTTTCGCGGCGGCAATGGCACGTGCTGCTAGAGTGTACGAAGTGTATGACGAGAGCTATTCCCAGAGGCTGCTAGAAGCGTCGATGAAGGCGTGGGCTTTTTTGGCAAAATCAAAAGAAATACTCTCGCTTCAGGACAAGCAGGCGTATCGGCCGCGCAGCGATAAGGACAAGCGAGTATGGGCAGCAGCAGAGCTGTATGTAACGACAGGTCATCCTGTCTTTCGCGAATACGTCGAGCAGCATATTGAGCAGCTAGAGCTCAATCCTGCCAAAATGGTACCCTCTTACTGGCAAAATACATCCTCTCTGGCTATTCTTACTCTTGCTCTCGGAGGGCCACGGGATTGGGAGCTGACGCATGAGCTACGTCAAAGACTGCTTCAGCATGCAAACCTAGTGGTCAACAAAATGAATCATTCCGCCTACGGCACCGTGCTTCGGCCCGCGGATTACGATTGGGGATCTGCCAAAACAACACTTGGCTACGGACTGCATCTCGCGGCAGCCAATTATATAGAGCCGCAGCCATATTACCCGCATGCGATCTCCAGACAGCTGGATTGGGTGCTCGGAGCCAACCCTCTGGCCCAATCATTTGTCACCGGGATGGGAAGCTCTTCGCCGATGCAGCCGCATAACCGTTACGTTGTGGCGAGCGGTGTTCTCATTCCTGGATTATTAGTTGGCGGGCCCAACTCGTACGCAAACGACAAGATCGCGCCCAAAAAGCTCGGTCCCCGCAGCTATGTCGACGATTCCCGCTCGTATGCGACAAATGAAAATGCCATTGATTACAATGCCGTACTGGTAGTAGTGGCTGGCTATTTGAATGAATGGCATCAAGTGAATAAGCAGAGCTGGTTCTCTCGATTGTTTCAGTAGGGTGCCAAAAAAGAAACCTGCCTTTGAGAGCAGGTTTTCTCATGCCAAGAACAATAAATAGATACCCATGATCCCAGCATCAGCCAGCACATGACTGATGATCGAGCCGACGACCGAGTGATGGCCTTGTCGCATGTACCCCCAGATTAATCCTGCTAGAAACACAGGCACGACCATCATGACATTATAAGGCCATGCAAAGAGCGGTATGACCGAAAGCAAATGATAGAGACTGTAAAACAGTGCCGTAAGCAGGATGACGGTCTGTGGTTTATATTTTCTCGTCAGCTTATTATGCATGTAGCCACGCCAATACATCTCTTCCAATACCGGATTGATTAGCATCAGGATGAGGACCAGTCCACCTGTGAAATGGCCAGTAAAATTCCAGCGAGCAAGCAGTTCGGAGAGGTCGGAGCGATCAAACAGGAACGATTGAAAGAAGTACCCTCCGCAAAGGATAAAGAACAGAAAAATGAAACCCGTCCAAAGGCCAGTCCATACATTATTTCGCTGAATGGAAAAGCCAAGTGAGGAAAAAGTCTCTCTGGGCGTACATTTTTTCACGAAGAGAGCATCGACTACAGGAACGAGTAAAAGCCAGCTGTAGAAAAGAAGAAAGGTAACAGGTACACTGCTTATGACTTGCAGGCCGAGAAAAATCAGCAACGTCGGAACGAGCAAGAAAACCATCATCATAAAATCGCCGCCAGTTTATCGAATTGGCATCTGCTGCCTATCCACATGGTAGCGGTTAGGGGAGGAGGATTGCAGTACCAAATTTGTCTGGTACCTTCTTTTAGGAAAGCCCCCTGTTCGGCTTCACGTATCTGCACCCTGATTTAGCAAGAATAACCTTCGGCAAAAACGCGGTCGTACTTCCATGTTTTCGTATTGACAGCCACCAGTAAATTATTGACAATAAATGTGTATTTCAGGGAGTCGCGGAGGGATTTCATGAGTAGCGCATCCTTTTCACGCCTAGAGCCGTTTCTATCAGAGGTAAAAAATCACTGCTTACAGCTCACCAAGAACAAATGGGATGCGGAAGATTTGATGCAAGAAACATTGGCCAAAGCGTATCGATCGATTCAGCAGCAGCCGGAGCGCGAGCTGACGAAAGCCTATCTCAGACAGATTGCGACCAATGCGTGGATTGATCATTGCCGGAAAAAACAAACAAATGAATCCAAAGAGTTATTTGACGAAGCACAGTATATGCAACACTCTACAGCTAGTGATGCATATACCATTCGGGAAAATTTTGAGCAATTGGCAAATCGATTGAATGCACGGCAGATGGTTCTGATCCTTTTGATTGATATTTTTTCTTTTACTGCACCGGAAACGGCGAGACTGCTTCACATGACGCTTGGGGCAGTAAAGGAAGGAGTAAAAAGGGCGCGGAATCGCCTGCTCTATCTGGCAAATCAAGCCGCTGACGGAAACGAAGAAGCTCGTCACAAGACATCGACACAACAGGCTTCCACTGCTTCGGTGACCAAAGAAGACTTCGAGCAGTTTTTGGCAGCATTTCGTGCGGGTGATCCTTACGCCATCTGTGATACGTATTTGCGATTTGTGGATCGCGGGGTGCGTGTAGAGAAGGTAACTGTTCAGGCGGACAAGCTTTATTTTTCAATTCGCGACCCAGACGGCCATTTGATCCATCTTGTTCAAAAATGGTAGCATGCCCGTTTCTTTTTGCCCCAATTTCTCGTTTAAGAGCATGAAAGGCTAATAGTGGTTCTTCCACATTTTAAAGAAGGAGTGAGTGTTATGAGTACATTCGTACGTCATTTTGCCGTAATTCAGGTGCCAGTAAAAAATGTGGAGGTATCGGTGAAGTGGTACCGGGAAGTGCTGGGGATTCCGTTTACCTTTGAGTATACGCCGGGAGATTATGAAGCATGGCTGAATGTCGGAGGGGTGGGGCTTGGTCTGGTTCAAAGCCCGAACGTACCATGCCTTGACTTCACCAATATGGCGGGGCAGGAACAGCCGATCATCTCGCTTCACGTAGATCAGATTCAAGCCGTATATGATGAGCTGCGCAGCAAGGGGATTGAAACGAGTGAGATGAGCTATAAAAAAAGCGGCGGCTACAGCTTTACGCTGCGTGATCCGGATGGGCATATCACCAATCTGTGGGGCGGATGGCCATCTGCTGAGGATGAAAAAGCGAACGCATAATAACGGGGTTCTCCTCATGTCTGCGGTATAATAGAGGCAGATGATACGACAGAGGGGGGATCCGCATGTCCTTGCGTGAGATACAGGAAAGTGTTCAGCAAATTGCCTGGGCAGTGGCGTCCGTTCTGCGCGTAGAGGTAGAAATTGCCGACACGGATTTGATGCGGATAGCCGGAACGGGACGCACGCAGGCAGGAGTACTTCACACGATGGCGGGCCATGATCACATCTATCGCTCCTCCTTGCTTGCTGGACAACCCGTGGTAATTACTCGCCCCGGCGAGGATGATCGCTGCCGACCGTGTGCCCACTTTGGCAATTGTGCGGAGACGGGTGAGATCTGTTGCCCGATTATGCTGGATGGACAAAAGGTTGGTGTCATCGGTTTGCTCGCATTTGATGAGGAGCAAAGAGAGCGGTTGTTTTCTGATGTCAGCTCGATCCTTACCTTTTTGCAAAAAATGGCTGAGCTGATTTCGATCAAGCTCAAAGAGCACAACATGTATATCGAGCAGCAGCTCGCGCTTGCAAAGCTGCGTGTCGTCATGGATGACCTGGACAAAGCGATGCTTACGGTGGATCAGGCAGATCGAATCATTCAGGTCAACCAAAGGGCACGTCAGTTTCTCCAGCTCGGGGCTGATGACAGCGTAGCTGCGCTTGATGCAACAGCTTGGCTTGCGGCTATCAGAGAAGCCGATCAAGTACAGGCCACTCCGAAAAAGGTCGTTCTGGTGATCGGACAGGAAGAGAAGGAGTTTTTGTTTTCCATCAAGCCGATTGAACTCGATGGTCACATCCGTGAATGGGTCATTACCCTCGATGACGTGCGGGAGGTCGTAGAAATTGCCAGGCAGGTAGGCGGCTATGAGCATGAGGACGCTTTTTCGGCCATCGTTGGAAGCAGTCCCTCCATCAAGTGCGCCAAGGACGTGGCGAGGCGAGTAGCGGACAGTGATTCTACTGTATTGCTCCAAGGAGAGAGCGGAACGGGGAAGGAGCTGTTTGCCAAAGCGATCCACCAAGCTAGCAGGCGAAAGGGGCAGCCGTTTATCTCTATTAATTGCGCTGCCATCCCCGAGCATTTGCTGGAAAGTGAGCTGTTTGGGTACGAGGAAGGCTCTTTTACAGGTGCACGAAAGGGAGGAAAGCCGGGTCTTTTTGAACTGGCTGGAAAAGGTACGCTTTTTCTGGACGAAATAGGAGACATGCCGCTTCATCTGCAATCGAAACTGCTTCGTGTCCTTCAGGAAAAAGAGCTTCAACGAGTAGGAGGAGCTGGAAAGGTAATTCCTGTTCATGCCCGAATTATTGCGGCCACCCACATGGATTTGCAAGAGCGGGTCGCACAGGGACTGTTTCGTATGGATTTGTTTTATCGATTGCATGTGATTCCGATACATTTGCCCTCGCTTAAGTATCGCCGCGAGGATATACTGACCTTGGCAAATGGCTGTCTGGCAGAATGTGCGGCACGATTAGGCAAGCCTGTTTCTGGATTTTCACAAGAAACACAGGCGATCTTGTTTCATCATGATTGGCCTGGTAATGTCAGGGAATTAGCCAACGTCGTGGAGTATGCCGTCAACATGGAGGTCTGTACCTCGATTCAGCCAGCGAGTTTGCCTGGCGCGTTGGTGAAAAACAATAGCGATTCGTTACGATCGTCATGGACGGTGGGAAGCGAGGAGCAACAGAACGATCTGCTGTCGCTAAAGGAAATGGAGCGCATGGCGATTACGGAGGCACTACAGCGCGTTCAGAAAAGAAAAGGCAGAAAAGAAGACGCTGCAGAGTTGCTTGGAATCAGTCGAGCGAGTCTTTTCCGCAAAATGAAAGAGTACGGCTTGTCCAAATAAGGTAGGATGGCAGAGTCAGCTCCGTTAGGTGGGGCTGGCTTTTGGCGTCTGTCTATGGTTTGTGGTATGATGTGTGGGAAGGTTTTTGGAAGAAGGTAATGAGAGGAGTGTCAAATGAGAGTGAAAGAGATTATGGGATGGGTTCGTTCGATTGCCTTTGCAGTAGCTTTTGCCCTGGTCTTGGGAATCTTTGTATTCCAACCATATAAGGTTGATGGTCATTCCATGGATCCTACCTTGCAAGATGAACAGCGAATTTACGTGTCAAAACTTTCACATACGTTTTCTTATCTACCAAATTATGGGGATATCGTTGTCATTGACAGTCGCGTACAAAGAGAGCGCTCCTTTATGGACGACCTCACCAGTCACCCGCTCGTGTCTCTCTTGACAGGAACACAAGAAGATCACTCCATGTACGTCAAACGTGTCATCGGAAAACCAGGAGACGTGCTTGAATTCAAGGACAACAAGGTTTTCCGTAACGGCAGTGCTTTGGAGGAGCCATACATTAAGGAAACGATGCAATTCGTCGCAGACGGAAAGCTGACTGTACCTGAAAACCACATCTTCGTGATGGGAGATAATCGCAATCACAGTACGGATTCGCGGGAACTCGGATTTATTCCGGTTGATCACATCATGGGAACAATGATTGAAAATCCTTTTAAATCATAGAAATCTTTATCAAACAAGGTTGTCCAATTGCGGGCAACCTTTGTTTCTACGAATAGAGTTTTGTACCTCTTTTCGGCTAAATCTTCTGGCATTGCAAAGGAGGGGCTGTCCATGCCAAGCATCATGATTGCCGACCGTGATCCGAATGAACGGACAGGAATGGGCTGGCTCGTATCTAGCTGTGCAATTCCGTATAAAAAAGTGCTCTCTGCGGGGACGATGGCAGAAGTATTTCAACTGATGGAATCCCAGACACCGGATGTGATCTGCCTCGAATTGGATATGATCGGAAAAGGTCAATGGGAGCGGCTCAAGCTGTTGGTGGAGCAGTATAAGCCTACAGTACTGGTTACGACAGCAGAAGCTACCTTTGAACGCGCGATGCAAGGAATAGAGCTGAATGCACGGGATTTATGGATGAAACCCCAAACGCCCGAGTATATCAGACGTGTTTTGACCCGCTGTTGTCAGGAGAGGAGCAGACGCAACCAGCTGAATCAGGAGGAGAGTGGTGCGACTGGCGGAGTCAGAGAGGTATCGTATCAGGATCTGTTTTTTCCTCGTCCTTTGCAGGGGAGCGCATACGCGTTGATGCTTGCGCAACTGGAGGACCCAATGCGTCACCCGGAGCTTCTTCGCTTTTTTGAGGAGTATCCTTTTCGAGACAAGCCCATCCTGCTTCCGACAAGCGATGTAATCGTAGGTGTGTTTTCTGTAGATGATCCTGAAGCATCGGCCCTTCTGCAGCAAACAGCTAAGCGTCTATTGATGGATTGGGAGACAACGGGGAATTCCTCCCTATTTCTGGTGATGTATGATTCACAGGAGCGGGAACAAAGCTTGTATGAGAAATATAAAGAAGCGAGTGAGGCTTTGTCTATCCGCTTTTTTAAAGGGTATAGGCAGCTTTGGGTAGTGGAGAATCAGCTTGATTGGGCGACGATCGATCCTTTTTTGACTCCGTCGGAACAGCGCCTGTGGGTAGACATGCTGCATGGAGGCGATCCGGAAGAGCTGAAGCAGTGGATGTATAAGCACTTTTCCTATAAAGAAGAGCCTTTTCCTGAGCCAGGCCTATTGCGGATTCGTTTGACGAGTATACTCGCACAGGTGCGACGCTATATGAAATCTCATGGGCTGGATCAGGGAGAGCTGGAGAGGGAGTACCACAAGGTGTTTGAGACCATCCTGTATTCGCCAATTCTATACCGGATTGTTGTGGAGCTCCTGTTGTTTATTCAAGCGCTGATGGACCTGGTTCAAAATCAGCGAGATGAGGTCAGACTGGATGTCATCGAACAAGCTATTCGTTACATGGAGAGACGTTATTCCGATTCTGATCTGCGCCTGGAGGATGTCGCACGTCACGTCGATCGCAGTCCTGCCTATTTCAGTACGCTGTTCGCTCAGAAGCAGGGCGTTTCCTTCCGGCAGTTGCTGACTGCGCTACGCGTAAAGGAAGCGAGTCGCCTCTTGATGGAGACCTCCTTGTCCATCGGAGAGATTGCGCAACAAACTGGCTTTGTAAACGCCAATTATTTCAGCAAAATATTCAAGGAAAAGACGGGTACAACTCCACGTCTGTTTCGAAATCAAAAGAAAAGATAGAAATCGAAAAAAAAGAGAAAATTTCTAATGAAGTGATCTGTTGATCCGATTCGTACCGAAAGAAGTGGCACCAAATCGAAAAAGTGGTGCCTTTTTTGTATCGTTTCGCTTTTCTATACTAGATATAAGCTATTCAATCTGGAGAAAAGCAGGTGGAATTCATGACGAAAACGCAAACTATTCAGCAAATGATTCAATCGTATTCTGGTACCGAGCTGCATACAAAGGGCTGGGTGCAGGAAGCAGCGCTGCGAATGCTGTTAAATAACCTGAATCCTGATGTAGCAGAGCGAACCGATGACCTGGTCGTATACGGAGGAATCGGGAAGGCGGCACGCAACTGGGAATGCTTCGATGCTATTGTCGAAACATTGAAAAACTTAGAGAGTGACGAAACGTTATTGATCCAATCCGGCAAGCCGGTGGCGGTATTTAAATCACATACAGATGCACCGCGAGTTCTTTTGGCTAACTCCAATCTCGTTCCAGCGTGGGCGAATTGGGAGCATTTTCACGAGCTCGACAAAAAAGGCTTGATGATGTACGGGCAAATGACCGCTGGAAGCTGGATTTACATCGGCAGCCAAGGCATTGTACAAGGGACATATGAGACTTTTGCAGAATGTGCCAGACAGCATTTTGAAGGAACACTAGCAGGGACGATCACAGTTACAGCAGGTTTGGGTGGTATGGGCGGAGCACAGCCGCTTGCCGTATCTCTCAATGGCGGAGTGAGCATTAATATCGAGGTAGACCGCACACGAATCCAGCGTCGACTGGACACCAGATATTTGGATGAGATGACCGAAAGTCTGGATGAGGCTATCCGACTGGCAGAAGCGGCGAAACGTGAGAAAAAGGGTATCTCCATCGGCCTGTTAGGAAATGCGGCAGAAGTATTGAAAGAGATGCTGGCACGCAATTTTATCCCGGATGTTTTGACAGATCAAACCTCCTCGCATGATCCTCTGAATGGTTATATCCCGGTTGGTATGAGCCTGGAGGAAGCAGCGCAGCTGAGAAGCAGTGATCCTAAAGAGTATGAAGCCCGTTCGAAAGCAAGCATCGCCGAGCACGTTCGCGCCATGCTTGCACTGCAAGAAAAGGGAGCGATCACGTTTGACTACGGAAATAACATCCGTCAGGTGGCAAAAAACGAAGGGGTAGAGGAAGCATTTCGCTTTCCAGGCTTTGTACCTGCCTATATTCGTCCGCAATTTTGCGAGGGCAAGGGGCCATTCCGCTGGGTAGCGCTCTCCGGTGATCCTGAGGATATTTACAAAACAGATGAGGTCATCCTGCGCGAGTTTTCGTATAATACGCATCTGTGCAACTGGATTCGGATGGCACAAGAACGCATTCAGTTCCAGGGGCTGCCTTCGCGTATTTGCTGGCTGGGCTATGGGGAGCGTGCGCGTTTTGGTCAAATCATCAATGACATGGTGGCACGTGGCGAATTGAAGGCACCGATTGTGATCGGACGCGATCATTTAGATTCCGGGTCGGTTGCATCGCCGAATCGCGAAACAGAAGCGATGAAGGATGGCAGTGATGCAGTAGCAGACTGGCCGATCCTCAATGCAATGGTCAATGCAGTAGGTGGCGCAAGCTGGGTTTCTGTTCACCATGGAGGCGGTGTAGGAATGGGCTACTCTTTGCATGCAGGGATGGTCATCGTTGCTGACGGTACGCCAGAAGCAGCACGTCGCCTGGAGCGCGTATTGACTACTGATCCTGGAATGGGCATCGTCCGTCACGTGGATGCCGGCTACGATCTGGCTATTCAGACCGCCAAGGAAAAAGGCGTCCATATTCCAATGATGAAGGAGTAAGAGCCATGACCAAACCTGTATGGATTCGCCATGCCAGCCAGCTTGCTACACTGGCTGGCGGTTCAAAGGCACCTGTAGTCGGTGAGCGGATGAATGAGCTGTCTATTATCGAAAATGGAAGTGTTTGGCTGGAAGAAGGAGTCATTCAGCGGGTCGGGACAGATGAGGAGCTGGCGGAGGTATACCATGAGCGTGCTCATGAGGCGCAAATCATCGACGCCACAGACAAGCTTGTCACTCCTGGTCTGGTTGATCCGCATACGCATCTGGTGCATGCGGGCAGCAGGGAAAACGAATTCAATATGCGGCTAAATGGCGCTACTTATATGGAAATCATGAACAATGGTGGAGGGATTCACTCTACTACGGCAGCGACCAGAAAGGCGACTCATGAGGAGCTGTTTACGCAGAGCAAGCGCAGGCTGGATCAGTTTCTGCTGCATGGCGTTACAACCGTCGAGGCAAAAAGCGGGTATGGACTGACTCTTGCTGACGAAATCAAGCAGCTGGAGGTAGCCAAACAGCTGCACGATGCACATCCGATTGATATTGTCAGCACCTTCATGGGTGCTCATGCCGTTCCGCGTGAATATCGCGAGGACCCGGAGGCATTTATCGAGCTGGTTATTGGCGAAATGATTCCGGAAGTGGCGAGGCGCCAGCTTGCAGAGTTTAATGACGTTTTTTGCGAGCGCGGTGTATTTACCCCGGAGCAGTCCAAACGAATTCTCGAAGCAGGGGCAAAACATGGTCTGCTCCCGAAGATTCATGCGGACGAAATCGAGCCGTATGAAGGAGCGGAGATGGCAGCAACGATTGGCGCTGTATCCGCCGACCATCTATTGCGTGCATCGGATCGCGGGATTCAGATGATGGCAAAAGCAGGCGTAATCGCTGTGCTGCTGCCAGGGACTGCTTTTTTCCTGATGGCGGAGTCGGCAAATGGACGAAAAATGATTGACGCGGGTGTAGCGGTAGCGATTTCGACCGATTGCAATCCAGGGTCTTCTCCGACAGTATCGCTACCACTGATTATGAATTTGGGCTGCCTGAAAATGGGAATGACGCCTGCGGAAGTATTGACAGCCGCTACGATCAATGCGGCCCATGCCATTCGCCGCGCCCACGAAATCGGCAGTATTGAAGCAGGTAAAAAAGCTGATGTCACGATCTTTGATGTACCTGACTTTATGACGCTGCAATATCGCTATGGCATCAATCATGTTGATACGGTAGTGAAAAACGGAGCTGTCGTAGCCAAGGGAGGGAGATTGGCGTGAGTGGCTATCCATATCCACTGTTAAAACCGCCGAGTTTTCCATGAAAAGTAACCAAGTAATCTGAAAAACTGCCTGTAAAAGGGCAGTTTTTTTGTCGCTCCTATCTCGCTGCGGATTCGATTGACAAATAAAATATTCAGTAATACCATACAGGAATTGTAATAGGTAATCCGAAAAGAAAAGGTATCTGTGAACAAAGGAGAACGAAGAATGGAACAGAATAGCGAAAACGAAGGATCTGTTTTAGCGAAGAATCGTCGTGACTTACGGGGAGATTGCGAGCAGTGCTTTGGCTTGTGCTGCGTGGCCTTGCCGTTTGCTGCTTCCGTAGACTTCGCAATAGACAAAGTAGCCGGTCAGCCCTGTCATAACTTGCAAGCGGACTTTCGCTGTGGTGTACATACTACCCTGCGGCAGATCGGCTTTCGTGGCTGTACGGTCTATGATTGCTTTGGGGCGGGACAAAAGGTGTCACAGGAAACTTACGGTGGGAAGGACTGGAGGGAGGCACCAGGATCGGCGAAGCAAATGTACGAGGTATTCCCCATCATGTGGCAGCTCCATGAGCTACTCTGGTACTTGTCTGAAGCGCTTATGCGAGAAGAAGCCTGTCAGATCCACGGTGAGCTGAGTCAGGCACTCGCCAAGACGGAGCAATACACGCAGCTTCCTCCAGACTCTCTGCTAAAAGTTGACGTGGCTGCTCACCGGGCAGAAGTCAATGTCCTGCTGCTGCGGACAAGCGAGCTCGTGCGCGATGAAGCCCGCAGGCAGCACAAAGGTCAGCTCGGAAGTCAAAAAAACTACGGGCGAGGGGCCGATCTGATCGGGGTCAAGCTCAAAGGGGCAGATCTGCGGTACACCAATTTACGAGGTGCCTATTTGATAGCTGCTGACCTCAGAGAAGCAGATTTGCGCGTAGCTGATCTCATCGGTGCGGATTTTCGAGATGCAGATATTCGGGGCGCAGACCTTACGGGAAGCCTTTTTCTCACCCAAGCACAGTTGGGTGCAGCAAAAGGGGATGCTAGCACGAAGCTCCCGTCGTCACTCGTTCGTCCAACACATTGGACAGACAAGGGGAAGTGACCGGCTAAAAAATATGGTATGATAAACATACGACTATGATCTCTAGAAATCGAGGTGTCTGCCATGACTGGTTTCGGAATATTCCGCGAAGTAATCTCGTCTGAGAGTGAGCTTCGAGAAATGTATGGTGAACCAAGCAAGTTAGTTCAGAACAAAGCGATTAAACAGATTGATAGCCATGTTCGCAATTTTATCGCACAAGCGCCTTTTCTCATCATCGCAACAGCGAATGAAGAGGGGAAATGCGATGCTTCCCCACGCGGAGATGCTCCCGGGTTTGTGCATATCATCGACGACAACCACCTCGTCATTCCAGAACGTCCAGGAAACAAACGTATGGATTCGATCTCCAATATTTTATCCAATCCGCAGATCGGTCTCATTTTTATGATTCCAACACTAGAAGAAACATTGCGAATCAATGGACGTGCCTGCATCGTACGCGATTCTGAGCTGCTAGAGAAGATGGCGGTAAAAGGGAAAGTGCCAACGATCGGAATCGGAGTGCAGGTCGAAGAGTGCTTTATGCATTGTGCCAAAGCATTCATGCGCTCGGGTCTATGGAAGCCGGAGTCGTGGCCTTCAGCAGGAACTACTCCGAATGTATCGCAAATTTTGGCAGACCATGTGAAGCTGCCGGGAGTAACTGCAAAAGAGGTAGCAGAAGGCCTGGAAGATAGCTACAAGAACCGTCTATACTAGAGAAGCAATGGCTGTGCCAAAGGACATGGCATAGCCTGGTTTTCTATGCTAGGTAATCTATGTTAAAATTTGATAAGTACGTACATAAAATCAGCGTTTGTCGGGAGGAGATCGGATGGCAACACATATCACAGATAGCTCGGTATTGAATAACGGCGTCAAAATGCCGTGGCTTGGTCTGGGTGTATGGAAAGCAAAGGAAGGCAATGAAACAGTGGCAGTCCGCTCTGCTATTGAAGCAGGTTACCGTAGCGTAGACACGGCAGCGGTCTATGGGAATGAAGAAGGTGTAGCCGAAGGAATCCGCCAATCCGGAATCGATCGCGATCAGTTGTTCATCACGACCAAGGTGTGGAATGCAGATCAAGGTTATGAGACAACGCTGAAGGCTTTTGATACCAGTATGAAAAAGCTGGGGCTCGATACGCTGGACTTGTACCTCGTTCACTGGCCGGTAAAGGGCAAGTTTGTAGATACATGGAAGGCAATGGAGAAGCTGTATCGTGACGGATATGTTCGCGCGATCGGTGTTAGCAATTTCAACATCCATCACCTGGAGGAATTGCGCCAGAACAGCGAAATCACACCTGTGGTCAATCAGGTGGAATATCACCCAATGCTTACCCAAAAAGAGCTGCTTGCTTACTGCCAGGAGCGTCAAATCCAGCTCGAAGCATGGAGCCCACTGATGCAAGGAAATCTAGACCATCCACTGCTGGTGGAATTGGGACAAAAATATGGCAAGTCTCCAGCCCAAATCGTCATTCGCTGGGACTTGGAAAATAAGGTAGTGACCATTCCGAAATCCATTACACCTGAACGCATTCGTCAAAACGCTGATGTGTTTGACTTCACGCTTAGCGCAGAGGATGTAGAGAAAATCAGTGCCTTGAATGAAAACAAGCGAATTGGACCAGACCCGGACAATTTCGATTTCTAGGAACAGCAGATAAGGGAAAAGGGAAGCCGCTTTGGACGGCTACCCTTTTTTTGCAGAGTGAAGTTTGGCTTTGCCAAAGGCATTTATTTGCGATAGTTGACGATGGTATGATACATGGTTTTGTCAGGGAGCTTGAGAAAAAGTGTGACGTCAGGCCGCAGGTTTGCTTCAATAATCCAAACCTTGCCGCTTGAATCGATGCCCATATCCAGTCCAAAGAAGCGTTTCTGGGTATAGTAGCCGGCAAGCCGATGTGCTGCAAGCAGGGCGACCCGTCGCAAACGAGCCATGATGGCTGACCCCGAGGCGCCTTTGATCGTGGAACGGCGGATGGCGGTAGCGAGTGGAAGAACCTTGCCGCCACTTCTTTTTACATTGGTGATGATATAGCCCCTGCCTGCTACCTTTGCGAGCATGCCGGTTACCACCCAAGCTCCACCGGGCTTTCTTTGTACCATGACCCTTACATCAAAGGGAGAGCCATTGATGCGTGCCAATGAGATTCCTCGTTGGACCAAGTAACTCGATTTGATTTTTTGACGTAAATAACGGTAGGTTTCTTTTTTGCCATGTGTGGTACGGCGTTTGATCCCATGTTGAACGCAGTACTTGCTGTGACTGCGACCTGTAACCAGGATGACGCCGGCTCCTCCGAGCCCAGAAGCGGGCTTGGCGATCACTTTTTTGTATCGGTCCAGGAATTCGTACAGCGAACGCTTGGAAAAACGATGAGTGTTTGGCAAAGTACCAGCCAAAGCAGAGCTTTTACGCAACACAGCATACTTTGTCAGCTTTGATTCACTTTTTTTAGCCACTTGAGGTCATTCCCCCAATCGTGATGTGAAACAAGAACGCTCTTTTACTTAATGTACGTCCTGTTCGTTTCAGCGCTTGTGGGAATGTCCTCATCAGAAAAAATAGGTAGGATTTGTATTCTCTTTGCGGATTCACTCTTTACTATGCTTTATTTTTTCGTATACTGAAAAGTAGCATATTTGTTTCATCAGATGAAACAGACGGATTCATTCAGGAAGCAGGTGTAATAACAGATGGAAGAACAAAAAGCGAACGTTCGAGCCGTCGAACGGGCTTTGGATATCCTGCTCTGCTTTACGGATTCCACGGACTTAGGGCTAAGTGAGATTTCCAGCCGACTCTCCCTGCATAAAAGCACTGTGCATCGATTATTGGCAACGTTGGAAAACAAAGGATTTCTCATCCGGGATATCGAAACGGAGAAATATCGCTTAGGTTTTCGGATATGGGAGCTATCCGCAAATTTGACTCATAACGACGACCCTGCAACATTGCTTTTGCCAGAGATGGAACGGCTGCGGGATTTGGTAGAAGAAACAATCAGTCTGTATGTACGTGATGGAAGTGAGCGGATACGTATACAGGCTGTACAAAGCAAGCAGCCCATTCGCAGGGTGGCGCCAATTGGTGCGCGTATGCCACTCGCAGTAGGGGCATCCAGCAAGGTTTTGGTAGCGTATGCCGAGCCATATTTTTTGCAGGAGCTGTTAAATGATCAAGACTGGCCGGATTTTGTCAATAAAGAAGTCTATGTCGAGCAGCTGACTCAAATCAAGCAGCAAGGCTTTGCTACGAGTGTAGAAGAGCGGGAGTTGGGGACGGCTGCAGTTGCTGCTCCCATTTTTAACAGGAATGGACAATTAGTAGCTTCTATTGCTGCTTCGGGGCCATCAAATCGTCTCACCCCGGAAAAAATGAGCGATTACGCGCCATATATTATGGAGGCAGCGTACCGCATGGGAAAAATGATGAAATAAAAGCAAGCCAACGCTCCCGTATTCTCGGGGGTGTTGGCTTTTTTTAACGTCTAGGTTGCTAGCTGTCCGACCACATACTCATGTTGCAATGTAGCCCAAAACGATTGCACAGCATTATCGGCGAGGAAGCGTTCACCGCGAGTAGACACGTAGCGACTCATCTCCTCATAAAAAAATCGATCGCAAAGCTTCTCGTATTGCTCGGCAATGTCATACGCGTCCAGGACAAACAGAGGGTAGTTTTCCCCGAGCAACGCCACGTTCCCAATCGTGCGTGTAGTCAGGACAGGGACTCCGAGAGCCATGTACTCCAAAATACGCGATAAGTAGGAATGCGACGGATTTTGATCACTCGTTGTGTCGTAAAGCAAGGCGATGCCAATGCCGCTTTTCAGGATCAGCTTCTTGGTTGCCCACATCGATTTTTGCCCATGATCTACCACTCCTGGAGTACGCAGATGCGCTTTTGCCTTCTTCTGATATTTGCCCACGATGGATGGATACAGAACACGCAGCTTGGCCTTTGGATGATTTTTGCGGATCAAGCGAATCGCCTTTGTAGCCACACCGAGCCCGTAACGTGGACGGATGACGCCTGCCAAAATGAGATCGAGGTGATCAGTAGAAGGTCGGTCAGACAGGGAGTCCTTTGGTGGTTCAACAAACTGGGGGAGAACCTGAATTTTGCGGTCAAGCTCCTGACTGGAGTAGTTGCCTTTTTGAAGTTGATAAGTTCGGTAGCGATTGGCATTGGGCTCGGTCTGGAAAAAAACGAGCCGTGCATGCTTGAAGATACGGTTGAGTCTGCGCATGATGTACGGGTCGTTCAAATTGTATTGAATCGCCAGAAACAACAGCTTCGAGCCCAGAGCAGGCCTTTTATCCAAAAGCTTGATTGCCTCGTTACGTCCGCGGATGAAGATATAATCATACCTTTTCTTTTGATCGCGACGGATGATGTCATCGATCGGATGATTCGACTTGAAAAACTGGACGTGCTGAAACGTAAAACCACCCATTCCATTACGGAACTGGAAGGGGAGGACGCAGTCTAAAGAATATTGCTCCTGCTCGTGTGCTGGCAGCTGTGCCACTTTTCGGTCAAGTGCCCGTAGCAGAATAAAAAACTGCAGAACATTCCCCTTTGGCTTAAATTCGATGAGATTGCAAAAAAAACAAATTCTCATGTGATTTTCTCCTTCGAAGGGCTCTCCACTATCGTATGGGATTAGGCGTCAAAGGCTACTTGAAATAAAGAAATAAAAAACGAACTCAAATAAAATACTTTACTTCAGTTAATTTATTTACTATCATTAGCATAAGGGGATTCCAACGAAAGGAAAACGGTCATGACATCAGATATGATTTCACTGCGCGAAAAGAAAAAAGCAAAAACGAAGCTAGCTCTTCTGGAAGGGTGTCTCGAACTCATAGGGGAGGGTACCTTTCGGCGTGTACTTGTGGAAGATATATGTCAGCATGCAGAGGTATCCAAGGTTACCTTCTTTAAATTTTTTCCGCAAAAAGAGGATTTGTTGACTTACTTCATGAGTATTTGGCAGGCGGAGTGCTTCCTGGAGCTGTCCAGTAGCTCAAAGCGGGGCTTGGAGGCGATCCGTTACATTTTTGCGAAAGTGACAGAGGATGGCAAGAAGTATCCCGGAATCATGCTTAGCTTGATCAGTTTTTTATCGGAGCAGCAAATGCATCCCTGGGTACCGACATTGTCAGAAGCTGAGCTGTATTTGCTGTTTCCGGAAGAAGCGAACAGGGCGGCGATTTCCGAGGTATCGCTCTATGACATTTTTAAAAAATCGGTGGCGGAGGCGAGGGAGGATGGCCATCTTTCTTTGCGTGTAAGTGACGAGGAAGCTGTCATCTTGCTGTTCTCCATGTTCTACGGTGCCTATTTGTCTGCTCATTTGTTTCGCGCCAGCGATTTTATGTCATTTTACGAAATGCATCTTAAATCCTTGTTAAAGTAGGTGATCACTATGTCAAAAATCGTGCGGGGAAGATTTACTGCCGAAATGGACGAATCATTCGTCGTTTTTATTATCGGGATGCGCATCAATCGCTTGCTTGCCGTACACAAGTGGGTTCCGGTAGCAAAGGCGATGGGAGGGATGCTGCAAGAGCTGTATCAGAATCCGGACCTGGGCTTCTTGGGGGATAGCGGGAGCATCAGCATGCGGACGATCACGCAGATTCAATATTGGCGCTCCTATGAACATCTGGAGCAATATGCGCGAAATAGCCACAAGCATTTGACTGCCTGGCGAAAATTTAATCAAGCGATCGGGTCTGATGGAACGGTAGGGATCTTCCACGAGACGTATCTCGTGGAAGCCGGAAAATATGAGAATGTCTATGTCAATATGCCTGCATATGGATTAGGTAAGGTCGGCACGCTCGTTCCTGCCACAGGTAGACGGGAAACAGCTCGTGAACGTTTGACGAATTCGTAGCATCAAAACCTGAATTTATTCGTTCGCAAGACGCAGCAGCCAGTCTTTCAGATCGACAATCCGCAAAGCTTGCGGGCGAGTCTTGGTTCCGACTACGAGCAAAGGTACAAGTGAATCTGTTTCGTGCAGGGAGCCATGTGCGCTGCCGCCGAGATGGGTGGGAGAGCTCTCGGTAACCAATTCATAGCCTGGTTTTACGGTAACGATTGCGTATCTGCCTTCCTGGGAGTTCATTGCTCCATGGAGTCTCGCCAATGCGTCGGGATACTTGCCATACGTGATATGGTTATTGCGGATTGTCAAATCAAGCAATTTGTCATCTCCATAGATTGTCCACGTCTGACCGTAGTCGTCCTTGATCGCACCTCCAGGACGATAAGACAAGGTACTGTTGCTCTTGCCAGCCGTGACGATGGTTTTCTGTCCTTCTTTTACCGCGATGATGTCGAACCTCTCTTCCTTCTGCAAACGCTTGACCATATCAGTCAGGGACAGATGAGCATCGAGAGCGTATATGTAGGCCATTCGTTCATTGGTGGCGATCACGAGCTGATCCTTCCTTTGTATCGGTTGTCCGATTTTGGCAATACGGTAAGGACTTAGAAGGCTCCGTAGATCGATGGTAGCTGTCCGGCGATCAGGGTGGACAGCGCTTTGTCCACTATCACCCATAACAACCCATCTTGCCTGATTTACAGCCTGTTCCCATGAACCAAAGGCATTCAGAACTACCTGCAAGGCTTGGTCAGCTTTCACTATTCCTTCGATGGTAGCTGGACCTTTTTTATGCACTTCCATATCGTTTTCGGGAAAATACGTGATCGTTAGCGGAGGCAGCTTGTTAGTAGAAATGAGAAAGGCTGCCTCTTGCGCGGAAAACTCGTCATTCATCCCGTACTTTCGCCAGATGCGTCTCTGCTCTTTTTGATCCGGATTCAGCTGGGCAAAAGTGGCGTAGGAGAGGAGTGCAGGTCCAGTCACCTTTAGCTCCGCTGGCAAAGGCGTGCTCAAGGAAATCAGGCGTGGGATTTTCAAGACGTGATCTGTTTTTCCTCGCCATACGATAGCATTAATCGAAGCCGAATGCTTGCCCATCTCTGCCATTTCCTCGTGGATTGTTTTCGTTTTCCGATTCAAATGGGTCTGATTGAGGTGATGAACGGCGTCCAGCAACACCTGTGGCTGGTCAATCTTTAGCCCTTCCTTTGGCCCCATACCGTAATAGATCATGCGTTTTTCCTTTGTGCTATACCACGATAGGCCAGGGATACGATGCTGATTCGGGTAGGTGCCTGTAAGCAAGGTACTGTCAATCGTGACAGACATGGTAGGGAAGGAGCTTACTACTTGTGGGTAGTAGTGCCCGTGTGCAAACAAATACGCTAAAGCAGGAGCGCGACCTTGGGTAATTGCTTCGCGCAACGGCTTGTCCATCAAGGAATCAATCAGGATGAGAATAGTCGGCTTCTGTACGGAAGATGTGCTGGGAGAGGGCGCTGATGGCATGCTTTGCTGATGGAGTGGTGGGCTTGTGTTTGTCTTACAGCTCGTGACAAGCATACAAAACAGGACAAGAAGCACGATGGCATATGTATGTTTGAATCTCATGGATCGATTCGCCTCCTCTGCATTCCTCTCTATTTTTTTGCTCATTTCCCTAAAATATTCTAGACGTCCTGGAACAGCGCAAATCCCACCCTGGTTATAAAGGAGGTGGGATTTGTTGATTTGCTTTTTACCGATTTAAAAAGTAGGCAGGTTATCCAGATTGTTTTCTTTGATGCCATCAGGCTCACTTCGCAAAATGTCTCGCCCGTATTTATGAAAGACGTCCACATGTGCCAGCTTGCCCGCTTTTGCATCTTGCAAGGCAGTGACGTAATCCAGCTCCCGCCCCGCGCTTGTCTTGAAAGCGATCAAGTCTCCATCGCCATTTTTTCGCACGGCAACAATTTGCTCTTTGCCGGAAGCATCAGGAGAAGGCGTGGTACCACCGTTTTCCTCCAGTGCTTGCTGCTCTCCGGCATTTTTGTAATCGGCGTATATTTGTTCAAAGCTTTGCTGTTCCATTTGCAATCCCTCCTCATTCATAAGGGTGCCAAAAAGGGATGGAGAACATGTATTCGTTTCATAAAATGTGTCATTGACAAAAGGTTCCATTTTCATGTATCTTTTTGATTAACACGAATGTCAATGAAAAATGAGGGCTAGATCATGTCACCACGTACCAAAGAACAAAATGAAGAGATCCGTAAGCAGCGGACGCAGGAAATTTTGCAGGCGGCGATTCACGTCTATGCAGAGAAAGGATATGCTGCCTCGGAGATTGGCGAGATTGCACAGAGGGCTGGTCTGGCGCGCGGATTAGTCTACCACTATTTTAAAAACAAGCAGACCTTGTTTCGAGAGCTTTTCGAGCATGTAATGGAAAATACACAGCAATTTACGAAAGCACATTTCGAGCAAGAGGGCTCCGCATTTGAACTGTTCGATACGTATGCACGAATCGTTTGCCGACAAGTATTGGAAGAACCAGCCGTGTCTCGTTTTTTCACGCGAATCAGCCTGGATGTACATTACTTGTATACGGCGGAGCAATTTTCTCCGTTCAAATGGGTAAAGAGCTTCCTGCAGCCGATGACACAAGCTGTGGAGAAAGGCATGGAGCAAAAGACAATCCGTGCTGGAGATGCTAGTCTGATGGCCATGCAATTTTGGGGCGCCGTATCACAGGGAATGAATTATTTAGACCAGACACAGCAAGACCTCGCTGACCAAGGGGCGACAGCTCATGAGATCAACGAGCAGCTCAAGGGGCTGTTTGAGCAAGTGATCGATTCAGCATTATTGGTAATCAGACCAGAGTAATTTTTTTTGCTTTTAAAATTGACTTTCGTGTCAGTCAAAAACAAAAGGAGCTGAATTTCAAATGAAAACTCTCGTTGTCGTTGCCCATCCACAGTTGCCGCAATCACGCGTCAACAAACGGTGGGTCGCGGAATTATCGAAGCATACTGAGCATGTAATCGTGCACGAATTGTATGCCTCATACGCCGATAAAGCAATAGATGTCCATTACGAGCAAGCGCTCCTAGCTAATCACGAACGCCTCGTGCTGCAATTCCCGTTTCAGTGGTATGGAACACCATCTCTGTTGAAGCAGTGGCTAGATGAAGTGTTCACGACAGCTTGGTTATTTGGATCTGGTGGAAAGGCAGTAGCAGGAAAAGAGCTGGTGCTCGCCATTTCTATCGGAGGTACGCAGGAAACATATCAAGCGGGTGGATTGATTGGCTACACAATCAGTGAGTTGACGCGCCCCTTGCAAGCCTTTGCCAATCAAGTAGGAATGACGATGCTCCCACTCTTCACCTTTTACGGAGCTGTTCAGGCTACAGAGGAGCAAATTGAGATTAGTGCCAGACAGTACGTTCAGCACGTAATGAATCCAGAACTCGATCCGCGCATTGCCCGGCGACGAATGCTCGCGGAGATGAAGCAAAAAATGAACGGGTAATCACTGACAGCGCATCAGTGTTAAATTTTCAAGCAGGGCTTGGAACGAAGGTAGGAAAATGATGGCTACCACTTGCTCTGGAGGAATGGATCAGTTACAATTTGTTCCCATAGTCCAATCCGTACCGGAGGGTGATTCGAGTGTTACGATTACTGCGTTTTTTGCGGCCTTACCGGTATATGGTCATCATGACCATGGTATTTGTGCTGCTTCAATCGATTGCCAATCTGTATCTTCCTACGTTGATGTCAGATATCGTCAACGAAGGAATCGTCAAGGAGGACACTGCTTATATATGGAGGATTGGTGGATTCATGCTCCTCGTATCTGCAGTTGGTGCCATCTTGTCAGTCTGTGCCAGCTATCTGGCGTCCCGTGCAGCTTCAGGGTTCGGGATGCGGCTGCGCAGCAGTGTTTTTCGTCATATCGAGCGCTTTTCTTTGCAGGAGTTCGATAAGCTCAGCACGGCATCCCTCATTACTCGTACGACGAATGATATTACGCAAGTCCAGCAAGTGCTTAACATGATGCTGAGAATGATGGTTATGGCACCGATGATGTGTATCGGTGGGATTATCATGGCGGTATCCAAGGATGCCAAGCTTTCTCTTGTCATTATTGGGGCGATCCCGATCCTGGCTTTGGCGATTTACTTGATCGGGTCGAAAGGTATTCCTTATTTCAAGATGATGCAAACCAAGATCGACCGTTTGAATTTAGTGTTGCGCGAATATTTGACCGGAATCCGTGTCGTACGTGCCTTTAATCGAACCGAGCATGAGCGCGCACGTTTTGATCAGGCCAATCAAGACCTCACGGCGACTGCGATCAAAGCGAATCAGATCATGGCGGCGATGATGCCAATCATGATGCTGATGATGAACGTGACCTCGATTGCGATTATCTGGTTTGGTGGCCTACGAATCAGTACCGGACATATGCAGGTCGGTGATCTGATGGCCTTTTTGCAGTATGCCATGCAAATTTTGTTCTCGCTGATGATGGCTTCCATGATGTTCAGTATGGTGCCGAGGGCTTCTGCTTCGGCGCTGCGTATTCACGAAGTGCTGACGACAGAGCCTATCATTTTGGATAGAGAACAGGCAGAAGCAAAAAAAGCCAGAGAGGCAGGAGAAGTCATTTTTGATCAAGTGACATTCCGTTACCCGGGAGCAGAGAGGCCAGCCTTGTCTTCTGTCTCGTTCACTGCGAGGCCCGGTCAGGTGACGGCGATTATTGGTGGTACGGGTTCAGGAAAGTCTACCCTCGTCAGCTTGATCCCGCGCTTTTATGATGTCGAAAGTGGCAGTGTCCGTATCGGGAACATGGATGTGCGTGATCTGCCGCAAAGTGCGCTTCGCTCCATCATTGGCTTTGTCCCGCAAAAGGCGCTGCTTTTCACAGGAACGATCGCAGACAACGTCCGTTATGGAAATGAAGGGGCGACGGACGAGGAGGTCGAGCAGGCACTACAGACTGCGCAGGCTTCCGATTTTGTCGCTGCGATGAAGGACGGACTCCAAACGATGTTGGCACAAGGAGGAGCAAATCTGTCAGGTGGGCAAAAGCAAAGACTGTCCATTGCACGAGCGCTCATTCGAAAGCCGGCGATTTACGTCTTTGATGACAGCTTTTCTGCTCTGGATTTCAAAACAGATGCCAAGCTGCGGGCAGCTCTGAAGAACGAGACAGAAGAAGCGACCGTCATCATCGTTGCCCAGCGCGTGAATACCGTCATGGATGCCGATCAGATTATCGTGCTGGAGGAAGGCGAAATTGTAGGCAAAGGCACTCATCATGAATTAATGGATACCTGTAGTGTCTACAAAGAGATCGTCAAATCCCAGCTGACGGAGGAGGAAATCGCATGAGTGAGCAGCAGCGGCGTACACCTCCTGGACCTGGTGGAGGATCTGGGGCGCAAAGACCGATGGGTTTTGGCGGGCCAGGAATGATGACAATGCCTGGACAAAAGGCAAAAAATTTCAAGGGAACATTGCGACGTCTGCTTCGCTATTTGAAGCCGTATCGCTTTCGGCTAACGATTGTGATCCTGGCAGCCGCACTCAGCACGGTCTTTGGCATTCTCAGTCCGAAATTGCTGGGGAACGCCACGACGACCATTTTTGAAGGCTTCATGGGGAAATTGAAGGGAGTGCCAGGCGCAACATTTGATTTTGGTGCCGTTTGGCAAATTATTCTGACCTTGATTGGACTCTATCTCTTTTCCTCCTTGTTTGCCTATGTGCAGCAGTTTTTGATGGCTGGCATTGCACAGAAGACGGTCTATGCACTGCGCAAGGAAGCAAATGAGAAGCTAGCCAGACTTCCACTCAAATATTTTGATGGACGAACACATGGGGAAGTCATGAGCCGGGTAGTCAATGATGTGGATACGATTAGCGGTACTTTGCAGCAAAGCTTGACGCAAATGATTACCTCGGTAATTACTCTGGTGGGTGTCATCGTCATGATGCTGACCATCAGTCCACTCATGACAGTCATTTTGTTGGTAACCTTGCCGCTTAGCTTCGTCGTTATCAAGCAGGTGGCTGCTCGCTCCATGCCGCATTTTAAGGGCCAACAGCAGGCCATCGGCGAGATGAATGGTCACGTCGAAGAAATGTACACCGGGCACAAGATCGTAAAAGCGTTCGGGCGTGAAGAGCAGGCGATTGAGAAGTTCGAAGTGATCAATGAAAAGCTGTACAACTCTGGCTGGAAGGCGCAATTCATCTCTGGGATCATGATGCCGCTTATGATGTTTGTCGGCAACATCGGATTTGTGCTCGTTTGTGTGGTCGGTGGTGTGCTCGTTACCCGCGGCAGCATTTTGATCGGGGATGTGCAGGCTTTTATCCAATACGCTCAGCAGTTTTCCCAGCCGATTACACAAACTGCGAATATCGCAAACATCATTCAGTCCACTCTCGTGGCAGCAGAGCGAGTCTTCGAGATACTCGATGAGCCCGAAGAATCTACAGATGTGGCAACTGATTCCAAGCCAGCTACTGCTGAGGGGCTTGAAGGACATGTGCGATTTGAAAATGTTTCTTTTGGCTACAAAGAAAACGAGCCACTCATTCAAAATATGAATATCGATGTGAAGCCGGGGATGACAGTGGCCATTGTTGGACCGACCGGAGCCGGCAAAACAACCCTCGTCAACCTGCTCATGAGGTTTTATGAGATTGGAGAGGGCAGAATCACGATTGATGGAACCGATATACGCGAGCTGCCGCGCAGCGAGCTGAGAAGTAAGTTTGGGATGGTTCTGCAAGACACGTGGCTGTTCAACGGCACGATCAAAGAAAATATCGCTTACGGCCGGGCTGGAGCAAACGATGAGGAGATTGTGCAGGCGGCTCGTGCAGCGCATGCGGATCACTTCGTACGGACTCTGCCAGAAGGCTACGAAACGACGTTGAATGAAGAAGCATCAAATATTTCACAAGGTCAGAAGCAGCTTTTGACAATTGCCCGTGCCTTTTTGGCTGATCCGACAATTTTGATTCTCGACGAGGCAACGAGTAGTGTAGACACACGGACAGAGCTCTTGATCCAAAAAGCAATGGAGGGACTGATGGAAGGCAGAACGTCCTTTGTCATCGCCCACCGACTTTCTACCATTCGTGACGCGGATCTAATCCTGGTCATGAATCAAGGAACGGTCATCGAGCAGGGCAATCATGAAGAGCTGCTTAAACAAGACGGCTTCTACGCAGATTTGTATAACAGTCAATTTTCCGAAAGCAGTACGAGTCAGCAGGTGAGTTGACAGCCAAAGCTACACGGCACCCAAATCAAAGCTGCTTTCAAGACGAAACCACCCTGTATTCCTCAGGGTGGTTTTTGCCTTGGCTTTTTACGGGTAAATGATCTGGTAGGCTTAAATAACAAAAGGGCAGTCTGTCGATTTCTCGAAAGACCGCCCTTTTCGTTGGGTGGGTGCTGCTACGAACTTATTTCAAGCTCTTACTTTGTTGTTACAGGTTTGCCTTCGTCCAGCAGTTGGCGAAGAACCGTTTGCAGAATACCACCATTGCGGTAGTAGTCTACGTCTACCATGGAGTCGAGGCGCACGATTACTTCGAATTCGAAGGTGCTGCCATCTTTGCGAGTGGCTTCTACTTTTACGCGTTGGCCAGGTTGAACATCGTCGGAGAGACCAAGGATGCTGAAGGACTCAGTACCATCGATGCCAAGGGACTTCCAGCTTTGGCCGTCAGCGAATTGCAGAGGCAGAACGCCCATACCAACCAGGTTAGCACGGTGGATACGCTCGAAGCTCTCAGCGATAACCGCTTTGATGCCGAGGAGGAAAGTACCTTTTGCTGCCCAGTCACGGGAAGAACCAGTACCGTACTCTTTACCAGCCAATACAACGAGTGGAGTACCATCTGCTTGATACTTCATGGAAGCATCGTAGATAGACATAACTTCGTCAGTTGGCAAGTATTTGGTTACGCCGCCCTCAGTGCCAGGAGCCACTTGGTTGCGGATACGGATGTTAGCGAATGTACCGCGCATCATAACATCATGGCTACCACGACGAGCGCCGTAGGAGTTGAAGTCTTTGCGCTCTACGCCGTTTGCTTGCAGATACAGACCTGCTGGGCTAGTTGGCGCGATGTTACCAGCTGGAGAGATGTGGTCAGTTGTCACAGAGTCACCGAACAGAGCGATGGTGTTCGCTGTTTTGATGTCTGCGATCGCTGCGATTTCGCCAGCCAGGTTTTGGAAGAATGGCGGTTCTTGGATGTACGTGGATTTTTCATCCCACTCATAGAGATCGCCAGTAGGAACGTCGATTTTGTTCCAAGCTTCGTTTTGTGTGAACACTTGGCCGTACTCAGCACGGAACAAGTCAGGGTTCATTGCTTTACCCATTGCTGCCGAGATCTCTTGTGGAGTTGGCCAGATGTCTTTTAGGAATACAGGCTGACCGTCTTTGCCAGTACCGATTGGCTCTGTAGTCAGGTCGATATCAACAGTACCCGCCAGTGCATAAGCGATAACCAATGGAGGAGAAGCGAGGTAGTTCGCTTTTACCTGTGCATGGATACGGCCTTCAAAGTTACGGTTACCGGAAAGTACAGCTGCAACAGTCAGGTCTTCGTCAGCGATTGCTTTGCTGGTTTCTTCTGGCAATGGACCAGAGTTACCGATGCAAGTGGTGCAACCATAACCAACCACGTTGAAGCCGATCGCGTTCAAGGAATCGATCAGACCAGCGTCAGTCAGGTATTGCGTAACTACGCGGGAACCTGGAGCCAGAGAGCTTTTTACGAAAGCAGGTTTTGTCAGGCCTTTTTCCACGGCTTTTTTGGCCAGGATACCTGCACCCAGCATTACGCTAGGATTTGATGTGTTGGTACAGGAAGTGATCGCTGCGATAACAACAGATCCTGTTTTCACAGTTGCTGTTTCACCGTTTGCATACGTAACATCTGCAGAGGCTGCGATTTTCTCCTCGGAGAGACCAAAACCACCTTTGTCGATCGGTGTTACGAGGCTGTTATTGAAGGATTCCTTCATAGCAGTCAGTTCTACGCGGTCTTGTGGACGTTTTGGACCAGCCAAGCTTGGTACTACAGTGGACAGATCCAGTTCCAATGTTTCGGAGAATACTGGGTCTGGCGTAGCGTCTGTACGGAAGAGACCTTGTGCTTTGGTGTAAGTTTCAACCAAGGAGATGAGGTCTTCTTCGCGACCAGTTTGACGCATATAGTTGAGCGTTTCGGAGTCTACTGGGAAGAAGCCCATAGTAGCGCCGTATTCAGGTGCCATGTTAGCTACGGTTGCGCGATCAGCCAGCGAGATGTTGGACAAGCCAGGGCCGTAGAACTCAACGAATTTACCTACAACGCCTTTTTTACGCAGCATTTGAGTAACAGTCAGAGCGAGGTCGGTTGCAGTCGCACCAGCACTCAGAGTACCAGTCAGTTTGAAGCCAACAACTTCTGGAGTTACGAAGTATAGAGGTTGACCGAGCATTCCTGCTTCTGCCTCAATACCACCAACACCCCAACCAAGAACACCAAGACCGTTGATCATAGTGGTGTGGGAGTCAGTACCTACGAGAGAGTCAGGGAAAGCAACGAGCTCGCCGTCTACTTCGCGAGTAGCGATTACAGTTGCGAGGTACTCCAGGTTAACTTGGTGAACGATACCAGTTGCCGGAGGAACCGCACGGAAGTTGTCAAACGCAGTTTGTGCCCAACGCAGGAAGCGGTAGCGCTCTTGGTTGCGTTCGAATTCCAATTTCATATTGTTGTCCAGAGCAGCTGCGTTACCGAAATCATCTACCATGACGGAGTGGTCGATAACGAGGTCTACTGGTACGAGTGGGTTGATTCGTTTTGGATCTCCACCAGCGCGTTTCATCGCGATACGCATCGCAGCGAGGTCAACTACAGCCGGTACACCAGTGAAGTCTTGAAGTACGATACGAGCTGGCATGAGAGGTACTTCTTGGTTTTCGTCGCGGCCTTTTGTCCAAGTCGCGAGTTGTTGTACGTGTTCTTTAGTGATCGCGCGTCCGTCGAACTGACGTACAGCCGCCTCAAGCAGAACTTTAATGGAGAATGGCAGCTTGGAAACATCACCAAGTCCTTGTTCTTCCAATCCTTGCAGGCGATAATACGCGAAAGACTTGTCGCCTACCTGCAGGGAAGATTTTACTTTGTAAGCATCTTTGTTAGCCAATGTATACAACCTCCCTATTGTTACTTGGAGTTTCATCAGATGAAACATAGTTTCGTTTCTTCTTCATCACGACCCTATTATACTCGATTTGTTTCTCGTCTTCTACCCCAAATTCATCATTTCTATACAAAATCAGTGAAGAAAAAGCGCCGAAGCCATTTTCCTGCGAAAAGGAAAGGAAAATTTCCAGACTTCCTGTATTATCCCGTTTATATTTCGTTTACATTCATGCGGTATCTTTTCTCTAGCAGGTCTTGACATGCTTCTATATCGTCAAACGAAAGGTATGCGATTCCTGCAAGAGAGTGAAGTAAATACGGATAGGAGATACAAAAAGATGACGACAAAACAAAAACATACGTCAGGAAAGCTGAGACCGTTCTTTCATTTAATAAAGGAAACGAAGCCATCCAAGCTGATGCTCGGGACCGCGCTCTTCCTGAGCATTGCAACCACTCTTGTGAGCCTGGTAATTCCGCTTTTCACCAAGGATCTGATCGATGGCTTCACATTGTCCTCGATAAGCAAGGGACAAATTGTTCTTTTGATCGGGGCATTTGTCGCGCAAGCCGTTGTTAGCGGCCTCTCTATTTACATGTTAAATCATGTGGGACAAAAAATCGTCGCCGCACTCCGGGATCGCCTCTGGAAAAAGCTGCTTGTCCTGCCTGTCCCGTATTATGATAATAACCGAACGGGGGAAACGATCAGCCGAATGACCAACGATACAGGTGTAGTCAAAGGCTTGATCACCGACCATCTTTCCAACTTTTTTACCGGAACCATCTCTATTATCGGTTCAATCGCTACGTTGCTTTACCTTGATTGGCAAATGACCATGACTATGCTGATTGCAGTACCGCTCGCCCTGGTGATTTTACTGCCGTTGGGTCGCCAAATGTACAAGATTTCCAAAGGGCTGCAAGACGAAACGGCAAGCTTTACAACGATTATGACGCAAGTGCTGTCTGAGATTCGCCTCGTAAAATCATCAAATGCAGAGCCGCACGAATATGCCAGCGGTAAGCGAGGGATTGACAAGCTGTTTCAGTTTGGCATCCGCGAAGGCAGAGTACAGGCGATGATTGGTCCACTCATGTCGCTGGTTATCATGGTACTACTTGTCGTGGTGATGGGATATGGGGGCATGCGTGTATCGTCAGGTGCTTTGACAGCAGGTGAGCTGGTTGCTTTCATCTTGTATCTCGTACAAATCATGATGCCGCTCGGACAGTTCACGCATTTCTTTACACAGCTGCAAAAGGCGATGGGTGCTACAGAGCGAATGATAACGACATTGGAAGCTGACGAGGAAGACCATACTTCAGGAAAAATACTGGAAAACGCCAGCTTGCCGATCAGGGTAGAGAATGTGAGCTTTGCCTATGAAAATGGAGAAACGATCCTGAATGATGTCAGCTTTACCATCCAGGCAGGAAAAGTAAATGCCATTGTAGGACCTAGCGGAAGCGGAAAGACGACCCTCTTTTCCTTGATCGAACGCTACTATTTGCCACAGCAAGGGCACATCAAGCTTGGGGATGAATCAATTGCTGACTTTACACTTGCATCATGGAGAAGCAAAATCGGTTATGTGTCACAGGAAAGCCCATTGATTGCCGGAACGATCCGTGAAAATATTTGTTATGGTGTCTTTCGTGAAGTAAGTGAGGAGGAGCTGCGAAAGGCAGCAGAAATGGCTTATGCGGACGGGTTTATTTCTGAATTCCCGAATGGCTATGACACCGAGGTAGGAGAGAGAGGCGTCAAGCTCTCAGGAGGACAGAGACAACGAATTGGCATTGCCAGGGCGCTGCTTCGCGATCCACAAATTCTGATGCTGGATGAGGCAACCTCCAGTTTGGACAGCAAATCGGAAATCATCGTTCAGCAGGCGCTTCAGAATTTAATGAAGGGACGCACGACACTTGTGATTGCCCATCGCTTGTCGACAGTCGTTGATGCGGACCAGATTCTGTTCATGGAAAAAGGCCGAATTACTGGCAAGGGAACACATGATGAGCTATTCGACAGCCACGATATGTACAAAGAATTTGCGACGCAGCAATTACGTGTAAAAGAGAGGGTGTAATCATGACCAAACTGATGGTAGTAGACGACGATCCGCATATTCGTGAGCTGGTTCGCGTCTTTTTGGAGAGAGAGGGCTTTGAAGTCATGGAGGCGGCAGACGGGGAAGAAGCTCTTTCCTTATTTTCTACCGCTCCTGCAGACCTCGTCATCCTGGATATCATGATGCCGAATATGGACGGATGGGAGCTGTGCCGGGAGCTGCGACGATTCTATCCCGATATCCCGCTGCTCATGCTTACAGCAAAAGGCGAAACCTCGCAAAAAATTAAAGGCTTTGAGCTGGGAACCGATGACTACCTCGTCAAGCCGTTCGAACCCGCCGAGCTGGTCGTTCGGGTAAAAGCACTGCTAAAGCGTTATCGGATCGAGTCTTCCCACACCGTGCAGATCGGGCAGCTGCAACTGAACAAGAAAACGTTCGAAATGACAAAGGGAACCAAGGCGCTAACGATTCCGCTAAAAGAATTTGAGCTTCTGTTTAAGCTAGGCAGCAATCCGGGCAAAACGATTACTCGCGAGCAGCTGATCGAGCAAATTTGGGGCTATGATTTTGAAGGGAATGAGCGGACCGTGGATGTGCATATCAATCGGCTGCGCGAGAGGTTCCCACAGGAGGAATGCAGGTTTTTGATTCGAACGGTTCGCGGATTGGGCTATCGACTGGAGCTGGACCAATGAGCAGAAACCCGGATCACTCGTGGAAAATATTTTTTCTCAGGTTGCTTGGACTCTGCGCATTTCTGCTAGCCATAGCTATATGCTGGTCACTTGCGTATTGGCTAACGAATTTCTTCTATAGTAATGCCAATCTAAATCTATCTGAATACCTCAAGGGGATCATAAACACGTTCCTCAGCTTCGTCTTGTTTTTCCTGCTGGCGGCGATCATCAGATTTAAAAAGCCGAGACAATACGATTTTTTCGATGCTTTTCGCAATGCGATCAACCGGATTGCAAAGGGTGATTTCAAGGTGAATCTTGATTTTAAGCTGAAGCATCAGTGGGGTGAGCTGATCGATGGTTTCAATCATATGGCAGAGCAGCTGAATCAGATGGAGCAGATGAAGCAGGAGTTTATCTCGAACGTATCGCATGAAATTCAGTCTCCACTGACGTCGATTAGCGGATTTGCCCGCGCCTTGCACAATGAGCAGCTTACACATCAGCAGCGTTTGCACTATTTAGAGATCATTGAAACAGAGAGCAAAAGACTCTCCAAGCTAAGTGACAATCTGCTGAGACTGACTTCTTTGGAAGCAGTACAACAGCCGCTCGAACGCAAGACGTACCGCTTGGATCTGCAGATTCGGGGAATTATTTTGGCTTGTGAGCCGCAATGGTTGGAGCAAGAAATCGAGATGGATGTGGAGCTGGAAAAGGCGGAAATAACAGCTGATGAAGATATGCTCAGTCAGGTATGGGTGAATCTGATAAGCAACGCGATCAAATTTACTCCAGCAGGCGGGACGATCACGGTACAGCTGAATCTAGCAGGCGATGATTTCGTTGTCAACGTATCAGATACTGGGATCGGAATTACCGAGCAGGATCAGGGGCGAATATTCGAGAGATTCTTCAAAGCAGATAAATCGCGCAACCGGGGTAAGGGCGGAAGTGGGCTGGGGCTATCCATCGTTCAAAAAATTATTGATATGCATCAAGGTACGATTACAGTGAAAAGTCACTTTGGAGAAGGCACGACTTTTACGGTTCGACTGCCGGCTGCAGTAGCGGATACAAAAAGTCCCCATTCGTAGAGGAAAGGGGACTTTTTTTGTGTAGTGAAAACAAGAGCGATTATGCTCCGATATATTTGGCGTGCAGCGTACGTGCCAGGCTGCTGTCGTCTGTACCTTGGACGAGCACACGTCCATCAGGGAAAACGACAAGCATATACGACTCGACCCGAAAGCGCAGCAAAAACTTGTTTCGCTCGATTTGACCAAGAGGGGCAAGACGCTCAGCAAGCGCATCGAGATCGAGCGAGACCGCAGCAGAGGGAGAGATTTGTACCGTGTCGCGTCCACAAAGAGATACAGCTTGTCCTTCTGGCGTATCCGGCTGCAAAAAGGCAAATTCGCGCTGTCCACAGGCGGGGCAGTCTGCCCGTCGGCCATGTGAGACCTTGATCTGCTGATGGCGGTTGTTCCAAATCTCAAAATGCTCGAGGTTTGGATTGAGTGCATCAGTTGCGCCCACTAGCATTTTAAAAGCCTCTGTTGCCTGATAGGAAGCAACGATATGAATAATCGGACCGATGACACCTGCTGTATCACAGGTGGCCATTTCTCCCGGGTTTGGAGCCTCGGGGAAAAGGCAGCGCAAGCAAGGGGTCGTTCCCGGTCGAATCGCGGTAAAAGTCCCTGTCGCACTGACAGCCCCGCCGTAAACCCATGGGATGCCGTGCTTGACGCAAACATCGTTAACGAGGTAACGCACTTGAAAATTATCGGTAGCATCGAGCACAAGATCGACGTCTGTCAAATATTGTTCTGCATTGTATGCGGTCAGATCAGCAACAATCGGCTCGATGGTGACTTGCGAATTGATTTTACTCAGCTTGGCGTGGGCAGCAATCGCTTTTGGCAAATGCTCGGCTGCATCCGACTCATCGTAGAGCATTTGGCGTTGCAGGTTGCTTGGCTCTACAAAATCACGGTCAATCAGGCGAACAAAGCCGACTCCAGCGCGGACCATATGGTTGGACAAGACGGTCCCGAGTGCTCCCATCCCGACAATGGCGACTCGGCTTTGCCCGAGCTTCTCCTGTCCACTTCGCCCGATCGGAGCAAACAAGATCTGGCGCGAATAGCGGGTATCCACGGTGTTATTCCACCTTTCCTTCTGTCATCTCCAAGGGGTTCCAGGGACCTTGCTGATGACCCTTCCATTCACTTCCATCTTCCCACATTTCTTTTTTCCATATCGGAACGATCTGCTTCAGGCGCTCGATCGCATAGCGTCCAGCCTCAAAGGATTCGTTGCGATGAGCGGTAGCGACTGCTACGACCACGGCGATCTCCTCGACAGCCAAATCCCCGATACGGTGGTGCATCGCCACTTCGGCACCGGGCCAGCGCTCCTCGATCTCTGTGGCAATCTGCTTCATTTTTTCAACGGCCATTGGGGCATATGCCTCGTAGGAAAGATAGACAGTCCGCTGCCCATGGGTAAATTCACGAACGGTTCCGACGAAGGTCAGAATCGCTCCTGCATGAGGATTGCTGACCAGGCGAACAAGCTTGTCTGCCTGAAGCGGCTCTGTCGTAATCGCAAAGCGAGGTTCTTCTTCACCGCCGCTGACCGGAGGGAGCAGGGCGACCTCATCAGCTGGTCCGATGACTCTATCTGGTGCAGCGTATTCATGATTAACCGAAACAAAGCAGCTTCCAAGCAGAGGAGAGAGGGCAGGATACTGTTCCCCGATTAACTGCAGAAGATCACGTACATTCGTATTTTCTGGCAGGGTCAATTGTATTTCTCGAACATTGGCTCGTTCGGCTAGGCCAGCAAACAGCAAAATAGTAATGGTCAAGGCAACTCCTCTTTTCCCGTTGAGATAACAGTTCTCTATGGCTTGAAGATATCATAATCGGGCACATATGCCAATGAGCGAGAGAGGCCAAACCTGCACGCTAGCTTAGGGAGCAAAGCCTTTTTGACTCAAATACACGTCTTCTTTGCCAAATACGCGAACAAAACGCTCATATACAAGCTGGAAAGCGTCGGGATTATACCATTTTTCTTGTCCCAACTGCTCATAGAGCGATGCTATTCCCAATTTCCTCGTTCGCTTTCCTCCGCTGCCATCTCCCATATAAAAATCGTCTATACACACACGATTGACTAAAGGCCGCAAGCGATGAGCGAACGCTTCGCTGCTTGGTAAAACAGGGGCAATGGCAACTTGTGTGGGGACGCCAGCTTCTGCCAGGAGCTGCAAGGTCTTCAGGCGTGCCTGAATCGGCGGTGCTTGCGGGGAAAAGTGCTTGCGGATGTCATCCAAATCAGTTTCTACAGTCATGCTGACGCGTACACGGTCCTGCATCGACAACAGCAGATCGATATCGCGGCGAACCAGTGGACTGCGAGTTTGAACCAGCAGAAAATCGGGTGGGTCATCTGCCATTACCTCTAGCAGAGAACGAGTAACCTGCTCCTTTTGCTCGACGGGTTGATACGGGTCTGTAGCAGAGGACATAAAGATTGTGACCTTCCCTTTCGCCTTTGCCCGTAGAAGCTCTTTGCGGAGTAGGTTTCCAGCTTCCTGCTTGATATCTACCCACGTTCCCCACGGCTGATCCCGAAAAAGCGAGACAGGCATTTGCCGCACATAGCAGTACGAGCAGGCAAATGAGCATCCCGTATACGGATTGAGGGAGTGCGTATAATCGGAAAGAAATCCGCTTCCTTTATTCAGCAATGTTTTCGGATGCTTGTAAAATAAAGCAGTCTTCACATAGACTCTCCTTACTTGGCATCATGAAAGATGATCCCGAGACTGTATCTGTTTCCAGCAGTAATCGTACTGACGCCATGGCGCAGCGTAGCCCGATAATAGCCGCGTGCTCCGGCAACAGGTCGATGGTTCGTTGGGAAAATCAGCCCGGCACCTTGCGCAAGTGTAATAACATGCCCTCTGCTTTGTGCCCGAGGGCGCTGCTCCAGCAGTAAAAACTCTCCACCAGTGTAATCGATCTCTTTTTGACTCAGGACAAACACGACTTGAAAAGGAAAATAAACCTCACCGTACAAATCCTGATGCAAGCAATTGTACCCGCCAGCCTCATATTTCAAAAGCAGAGGAGTGGGGCGGGATTGTCCATGCTGATGACAGCGATCCAAAAAATCGGAAAGAGTAGCGGGGTAGATAGCATCCTTTCCAAGCTGTCCAAGCCAGCGGTTTGCGGCTTTGGCAAGCTCAGGATAAAAGCCCTCGCGAAGCTGCTGCAACAGCGGCGGAAGGGGAGCCTGATAGTAACGGTACTGTCCAATCCCGAAACGGTATCTCGCCATATCAATTGTGCTGCGAAAAAGAGCATCATCGGAATAGGTTGCGATGATGTCTTTGCATTGATCAGGCTCTAGTATGGATGGTAGTATGGCATAGCCTTGTTCGTCCAGCGTTTGTTGCAGGTGGGCCCAATCGAGAGCGGCGATCCGTTCGGCAAGACGATTAGGCATTCTGCATCCTTCCTTTCGCGTGCTGGCCTGCACTTTCGAGCTCAAGCAGCTTGGTCTTCATCGCCAAACCGCCGCGATAACCGGTGAGAGCACCATTTTTCCCGATGACGCGGTGACAAGGTACGGTGATTAATACGGGATTGGCACCAATTGCTGTGCCTACTGCCCGCACCGCTGCTGGCTTTTGAATCTGCTGGGCGATATCCGAGTAAGACTTGGTTTCTCCATAAGGAATTTGGCATAGCGCGTCCCATACAGCGAGCTGAAAGGATGTGCCCTGATAATCAAAGGGAATAGTAAATTGCTTCCGGCTTCCTTCTATATACTCGGTGATTTGCGTCGTATAAGGCTCTAGTGCGGTTGCATCTTCGACGAGCGTGCAATTGGGAAAGTGCTTATTTGTCCATGCCAGCAGCTCGTCGAATGGCTTGTTCAGCGAACCGACATAGCAAAGTCCTTTTGTGGTCGCTGCCAGAAACAGACTCCATTCCCCGTTAACGAGCTTTGTCCAAAAAACCGTTTGACTTTTTTTTGTACGCATATCTATTTCCTCCTCAATCAGCTACCGTTATTCATTGTGTTCAACTTAAGCACAGTATAGCGCTGCCAAGGGCATGATGTACGGATTTTGGAATGGAACAGCAAGATAACGAAATAGGTTGTGATCCTGTTATGATAAAACAAAGAGAGCTGGCGAACGTATCAGGACCTGAATGGGAGGATAACGATGCATTCATACAAGGAAGATCTGGAGTGGAAAGACTCCTGGGAGGATCATGGGCAGGAGCTGCTGCTGATTGTACCAAAGGAGTTTTCCTTTGCGCAAAATCTAAACTACTTGGCAGGTGCCCCCAATGAATGTCTGTTTCATCTGAGGGAGGAGCGAATATACCGAGCTATTCCCACGTTGCAAGAGCTGTCGATTGTGGAAATTGGTGCGGCAGACCAAAACACCTTGAGGATTCGGTTTCTGGGAGACACAGCCCCAACGTCAAAAGAGGGGCGAGCAGCCGTAGCCAGGTATGTACATGACTGGTTTGATCTGGATACGAATTTGCAGCCTTTTTATGAGTTGGCAAAAACCGATGATCTTCTCCGACGCGCGGTAGAATCGTTTTATGGTCTGCGCAATGTCGGGATTCCTGATTTATTTGAGGCGATCAGCTGGGGGATTATCGGTCAGCAAATCAATATGACCTTTGCGTATACGTTGAAAAGGCGTCTGGTAGAGAGCTTTGGTCGGCAAGTAACCTGTGAGGGAGAGGTGTACTGGCTGTTTCCAGAGCCTGAACGGATCGCAGAGCTTCGCGTAGAGGACTTGCATGCACTCAAAATGACAGGCAAAAAAAGTGAATACCTCATTGATGTAGCGAGGCTCATCGTAGAAGGGAAACTGAGTAAGGAGCAGCTTCTCACCGCTGGCTCAGGGAAGGCAGCAGAAAAGCAGCTCGTTCAAATCCGCGGGATCGGTCCGTGGACAGCCAATTATGTATTAATGCGCTGCTTGCGAATTCCGTCCGCTTTTCCCATCGACGATGTGGGGCTGCATAATGCGGTCCGGCATCTTTTAGAGACAAAGGAAAAGCCTACAAAGGAGGAAATGATCCGACTGTCAGTGGGCTGGACGAACTGGGAATCCTATGCAACCTTTTACTTATGGAGATTTCTCTATTAAATAAGGCACATCCTCCTCTATGTTCTCATTGCATTTCGAAAGCAGCGGGAGTAAGGTAAGAAGTAGATGACAGAGCGACCGACGAATTACATTTGGGCATGGTATTTATGGATACTTGCTTCCATGGAGGATAAAGGAATAGCATGAGTGACCAATTGACGCATTTTAACGAACAGAATCGGGCAAAAATGGTGGATGTCTCTGAGAAAGATATTACGAAGCGTGAAGCCATTGCCCACAGCCAAATCATTATGAAGCCAGGAACACTCGCGCGTATTCGCGAGGGACGTGTGGAAAAAGGGGATGTACTGGCGGTAGCACAGGTTGCCGGTGTGATGGCTGCGAAAAAGACGTGGGAAATCATCCCGATGTGCCATCCACTGCCACTTACTGGTATTGATATCCGTTTTTCGTTTGCAGATGAAACGACGCTTGAAGTCGAAGCATCTGTAAAAACCACCGGGAAAACAGGCGTGGAGATGGAAGCGCTGACTGCTGTCAGTGTGGCAGCCCTAACTGTATATGACATGTGTAAGGCAATGGACAAAGGAATGGTAATTGGACCTACAAGCCTCCTCAAAAAGACAGGCGGAAAAAGCGGCGACTTCATGCGAGGAGAGAAGTAACTCATGAAAGAGAAATGGGAATCCTATCCGAGCAGCATTCGGCTATTGGCGATTGCTGCCGTCATTTTCTCTACAGGAATGGCATGTATATGGCCGCTTGTAACGATCTATATTCACGATTTCTTAGGAAAGCCGCTTACTGTTGCCGGCTTTTTGTTGCTTTTGAATCAAGGGGCTTTTCTGGTTGGCAGCCTGGTTGGCGGGATGCTGTTTGACCGTTGGGGGAAAATGAGAACGATCATTTTGTCCTCCGCAGGAATCATTCTGATGTCGGTTTGCTTGGGCTTGACCCATGATTTTACGATCTACACGATTTTGTTCTTATTAAATGGACTTTTTTACGGGACATTGTCTCCGGTTATTAATGCACTAGCTGTTGTCATGTGGCCAGAGGGAGGCCGCAAAGGAATCAACATGATTTATGTGGCGCTCAATGCCGGGGTAGCTGCCGGGGCTGCTTTGGGCGGTATTCTGGCGAGCGTGTCGTTTGCCTGGACTTTCTTCGGAAATGCCTTCGCCCAAATTATCGTACTTGCCATGTTTGCCTTTATTTTGCCGCAGCATGTAAAAGCGATGGCTGTGAAAGCGAAGAACAAGGAAGAGCAGCTTACACAGGGTGCTGACAAGACAGGAATGAAAACTCCACCCACTCAGCCGGCGAAAAGGGTTGCCTGGGGAGCGCTTGTCATGCTCTGTGGGGGACTGTTGATCAGCTGGATCGTGTATGTCCAATGGACGACTGTCCTGTCCGCATATATGCAGTCACTAGGTATTTCCCTACGCCAATATAGCCTCTTGTGGACAATTAACGGAGGTTTGATTTTGTTCGGTCAGCCGTTGATCGCGTGGGTCATTCGTCGTTATGCTCGAACACTCAAGGCTCAAATGCTGCTCGGCTCGTATGTATTTGTTCTGTCGATGCTCATCTTGTCGCAAACGACGTCATACGCTGGATTTGTTGCTGCGATGTTCGTTATGACACTGGGCGAAATGCTCGTATGGCCAGCGGTTCCAGCTGTAGCTGCCAAGTTCACACCAGAAGGGCAGGAAGGCTTCATCCAAGGTCTTGTCTCAGGTACAGGCTCCGCAGGACGTATGCTTGGCCCACTCCTCGGTGCCTTCATCTTTCAAAACTTCCAGGCCCAGGGACTGCTGTACATCATGGCTGGTTTGGCACTGTTATCCGTCGTATTCTTTGCTTTCCACAGCTCTTTCCAAAAACGCAGTCACCAGATTCCAGTACAAACCGCAGAAAAAATGTAATTCTTCTTTTTTTATAATGAAAAGGCGCCACGCGCGTCTTTTTTGTTTTTTCCAAACAGGGGAAAACACGCCAGCTGTCGTGAGGAAAACGGAGAAAATGCGAGGATCTTTGGGATACATCCCAAGCGGAGTGAAAAAAGCGAAACACGCCCTTAAGCGTCCACCTTTGAGATGCCTCAGCGAATCCACGACTTTGGACGCGGTTTCGCTTTTTTCACGGAGCTGAGCAGTAACGCCCCCAGCAAGTATCCCAAGAATCCGGAGCATTTTCTCCGTTTTCCTCCCCACCACCACAGCTCAATAAAGTGCTTTTCCCCAGCGCCCCCAGGTGTCTTGACACAAAACACCCGCTCAAGTAATATAAAATTGCTAAAACATTATATTCCGTGTGCTTTACTTATAAAGAGAGGCGGAGGGACTGGCCCTATGAAGCCCGGCAGCGGATCTGTTTTCATATCGATTCAGGTTGAAGAAAACAGATGCTGTGCCAATTCCAGCAGGATCTTTCCTGACAGATAAGGACGTGACGAAGCTGATCTACCCCTTTTCTGTAAAGAAGGAGGGGTTTTTTTGCAGTGTAGAATCATGCAGTACCCGACAGAAAGGAAATGAAGAACGATGCGCATCCAACCCTCCGACATGATTGATCGGTTGCCGACCCAGTTTTTCGCTACCTTGGTAGCAAAGGTAAACAAGGTCATTGCTGCTGGTCATGACGTTATCAACCTAGGACAAGGCAATCCTGACTTGCCGACACCGCCCCATATTATTGAGGAATTGCAGGCCCAGGCAGCTCAGCCGCTTCATCACAAATATCCGCCATTTTCTGGTCGAGTGGAGCTGAAGCAGGCAGTTGCACACTGGTACAAGCAAGAGTTTGACGTCGATCTCGATCCGGAAGAAGAAGTAGCGATTCTGTTCGGTAGCAAAACCGGGCTTGTAGAGATTTGCCAGGTGCTGATGAACAAAGGGGACGTAGCTCTGGTGCCAGACCCGGGTTATCCTGATTACTGGTCAGGTGTAGCCGTTGTCGATGGTCGGATGGTCATGATGCCGCTCACAGCGGAAAATCAATTTCTTCCAGATTACAGCAAGCTATCCCAAGCGGATTTGGAGCGGGCCAAGCTGATGTTTCTGAACTACCCGAACAATCCGACTGCGGTGAATGCACCGTACGAATTTTATGAAGATACGGTTCGTTTTGCTCGTAAAAACGAAATTGTTGTTTGCCATGATTTTGCCTATGGAGCAATCAGCTTTGACGGTAAAAAACCGGTCAGTTTCATGCAGGTTCCAGGGGCAAAGGAAGTGGGCGTGGAGTTTTATACACTGTCCAAAACTTACAATATGGCTGGGTGGCGCGTAGGCGCGATGGTTGGAAATCGTGAGCTCGTTCGTTTGATCAATTTGATTCAAGACCATTATTTTGTGAGTTTGTTCGGAGCTGTCCAAATGGCTGCTGCACGAGCCATGACTGGTTCGCAGCAGTGTGTCCGCGACCTGGTGGCTGTATACGAGGGTAGGCGCAATGCGCTTTATTCCAACCTGCATCGCATCGGCTGGCAAGCACAGCCATCCCAAGGCTCGTTTTTTGCATGGCTGCCAATCCCAAGCGGCTTTACCTCCGTCCAGTTTTCCGATATGTTACTGGAAAAAGCGCATGTCGTTGTAGCTCCGGGGGATGGCTTTGGGCCGACGGGCGAAGGCTACGTTCGTGCGGCGCTGCTATCGGATGAACAGCGACTGGCTGAGGCCGTAAAGCGTATTGAAAAATTGGGCTTGTTTACCCCCAAAAAATAGGTGTTTGCAAAGGATCAGACCACATATGCTGGTAAGCAGCAGGTCTGGTCTTTTTTTTGCGATGAAAACGGAAAAGTGGGCAAGAATAGTGGTGAGCGAAAAAAGTAGGGGTAATTATCAATAAAAATCATTCTCAGCGTTGACAGATAATGATTTTCATTATACGATGTTAATGATAATTAGTCTCAACAAATTACTTGTCATTTATGCAAAGCAGGAGGGTAACATGCGCTATCAGATTAACGGTTACACGGATATGTATACGGTGATCGCCAACGAGCGTAAGGTAGGCGGAGCCATTGAAGCGGGCCAGGTTCGGCTACGCACAGGTGAGGTCTTTGCCAATGCTGTTCTCACTCGTATGGAAATGTCAGGTGCGCATTTTTGCTCGATCGGTTTTGTGACGGAAGAAGGACAGCGACTCATTGTTCACGTAAATGATATCAGCATGATTGCTGATGCGCGTCACGTAAATGTGTGTGAGCTGACCAACGATTGTATGCGAGCTGAAAAAACAACAGATCGCCTGAAGCGTCTAAAGCGCCTCTGTGAATTGAATGAAGGCAGCTGTACACCAACGTTCCAAGAGGAAGCATTGCTTTTGGCAGAGGACATTGGTGTAGAAGAAGCGCTGAAGCATGTGGACCTCTCATTCTTGCCACAGGTAGAAAAAGCGCGTGTCTTCCGTATCGCGTAGATACTTTGATGAATACATAGACCCCTTTCCTTTTTACGGAAAGGGGTTTTTTGCGCCTGTTTGAAGCAGGAATCGTGGTATAAAACCACCAATCGAGCGAACAATCGCTCGACATAGTCAAAACCTATCTCCCCATAGCTAGCGAGGATTGGACATTGTTTAATGACAGTGATAAAACAAATATAGGCAAAATCAAGGGGGAACGGAACATGGAGTACAAATTTTCAAAATCGGTAGAAGCATTATCCTCTTCGGCGGTCCGGGAAATCTTGAAGCTGACCCAAGGCAATCAAGTGCTCTCACTGGCTGGAGGCTTACCAGCGGAGGACTCTTTTCCCATCGCAGAAATGCGTGAAGCCTTTGTCCGATCATTTGATCTCGGAGCAAAAGCTCTTCAATATGGCTTAACAGATGGATATCTTCCACTTCGCGAGTGGGTTGCATCTCGCATGAAGCAAAAACAGATGAATGTTGGCGTGGACAATATGTTGCTGACTACCGGCTCCCAGCAGGCCGTCGACTTGCTCTGTCGTGTCTATTTGGACGAAGGCGACGTCGTGCTGGTAGAAAATCCTACGTACCTGGCTGCGGTCCAACTGTTCCAATTTCGAGGGATACGCGCCATTCCGGTGGATGGTGATGAAGAGGGCATGGATTTGGATGATCTGGCACGTAAAATTGCGCAGTATCGCCCAAAAATGGCTTACGTGATTCCGACCTTTGCAAATCCTACCGGAAAGGTCTGGAGCTTGGAGCGCCGTCTCGGATTGCTTCGTCAATGTAAAGAAAATAATATTTTGATTTTGGAAGACGATCCGTATGGCGAAATCCAGTTTGACGGGCAAGAGCCGTATCGTTCGATTTTCTCTCTCGACGAGCATCCGGAGGACTCTTGCGTCGTTTACACCAGCACCTTCTCCAAGATCGTAGCACCAGGCCTGCGTACAGGATGGGCAATCGGCGATAAGCGTGTGATTCAGATGATGGTAAAAGCGAAGCAGGCAGTTGATTTGCAATCCAGTACGATTGACCAAATTGCGTTGCATAAATTACTGGAAAACTTTGACCTCGAGAGCCATATCGAGAAAATCCGCGCCTCTTACAAAGCACGGATGGAATGGATGAATGAGCTGATGCTCGCTCAAAACTGGAATGGCGTGAAGTGGGAAAAACCACGCGGAGGTATGTTCCTCTGGGTAACCTTGCCTGAGCATGTGGATTCCGAAAAATTGCTTGCTGCTTCGGTTAAGGAAGGTGTGGCATTTGTCCCAGGTAAACCGTTCTACGCCGCTGAAGCACAAGCGAATACGATGCGCCTGAACTATACGCTCTTGAATAAAGAAGACACACAATTAGCGATTTCCAGACTTGGCAAGGCCTTTGAGCTGTACAACCAAAGCCAGGTAGTAAACCAGTAATTTTATACGAAGATGTAAGCACGTGAGGCAGCCATTCTTTGGCTGTCTCTTTTGTCGTTTTTTCCTCATTTTCCAGCAAAGAATAAAGGGAGGTAGTTCGTGTAAGGATATTCACAAAAGAAAAGTTCCGATGTGGACAATGAGCGAGGGTAGAGAAGACTATGGATAAAAAAAGGGGCAAACAATTGGGGAGCAAGGAAGTCAAAAATGTCGATGAAAATCTCCAGATAGAGATCCAACTGAGTTGGCTGAAAGAACAGCTCGTCAATTGCTCGGATGTTGTCTTCCATACCTTCGAGGTTGGGCTTCATCAAAAGTGTGCGCTTATTTACTTGTCGGGAATGATTGACCTGCAAGCTATTCAGGAAGATGTGCTCACTGCCATCTTATCTATGGATGTGAGCGATTCCACAGATTTTCGCGAGCGTCTTTTTGAGCGAAAGCAGTTGCCTGTTTCGAATTATCGTGTGATTCCCCTCCATCAGGGGGTAAATGCTATTTTAGAGAGCAGAGCCCTACTTATTGTAGATAATGAGCAGCGTGCCATCGAGCTTCCCCTTACTTGCACAAAGGGCAGGTCTGTGGATGAGCCTTCCAATGAGGCAACTGTCCGAGGACCTCGCGAAGCCTTTATCGAAAGTGCAGACGACAACCTGTCTCTGATCCGAAAGCGATTGAAAACACCAGATTTCAAGACAGAGACAATGCAAATTGGTACATATACACAAACAAAAGTAATGATTTTGTATATCGATGGTCTTTGTGAAAATGAATTGCTAGAAAAAGTTCGAAAGATCTTGTCTCAAATCGAAATAGACGGTGTTCTGGGGAGTAGCTATCTAGAAGAATATTTTGACAGCTCCCCTTTTTCTCCCTTTCCCCAGGTGCAATATACGGAGCGTCCAGATGTCGTCTCTGCTGCTCTGCTCGAAGGACGTCTGGCTTTAATCGTCGATGGCACGCCGATGGTTCTTCTCGTACCAGTTACTCTTTTCATGCTGCTGCAGTCAGCGGAGGACTATTACCAGCGGTTTGTTGCAGGTACCTGGATTCGGTGGATTCGTTACCTCTTTGTCTTTATCTCGTTGCTTTTACCCTCTTTTTATATCGCTATTACGACGTTTCACCCGGAAATGATACCGTCCAAGCTGTTGGTAACGATAACTGCATCAAGAGAGGTAGTTCCTTTCCCAGCCTTAATCGAGGCATTTATTATGGAAATTTCCTTTGAAGCTCTCAGAGAGGCTGCTGTCAGAATCCCCAAATCGATTGGTCAAGCAGTATCCATCATTGGAGCCTTGATCATTGGTACTGCTGCAGTAGAGGCAGGAATCGTATCCGCGGCTATGGTCATTATCGTTTCGTTTACGGGGATCGCGTCCTTTATCATTCCGCATTTTGATCTTGGTTTGGCATTTCGCTTTCTCCGGTTTCCCATCATGATTTTGGCAGGGTTATTCGGTTTATTTGGGATTGCATGTGCCTTGATCCTGATATACATCCATCTCATTAACCTGCGATCCTTGGGTACTCCCTATTTGACCCCAATCACTCCGTTTGTTGTCAGTGATCTCAAGGATACCCTCGTCCGCGTGCCATGGTGGTTCATGAACAAAAGGCCGTATCAGGTTAATCGGAACAAAATGAGGCAGAAGAATCTAGTACGGAAGCAGGAGCATGAACAAGAGGAGAATGGAGATTGAAGCTGGTTACTGGAGCAAAGATGCTTTTCATAGCGATATATGCGATCCTTCCATCGTTGGTTTTGTCGGGGTGCTGGTCATCCGTAGAACTAAACAGCCGAAGCTTTGTAAGAATGATTTTGCTAGATAAAACAGAATCAGGTGTTGAGCTTACTCTTGCTTTCCCGCTACCGAATCGATTGATTCCAGGGCAAGCAGGCACAACTGGTGAGCAAACAGGCAACCCCTATACCTATATAACCAAAACAGGAAAAGACATTGGTGAAGCCTATCGCTCGATTCAGGCCGATTTGTCCCGCAGCATCACATTTGGACAAACCAGCGTAGTGGTCATTGGCAATGAGTTTGCTAAAGCAGGAATCAATCCGATTTTGGAGTTTATCGCTCGTGAACCGAGGTTTCATATCAATGCTAATATCTTTGTAACAGCAGGAAAGGTGCTTGAATTAACTACTGCCCCTGTTGTTTTCGAGCGATTCCCTGCAGATATCCTCATTGCCTATGGGAGAGAGCACGTGACAATTAGCACGACGACGACTGATTGCCTGATTGCTACCTATCACGGGGGAGACATGATCCTACCTATGCTGAAGTTTGACAAGAAAATCATACCCAGCGAGAAGCAAAAAGAACGTACTTGGCTAGGAACAGATGGTGCAGCCCTATTTAAAGAGGGAAAGCTGCAGCGGACTCTGACAACAGAGGAGATGCGAGGAGCCTTATGGATTCTTGGTCAAATTAAGAATTCCGAGATTTCGGTCCGTTCCACCACCGACGGAAAAGATGTAGACTATATGGTCAGCAAAGCGAATACCCAAATTCTCCCTGTGATTACGGGTGAACAGATAACAATCATGATTAAGGCGAGGGCTGATGCCTCCCTCATTTCATCTGAGTCAAATGTCGATTTGCAGGATCCTCATCAACGAAAAAAGCTAGAAAAAGGAATTGAATCTTTAATCGAGGAGAGGATGAACAAAGCGATTGAAAAGACTAGGAGGATGGGTGCGGATGTGTTTAAGTTTGGCTCTTATATAGATTGGCATTACCCGCAGCAGTGGAAGGCTATTGCCTCGACATGGAGAGAGCAGTACAGTCACAAAATAAAGGTGATTGCAAAGGCCGATATTACCATCAAACAGCTCGGAAGTGTCAAGGAGCCTATGCGGATACGAAAGACGTCACATCCAGAGGGAAAAGAATGATCGCGATTGCAATTTTGTTTGCTTTTATTTCCATTTTTGAGTGGCGATACCTGTACCAAAGAAAGCGAAAGCCACGCACGTACCGCATTGTATTTGGTTTTGTTATCTCTATGTTTCTTTGTTTTGAAGCCTTATATTACTTTAGGGAACAATTTATGCTTGCGAACGTGATTGAAATGGTGTTTGATCCCATCGAAAAGTTCATCCTGTGGAGAGCTGAAAAAAATGAATAACATAAAGGAAAAGATCACGCCTACCCAACTTTATATGCTATTTTCCCAGTATCTTTTTACAACCATCCTTGGCTTTCGTCAAGGTAGCCTAGTGGAGGAAGCCGGATTTGGCGTGTGGGTTTCTCTACTTGTAGGCTCATTTGGCGGTTTGATCCTTACTTATTGCTCCTATCGCTTAGCGATTAGGCGTCCAACACGATTCTTTGGTCATTATGGAAAAGAGATTATCGGGAAATGGTTACATTATCCGCTCGTTCTTACGATGATCTTTTCTTTTTTGTATTCAGCGGCTTTCGTCCTGCGGGAAATGCAAGATTTTATGGTAGAGGTTTTTTTGCCCGATACTCCGGATTGGGCTGTTACCGCCATCTTTAGTATTTGTGTTGCGTATGCTGTCCGTTCCGGGATTCAGACGATCTTTCGGTGTGCGCAAGGGATTTTTTTCGTGACTCTTTTCGGCATGCTGCTCATTCCTATTTTTGTCATGGGTGAGATGAATCAGGATATGGCAATTGCCTTTCTCAATCATTTTCAAAAAGAGGGCATAGGTAATGCTAGTTATTTTGTCGCTGCTCTTTATGGACAAATGGGATTCATCCTCTTTCTACTCCCTTTCTTTTCCCATCCTCATAAAACGATGAAATCATTGGGATGGGCTAGCTTTACGTCCATCATCATCATCCTCTCCAATTTGATACCCACAATATTGATCTTCGGACCTGAGTTAACCAGTAATTTGATTTATCCTGAGTTAGAGCTTATCCGCTATATACGGGCAGGTTATTTCTTGGAAAACCTGGATCCGGTGCTGATTGCTATTTGGCTAACCAGTTTGTTTATCAAAATCAGTTTATTTCTATACGTGGCTGTCATAGCACTTACGCATACGTTTGGCTTGCATGATCACAGACCGCTTTCTTTGTCGATGACAGCCATTATGGTAGGTCTCTCCCTTTACATGGTGAAAACGGGGGCCGATCTCGCTCATTTGTTAGCTCATGGGGAAGTCGCTTTTTTGATTGTGACGGAGTCGATTCCGATTCTGTACCTACTGGTTGATGGAGTACGAGCACGATTGAGAAAAGGGTAGGACAAAACGAAAAAGGCGCATCCATCCCAGACTTTCGTCGATGGATACGCCTTTTATTTTGTGGCGGGTTTTTATTCTTCGGTTTCTTCCAACGTGCAGATCGCGCTTGGACGCTTGATACGCAGAACCACGCACTCATACACGCGGAACAGGCTGTTCATTTGCTCGTCACCGAGAAAGGCAGAATCGAAGTCCTCAGCGATTGCGAGGTCCAGATTATGGCGACCGGTTGCTACGAGCACACCGGAGCGGCCTTTAATGGTTGGAGATTGATAAACACCATCTGTAACCAGATTGCGTACATGCTCGATCTCCAGTACGTTGGTGCCTTTGTGCACGCGATGCAGGAGAGAATACAGCTCTGGAGATACAACCAGGGCGTACGGTCCGCTGTGACCCATTTTCAAAAGCTTGTTGCGCGCTTCTACGATGTCAGCAAACGCATTACCGGATTCCATCCAGTCACTTTTCAGATGGGTGAGGCGGCCTTTGACATTCATCAGGCCAGGCAGATCGAATTCAGCAGCACCGTTGAAAATGAGGTCGTCTTCCATCAGTGCACCGCCAGCAGCAGCGTTGGCAGCAGCACTCATGTCAAGCGGCATGCCAAGTGTACGAGCTTGTGCCACATCACGCCAGTAGAGCATGAAATCTTTATACAAAATCGGGATCGTCATGCTGACACGGCGACTTGGCTGCGTCATTTCGAGCGATTCCCCGCGCAGGGAGAGTCCGCCAAAGCGGGATTCATCATATACGTCGTTCGTAATGGTTTGAATGCCTTCTCCCAGTGGTCCGTATATATCGATAAAACGGCGACCAACGAGTTGGTGGCGGGCCATGTCAATAACGGTTGCGTCCAATTGATTCCATTCATCATGGGTCAATGGGGAGTCAGGGTATTTACGAAGCTTGTCCATAGCGTAACCTCCAAGTCATAAAGGATCGTGATTGCCTTACTTTCCTTTCAAGCTGCCTACCGTCAGTCCTTTTTTACCAGGAGCAGGAGCGGGGGAGTGCTTGACCACGGATGCAACACCGTGCGGAGCAGAAGCAGAGGCTTTGAGATGATCCACCTGATGAATGTCGTGCCCTTCATCGTGATCGGTCAGATCTGCTTGGTACACGTCAGAAAATCTGCTGCTCAGTGTAGCCATCATCTCTTTCACCTGCAAATAGTCCTCATGCGTTTTTTCCCGCATGCCGTCAAGGACTTGGCGAGTCGCGTCATCCTGGAACTCATACAAAGACAGCTCCAGATGCTCGCGGAAGTTGTGCAGTCCAAAACGCTCCAAATTAATATCGGAAAGCATTTGCGACAGCTCGCGGTCACTCAGCTTGTCCGTCTTATTCTCAGCAGCGAGCGATTCTAAATATGGAATCAGCTCTTGCAGGCGTCCCATACGCTGTTCTTCTTCCTCCAAAATATGGTGGTAGTACAGGCGCGTATGCTCGTCCTGGGCAGCGTCAATAATCGGCTGGATGATCCCCATAAAACGATTGATATAACCTCTGGTTCGATCAAAAATGGCGTGCAGCTGTGTAATTTCTTGCACCCTACGCCACCTCCTTATTACGATCTATTTAATCATTATACATTTGGAAAAATGCACCGGGCAACAACTATGTACAATTTCCCCTATATATGTGAAAAACAGCGATTCGTTCCCCTTGCCCATTTCCTCTAGTTTTCTATTTTTACAAAAAAGATATCGTGGAGAGTATTGTCAAAGGTAATTGGGAATGATAATATTTATCAATAAGAGTGATATTCATTATCAATTAAATGACTGAGAACAAAAACATAAATCAAACGCATACCCAAATTGAAGGAGGTAGCAAGTATGTCATCCATTTTAGTAATCGGCGGAGATCGCCTCGGAAATATTATTGAGCTGTTGCAAGGCCAAGGTTTTCGTGAAATTCACCACGTTACAGGGCGCAAAAGCTCCCAAACGGGTGTAAAAATTCCTTCGGGGATTCATATGATTCTCGTCCTGACCGATTTCGTCAACCACAATCTGGCGAAGACTGTGAAAAGCCAGGCGAAAGACCGCGAGCTCCCGATTCTCTTTTGTAAACGCTCGTGCGCTGCTATTGCCAAAGCATTTGACATGACTGCGTAAATACATACTTCCTGACCTGGACAGACTACATAACGAGTTTGATACCGATGGAGGAATGGAGCATGGAACCCAATTCACTCGTTGATCTGCCTATCGCGCAGCTGACGGCCGTACAGCTGCAACAGTTGAAGCAGGCAGAAGAACAGATCAACCATGAAGGTCAAAATGTTTACCTCATTGCATTTGAGAAGCAAGCCCCGTCCCGATAGACGGGGTTTTTTCTATTCCTGCACAGCTTCTCATTTGAAAACGTATTGATCAAGCTGAATCTTCAGGGCGTCAATTCCAATCGCAAAGCCGAGACACTGGCTGGATTGAATGATGAAGGCATTCAATCCGATTACTTCGCCATTCAAATTAATCAACGGACCACCACTGTTACCGGGATTGATTGCTGCATCTGTTTGGAAAATTTCCTCATACAGCCGCTTGGCTACCTGCAAGCGTCGGTTTTTAGCACTAATGATACCGGCCGTGACGGAATTTTCCAAACCTAATGGGGAACCACAGATCCTCATAGAGGCAAAATACAAGCTAATGAAAATGTAGAAGCGTGAGACGGATGGAACGTTTTGAAGTTGTCGGATCAAGCTCAGCCTCGAGTCGTTGGATCAAGCAGCTGACGAGCAATTTTCGCTCGTCCTCTGTTGCTTCTAGCCAAACATGATTCCAGTTTGTGAGCAGCGCGAGTCCTTTGTCATCGACAGGGGAGGTGGACGGGTGGGGAGAGCTGAGCGCTTGTGAAAAATCTTGGGGGACTGCTTGCTCCAAACCCTGCAGCTTCTTTTTAAAAGAAGACAAGGTGAGCAGCCCTGCTGCGTATGCCTCTTCCCAGCGTGCCCGCTTTAGCTGCTGCATGTGCTCTCTTTTGCCCTCATAAGCAAGCTTTTCTTGTTTTTGCAGGAGCGCAATCGTCTCCAAGGCAGCTGCCCGGGCCTCCAGCGGAAAACGATTTAGCTCGCTCACAATCTCTTGCTCGATCCAGTCTTGCCGGAGTGGGGGAGCATCACATGTACCAGCTGTTTTATTTTTGCACCAATAGTAGTGATGCGTGTAGTGCCCACCTTTGGCGCGCTTTGTACGAGTCGTTTTGCCACGCATGACCGTTCCGCAGCGCGAGCAGTACAGAAGTCCGGAAAAGAGAAAGGATGAGCCAAGGGTTCGCGGGTGTTTTGTGCTGCGATTGTTCAGGCGCTGTTGAACGCGGCAAAAGGAAGCTTCATCGATAATTGCCGGATGCGTTTTTTCCTCGATTAGCCAATCCTCGGATGGATTTTGCCGTTGCTCTGCGGTGGCATAATTCCAGCGGAGTGCTCCATAATAAACGGGATTCTTTAACAGGCGTAATACGGCACTTGCGCTCCATGGAGCGCCATTTTTTCCACGCCAGCCTTGGTGGTTGGCTGCATCGGCGATTCGACGCGGGGATTCTCCCTGTGCATACTGAGCAAACATTGTACGAACTCCGACTGCTTCCACATCATTGATCAGTAAGCGTCCATCGATAAGATCGTATCCATAGGGTGGTGGTCCGCCAGGGCGTTTGCGTTCTCTCACCATTTGTCCCATTCCCATTTTCACCCGCTCACCCAAATTTTCACGTTCCCATTGGGCCAGAGCAGCAACGAGTGTAATAAATAAACGCCCGATAGCAGTCGTCGTGTCGTACACCTCTGTACTGCTTTTAAAACGGACACCATGGCGATCAAACTCCTGTAAAAGCTGATAAAGATCCAAGACAGATCTCGTGAGTCGATCAAGCCGATAGACGAGGACAACATCCATTTTCCCTGCGCGTACATCTGCTAAAAGACGTGTCAGCTCTGGACGATTGGTGTCTTTGGCACTGACGCCTTCATCTGCGTAGATGTCGGTTAATTCCCAATCCTGGGAGTGAATGTAGGAGAGCAGCTTTTCTCGTTGGGCAGGTATGGAAAAGCCTTCTTTTGCCTGATCATCTGTGCTCACCCTCATGTAGACAGCCGTTCTCATCGAACCCCTCCAGCCTTTTCAGGATGCTAGAGTCTACAGCATGAGGGGAGAGCTTATGTCTGTCCAAACAAAAAAAGCCCCGTCATCCTTTATAGGACTAGACGGGGATAGAGCTACATCCATTTTTGACCCCATTCATGTATGGAATCAATGACCGGACGTAAATCTTTTCCTTTTTCTGTTAGCTCGTATTCGATGCGAACGGGAGTCTCAGGGTACACCCTGCGTTCCAAAATCCCCAGCTCCTCAAGCTCCTTCAACCGCTCCGATAGCATCTTATCGCTCATATGCGGAACCATTTCACGAATGTCTTTGAAGCGCACAGTTCCACGCAATAAGACATGAATAATCAAACCAGTCCATCTTTTGCCGAGAACATTGATCGCACCTTCGTACTTCGGACACATGTGTTCGCCAGCAAATTCATAATTCATGACGGCGTCACCTCTAAATAAAGCATGTTTGCGATATATTGTACCACAATAACTTGAAAAAAGTAAGTAAGGTAAGTGTACGACAAATGCATGCAGCCCATCTCTAGTTGTCACCAGACGCACAGCTGCTTATGCTGGAAACTTTGTTTTGAAAAAGTTGTCCAAGCCCGATTCCCACAAGAATCGTCTCTCCTGTTTACGCCAACACATAGACTGTAGGCGAAGCAATGATAAGGAGAGGGTGGGGAAATGCGTCAAAAGCGGGTGATTGGCATTTTGACATGGCGAGAGGGACAGCGTTTTTCCGAACCGGATTATCTGCGACGCCTGGTAAAGGCAGGCTGGAAGCTCGGGGCGGAGGTGTATGTATTCTCCCATCAGGATGTGAATGCCAAAGAACGCAGAATCAAAGGCTTCACTCCCAAAACGGGTGGCGGCTGGGAGAGCAAGTCGTACCCGTGGCCGGATGTAGTCATCGATCGCTACCGAAAACGGGTTCCACAGTATATGAAGCTGCGGCACAGCGGTCTATTCGACTTTGCAAATAGTCCGTTCAGCAAAAAGTGGAGAGTCACACAGCTCCTGGCCGAGGATGAACGTGTGAGCCGATGGGTGCCAGAAACACATGTGTACACAAAAGGGAAAGTGATAGCGATGCTGCGTCGGCATCCGCTCCTGTACATCAAGCCTGGAAACGGCACAGGCGGCCGAAGCATTCTGAAAGTCGCTGCTGTGGGCAAGCAGTACCAGCTTCAGGGCCGCGACAAGCAATACGGCAAACACCAAGTCCGGGTGGACAATGCAGCTGCCGTAGAGAATTGGGTAAAGCGCTGGGTCATTAAGCAGCGAATCAGTGACGGCAACTTTTTGGTTCAGCAAGGTCTGGATTTGGCTTTGATGCCTAACCGGGTAGCGGATGTTCGGCTTCTGATTCAAAAAGACGGGGATGGAGAATGGGATGTGACCGGCTGTGGCGTTCGTATGGGGGCGAGTGGCAGCTCTACCTCGAATCTGCATGGGGGAGGCAAAGCAATACCTTTCGAGGCGTTCATGACCAAGCGCTTTGGGGAGGACGGCGCCATGCGGATTTTGAATGAGTGTCATACGATGGCCCATCAAATCGCGCACACGTTGGAGGAGAGGTTTGGCAGGATGATGGAGTTTGGTCTTGATATTGGCGTAGATGTGAGCGGGCGTGCGTGGCTGATCGAGGTAAATCCGAAGCCAGGGCGAGAAGTCTTTCGGCAAATGGGGAGCATGCAGACGTACGCTGAGGCCATCGCGAGGCCGATGAAATTTGCCTTGTATATAGCCCGTAACGACGCGGGGTTGCCCGCGAAGAAAATAAAAGGAGCTGGGTAGCATAGCCTGGTTTTTGTCTCTATGATAACGAGTGGGGAACCGACGCTGATGACCCATTCGCCAACCTTAGTATGAGACGAGTGGCCAAGTGCTAGCGGATACAGCCTGCAATCTGCATCAATTTTAATAACAGCGTAGTCGCGAACACGATCAGCGAGAATGCGTTTGGCTTCAAACACCCGCCCGTTGAAAAGCTTGACGAAGATGTTTTTTGATTTGCCAATCACATGTTCACTGGTCAGAATGTAGCCTTTGTGATGAAAAATGAATCCTGAACCAAAGCTACGCTCGGTTGGAGTCGAAGGCTCTTCCTCATTAATCAGGCTGCGGATTAATGAATCTACATCTTTGGTATGGGGTGCGTCCTCGGTAACGATGGAGACGACACCCTCCTGTACGCGCTCTACAATCGGAACAAAAAAATTAAAGGGATGCAAGCTGCTGCTGCTCACAGGGTACTTTACTCGCGTATATTGGGACCATTTTTTACTTTTCAACGATCTCTCCCCCTACAGCAGATAGGTATGTATCATCTTATGGGAGGACGAAAGGGAAGGGACGCCCAATTTAGAGTCGTTATGTACGATTATCATTATTTTTGATTGATATAATAAAGAAATAGCATTGGTATATTTATTAGAATCGAATTATAATACCTGTAGTTAAAGAATATTTCGAACATAAAGGCTTTGCAGATACCTTCGAACGGGAGGGAGGAGTCTGCGTACGGCTGCTAGAGAGAGAAAAAGAAAGCTAATGGAGGATGCGAAGAGATGGACGTTAAAACGATCATACTTGGGTTTTTGAACTATGGCGAGATGAGTGGATACGACATAAAGCAAGCGTTTACTAACAGCATCGGTTTCTTCTATGATGCTAGCTTTGGTGCGATTTATCCGGCGCTCCGCAAACTGGAAGAAGAAGGCTTTGTGACCAAGCAGGAGATTATCCAATCGGGAAAACCGAACAAAATCCTATACAGCATCACTGACCTTGGGAAAGAAGCTTTCCGCCAAGAGATTCAAACACCGATTTTGCCACCTGTTCTGCGCTCAGATATGTTAGTAAAAATGTTTTTTGGCAAAAGTCGTACAAACGAAGAACAGAAAAATTTGCTAGAAGGTTGCATCGAGCTACAGCGCGATATGCTGCAACAAAGCAAGGTGAACTTCAAAAAGCTCGAGGTTCATTTTGACGAGTATCAGCGTTTTTGCTGGGAATATACGATTCATCATCTCGAGACGACCATTTCGTTTTTGGAGCAAAAAATGTCTTCGTTAGTCAAACAACCAGCCTATTCTGTTCCGGTTTAAACATCGGACAAATAAATAGAAAAAGCGAAGCGACCTTGCGCGAGGTGCTTCGCTTTTTTTTTCTGTGAAATACGTCTCGACGTTTTTCATAAAAGTGGATGTGACCGCTTACGGTCAAACACTTTTGTCCCCCGACGAGAGGGGAAAACGGTCATGACCTGATTGATTATTTCAGGTTCTCAGGATTGAGGCACTCCAGCTCTGGTACGACAAAACGGCCATCCTTGCGAATCAGACGATCGTCGAACCAGATTTCTCCACCACCCCATTCTGGACGCTGAATCATAACGAGATCCCAGTGAATGGAGGACTTGTTTCCATTGAATGCGTCATCATAGGCTTGACCAGGTGTGAAGTGGAAGCTGCCATCGATTTTCTCATCGAACAAAATGTCCTTCATCGGGTTTTGAATGTACGGATTTACGCCAATCGCAAATTCCCCAACATAACGAGCGCCTTCATCAGTATCAAACACTTCGTTGATTTTTTCCGTATCGTTTGCGGTAGCCTCGACAATTTTGCCATCCTTAAAGGTCAGCTTGATATTGTCATACGTAAAGCCTTGGTAAGGAGATGGTGTGTTGTACGCGATCGTTCCATTAATAGAGTCGCGAACCGGAGCCGTGAATACTTCGCCATCTGGAATGTTGGCTTCCCCGGCACATTTGATCGCTGGAATTCCCTTGATGGAGAAAGTAAGATCAGTGCCTGGACCAGTCAGGCGCACCTTGTCAGTCTTCTCCATCAATTCAACCAGGCTTTCCATGGCTTTATCCATTTTGCCGTAATCAAGCGTACATACTTTGAAGTAAAAATCTTCAAAAGCGGCAGTGCTCATGTTCGCGAGCTGTGCCATCGAGGCATTCGGGTAGCGCAGAACGACCCATTTGGTATCAGGGACACGAACATCCAGTACAGGGCGCATCAAAAGCTTGGAGTACAGCTGCATTTTGTCGCCAGGAACGTCAGCCAGCTCACTAATGTTATCGCCACCGCGAATCCCTATGTAGCAATCCATTTGTTTCATGAAGGTAACGTCTGCCTCGCGCATCACGCCAAGCTGTGTTTCGCTTACTCCGAGCAAGAGCTCCCGCTGGATGCTTTGGTCGATCAGCTGCACGTACGGATTTCCGCCAGCTGCATAAACCTTGGCGATCACGGCGCGTACGAGTTCATGAACGCTGCCGATTGCATAAATCAATACATTTTCACCCGCTTGTACACGGGTAGAATAGTTGACAAGAACATCTGCTAATTGCTCAATACGTGGATCTTTCATAGGAAAAGAATCCCTCGCTTTCCATGTCTTTTTTATAGTATTGTACACAACTTGCACAGAAAAAAGCTACCCAATGTGAGTGGGTAGCGTCAGGTGAAACGCACAACAGGATTCGGTTTTACTATATATGCAACTCCCTGCTATAAATTGCTAGTGGTTAGCGAAATTAATCGCAGCCGCAACCAACGATTACCAGCAGGATGAAAAGAATCAAGACCAAAGTGAAACCGTCGAAGTCTCCGTTGAAAATGCTACTCATGTGATAAACATCCTCCTTTAGTGTGTTAAGCGTCTTGTGCTTACATCCATAACATATGGGTTTTCGCATAGCGCCGATACGGGCATTCGCCCATTTTTGGGAAGATTCTTTTTGTTGAATTCATTTTCGGTACTCGCACTTCCACGAAAAATCCGCAGTTCTGCGATTGCTACGTTTATTATTCTGAAAAGCAGGAAAAGCTAGAGGATACCAAAAGACTTTGCAATAACGAAAGGATGTCAGTGATATGCAAAGATCATTATCCAGTCTTCAACACGACCTCTTTCCCATTACGATCAATGTAGGGGAAGATTTTAAATCCATTGTTTGGAAAGCTCAGTATGATATGGATTTCAACACGGAATGCCTCTTCTGTTTTTCCGATCAGATTACCGGTTACCGCGTAGAGGATGAAGCGGGTCACGCAGGCAAGGTAGCGGTTTGCCCGCATTGTGAGAAGGTCAACGCGATTTACGCTTGAGCGAAGGACACAGCAAAAGCGATGCCAATGGAGGCATCGTTTTTTTGTTCTTTCCTGCCACTGTATCCACCAAGTACCACCTGTTGTTTAGCAGGATTGAAGGGAGGTTTCACGAATACGTAGGAGAGCTATACATATGGAATAGGGGTGAAATTCATTGCAGAAGAAATGCAGCCGCTGCGGAAGTGAAATGGAGATGGCGCTGCGTAACGTCGTATACCGTAACCGCGTAAAAATTATGAATGTACCTGTACACGTTTGCGTAGACGATGCTTGCGCTTATTCCCAGGTGGTGGACGTAATTAAAGACGATCTAAAATCACTCATGGAGGAACTGGGCCAACACCCGCAGCGTCAGGCGATTGAGTTCGAAGAAATGTCAGAGTTATCCAACTTATTGGTATTGATTGCTAATGAGGGGGAAGACTCCACCGTGCGTGAGGTACTCAGCGAACGGGTCAATGAGCTTTTGGATCTGTTTTTGTTGGCGCAGTCCCTTGGTGACGAAAAGTGGATGTTGGAGCTGCGCGAGCGGTTAACCAAGATCATGGTATAGCATTGCACACAGATAGAGGGAGGAAAGGCGCCTGCATTACGGTAGGCGTCTTTTTCTCGCTTATTGTCTTTTTCCCTCTGCCTTTCTATCAACTAATCATAAAGCTAAAGCTGGTGAGAGGAAACCGGAGAAAAAAGCGAGGATCTTTGGGATACATCCCAAGCGGAGTGAAAAAAGTGAAACACGCCTTTAAGCGTCCACCTTTGAGAAGCATCATGAACCCTCCACTTTGGACGCGGTTTCACTTTTTTCACGGAGCTGACCAGAACAACCCCCTAGCTAGTATCCCAAGAATCCGGAGCGTTTTCTCCGGTTTCCTCTCCTCCCCTACAGCTTAACCCAAGCCCCACCATAGACTTACAGGCTGTGCTTTTTGTATACTGGAAATCACATGGCATCAGATAAAAAGGAGAGATGGTTTGTGAGCCAAAAACAGCTGCACTCAACTGAAGAGCTGGACCAGTTTGTAAATGAAAACGGTAAACGACTTTTGTTTAAGCATAGCACGATCTGCCCGATCAGCACGGCAGCCTACGATGAGTTCCAAGCGTATGTAAAAGATCATACAGTTCCATCCGCTGTCATCCTCGTGCGCGAGGATCGCCCTGTATCCAACGCAGTAGCAGAGCGCTTTGAAATCAAGCACGAATCCCCGCAAATCTTTTTGCTGGAGAATGGCCAAGTAAAATGGCACACCTCCCACTGGAAAATTACCAAGGATGCCATTGCCCAAGCCGTACAAGAATAAATGAGAAAGAGCTACCAACTCGCGTCTGAGTTCGGCAGCTCTTCTTTTTTGACGTATAGGAATTTATAAGCGGGACGCTTATGAATTCTGGAGCGCATGACAAGGTACCTCAGCGTCCGCTCCCGGCATTACTTCGGTGAAACTTTCCGCTAAACGCGATCGCTCTTCCTTGAGCATGCCTCGATAGAGGTTTTCTTACCTAGGCTTATTACTCCCAAAACAGTTCAAGCTTGTCTCCGCTTTTTAGCTCAGTCTGGAAGGTTGCCAGTTCGCCATTGACCAGCATGACAAAGCCAGAGATGCTTTCCCGATCAGGCTTCTCCAGCGAAACCTCGACGAAGCGAAACACATCACTGAACACAGGGGTAGCAGAGGGTGACGACTTGACCGTGATTACAGCGCCATCCACTACTGTATCCTCTGGGCTTGCCGCACGACCATCCATCGTGATAGCAACCTGTGCGACAGGCAGCACGACCTTTTCCCCGTTAAATAAAACAGTGACGGTCTCTTGTACCCACTCATCCAAAGGAATGACATCGCGAATGGTGGGGGAAGTGATTTCTTCTCTACGATAAACGAGCTCATCACCCTGACGGACATAATCAGAGAGTGTGGCGTTTTTCCCGTTGAGGAGGATAACCTCGCTCCGAGACGGAATCGAATAGCTGTGTCCATTCACGCTAAACTGTAAGTAAGAAGTAGGCCCTTCTTCGTTATCTGCAGACATTTCAGCAGAGCGGAGCACTTCCTCAATCGTGCGTGGTAGGCGAATCTCGACCTCACAGCGATCCACGAGAGCAGCATCTAGCGGTTGTGGCTCACCATTAACCAAAATGATCGGACCCAAAGAGAGTGGACGGTCATTGCAGATCAATTCCAATGTATCCAGACGATCCAGCAAGTCCTTTACTTCAGCATGAGCATCCTCACCGTTCACCCCAGCGACGATAACGATCGTATCTCCATCTCCAATAGGTGTATCCAATCCTGCGGCTTCCCCGTTTCTTTCAATAACGGGGGGGGTGCCGTGGCCGCCTGGAATCATTTTGATACGGCCGTTGATAGTAACGGTCATCGCAAGGCCAGGGCGTCCATACAGACGACGAATGTCCAAACCAGCTCCGATCAGGGCATCACCTAAGGTCATTTTCCGCAGGTCAAAAATACGGATTGGATTGTCGTTGACTGTAACTGTGACATAACGCAGAGGGTGACGGCGTGCAGCTACCGCAATCCCTACAGGGGTGACGAATTCAGGCCCGGACAAGAGCGGATGGTCACCTACGAATTGTTTGATCGCATCGCCACCTCGTACAGCGACTCGTGCTGCCGGAATTTGCAGCACCGAAGCGACTTTTCCCGTCAACCCAGGTGTCAAGCTACCGCCGCCGATCAGCATTACAGCCTGAGGCGCTTTTCCATTTAACTCCATAATTTTAAAGGCGATTTTTTCTGCAAGCACCTGGATATCAGTATCGATAGCAGCAATTACCTCAGCAGCTGCCATAGTCTGCTCCAGGCCTAAAATATCTGTGAAGGTAACATGTTCAGCGGTGGAAAGCACACGCTTGACCTCTTCTGCCATCGGGAAATCCAGCAGAAAGGCATTCATCAGGGCATCGGTAATTTCGTCGCCTGCGACAGGCACCATGCCATATGCTGTAATAGCGCCCTCCTCGGTCAGAGCGACGTCAGATGTACCCGCTCCGATATCAACGAGCGCAATGTTGAGGCGACGCATCGTGACGGGTATGAGCACATTGATCGCGGCGATTGGCTCGAGGGTGAGAGCCTGCATCTCCAGATCGCAACGTTTTAGGGCAGCAATCAGGGAGTCGACAACGACCCGCGGTAAAAAGGTAGCGATGACGTCTGTACTGGCTGTGTCGCCGCGCTGATCGATCAGGCTGCCGATAAGCTCGCCGTCCAGATGATAGTTCACGACACTATAGCCTACGCAGTAATAACGGGTCACATCCTGCTCGTTAAGTTCTTTCGCGAGCTGGGCTTGCGCTTCCTGTACAGCGGCAAATTCCAGAGTGACTACATCATCGCGCGTAATAAAGGCATGGCGGGAGAGCGGCATGTCGATACGGACGCGGCGCGTACGCAGAGATCGGCCAGCAGCAGCTACGGCCACCTGATGCAGCTTTCCATATTTTTGCTCCAGTTCTTCTTTTATTTGTTGGATCACTTTGGCTACAGCGATAATGTCGTGGATTTGTCCGTCGAGCATGGAGCGCTCATCGTGTTCTCGAATCGCGCAGTCCAATACGCGAAACTGCTCGCCATCAGCCTCAACAATCAGACCAACGACGCTTCGTGTGCCAATATCTAAAGAAAAAATCAGCTCAGTGGAGGCTGTTTCTGTATGTTCTGACAAAAGTAGGTCACTCCTCGTTCCAGATGAGTATCAGTAAATAAAATATGGAAAACATATGTATGAAGAGTTCGACTCGAAACGAAAAGAATCCTGTCGAAACAAGGAATCTTCTTCGGATTTGGCGAACTTTATGCAAATGCGGAAAAATATTTACAATTTACTTTCGCGCTTTTTGGCGCTAAACTGCTGACAAGGGACTTCGAATCAATTATAATAACCCTAATTTTAAATGAGCTGTACGCAGAAGCAACTATAAAAAGAGGAGAGTGGAGAGAGATGGCACACGATCAAATCGAAGTTATGCGCAAACAAATAGACGAGATCAACTTGGAAATTCTCGAGCTGATCAACAAGCGCGCGGCCCTCGTACAAGAGCTGGGCAAAGAAAAAGAAAAACAGGGAAGCAACCGTTTTGATCCAGAGCGCGAGCGCCAAATGCTCAACCTCTTGGTAGAAAATAACAAAGGTCCTTTCAATGACAGCACTGTCCGTCATTTGTTCAAACAAATTTTCCAAGTATCTTTGGATCTGCAAAACGATGACAAGAAAAAGGTTCTTCTGGTTAGCCGCAAGAAAAAAGCCGAAGACACTGTTATCACTGTAAAAGGTGTAGAGTTTGGCGGAAGCAACCCGATTCTGATTGCGGGACCTTGCTCGGTTGAAAGCTACGAGCAAGTAAGAGCAGTAGCGCAAAACCATGCTGAGCGCGGTCTGCGTACATTGCGTGGCGGAGCTTACAAGCCACGTACCTCCCCATACGATTTCCAAGGCTTGGGTGAGGAAGGCTTGCAAATCCTGAAGCGCATCGGGGATGAATTCAACCTCGTGACGATCAGCGAGATCGTGACACCTGGCGACCTCGAGATGGCTTCCAAGTACATCGATGTGATTCAAATCGGTGCGCGCAACATGCAAAACTTTGAGCTGTTGAAAGCGGCTGGTCGTGTAAATAAACCGATTTTGCTGAAGCGTGGTCTGGCAGCAACGATCGAAGAATTCATTTACGCTGCAGAGTACATTCTCTCTGAGGGCAATACACAAGTCATGCTATGTGAGCGTGGTATTCGTACGTATGAAAAAGCGACGCGCAACACACTGGACATCTCTGCTGTACCGCTTCTCAAACAAGAGACTCACTTGCCTGTATTCGTAGACGTGACGCACTCCACAGGTCGTCGTGATCTGCTCCTGCCTTGCGCGAAGGCTGGTATCGCGGTTGGCTCTGACGGTATCATGGTTGAGGTTCACCCTGATCCAGACGTGGCTCTCTCCGATGCGAAGCAACAGCTGAACATCCCGCAATTCAATGAATTTGTAGACGAGTTGATTGCTTCTGGACTGTACAAAGGTGAAGCAGTTGCTTCACGCGGATAAATCAGTCTGAACGAAAGGTCCTTCCAGCATACGGGAGGGCCTTTCTCATTTGACGAAAAACATGTGACCAAGTAAGCTAGGAGTACGTGCTATATCGGCGAAGGAGGATGTGCCAGATGAATGAACACGACCAATGCTGCTCGTCTGAACGAGCCACTCCCCGGACGGATAAAATCAAGTCGAATCTCGTATCCAGACTTAATCGCGTAGAAGGACAAATACGTGGAATTCGCGGGATGGTGGAGAAGGATGTTTACTGTGACGACATTCTCAATCAAATCGCAGCTGTTCAATCTGCACTGAATGCGGTTGGTAAAATACTCCTTGAGGGACACATGAAAAGCTGTGTCATGGAGCGTATTCAGCAGGGCGATAGCGAGGTCATTGACGAGCTCTTGAAAACAATGAACAAACTAATGAAGTGAGAGGATACGCAAGCTGTAAAAACGATTGCAACCACTTACAGCTTGTCGTATCATAAGTGCATATATTTATGAAAATAATTATGAAAACCATTATATGGGGAAAGTGAGGGTGTGTGATGCCGGTTACTATCTACGATGTGGCAAGAGAAGCGGGGGTTTCTATGGCGACGGTCTCCCGTGTTGTAAACGGGAATCCAAACGTAAAACCTTTAACCCGAAAAAAGGTGTTGGCTGCAATTGATCGCTTGGGATATCGACCCAATGCAGTCGCACGTGGTCTCGCCAGCAAAAAAACAACAACAGTCGGTGTCATCATCCCGGACATCTCCAGTTTGTTTTTCTCTGAGTTGGCACGCGGAATTGAAGATATCGCTACGATGTACAAGTACAACATCATTTTGTGTAACTCCGACCAACGCATGGAAAAGGAATTGCAACTGATCAATACCTTGCTTGAAAAGCAGGTGGACGGGCTCTTGTTCATGGGTGCGGAGATTAAGGAAGATCACCTGCAGGCACTTACCAGCACCTCTGTACCGACCGTTCTAGCCGCTACACGCGACGCTGATAACGTACTGCCGTCTGTGAGTATCGACCACTTCCAGGCCGCTTACGACGCGACACAAGCTCTGATTGATCGCGGACACAAGCGTATCGCCATGATTACAGGACCGCTGAATGATCCGCTGGGTGGTCTGATGTGCTTTGAAGGCTACAAAAAAGCTTTGGTGGACGCAGGAATCGGCTTGAACGATGAGCTGGTTGCTACTGGAAATTACTTTTATGAGTCAGGTCTCAGCGTGACAAAGGACTTCATCAAGCTGGCGGAACCGCCTACAGCGATTTTCTCAGCGAATGATGAAATGGCGATTGGAGCGATTCATGCGATTCAAGACTCCGGGCTTCATGTACCAAATGATATTGAAGTGATCGGTCATGACAATATTCGCCTGGTGGAAATGGTTCGCCCACGACTGACCTCTGTCGTACAGCCTATGTATGATATCGGTGCTGTGGCCATGCGCCTGTTGACCAAATATATGAATAACGAAAACGTCGAAGAGCATGTCGTACTTCTGCCGCATCGAATCGAGTACCGGGAAAGCACTAGACCGGAGCAGTCTTGATTCACGGATAACGAGTAGAATAGCAGCAAGAGGGGGATGGATGATGCGGATCGGAATTATCGGCGCAATGGATGAGGAGATTGCGCTGTATTTGGAAGCGATGGAGCAGCCGACGAAAACAGTAAAGGCTGGCATCACTTACTATGCTGGTGTAATGGAAGGCAAAGAAGTCGTTCTGTGCAAATCGGGTGTCGGCAAAGTAAATGCAGCAGTGACCACCCAAATTTTGATTGATACGTTTCAAGTAGAGCGTGTCATTTTTACAGGAGTAGCCGGTGCAGTCCACCCTGACCTGAATATTGGTGATATCGTCGTCTCAACCGATTGCATTCAGCATGATATTGATGTGTCGCCGCTCGGCTTCGCGCCAGGTCAGATACCGTTTACAGAACAGTGGATCTGGAGTGCAGACCAGGACCTGATTCAGCAAGCAATCGATGCGGGAAAAGAGCTGGATGCCCGTATACAAGTAGTTAGCGGACGAATTCTGTCAGGCGATCAATTCGTGGCAAGCCGGGAAAAAGTACAATGGCTGCACGAGCAATTTCAAGCACACTGCACGGAGATGGAGGGCGCTTCTGTTGGACAAGTGTGCGCGATGAACAGCGTACCATTCGTTGTTGTCCGTTCTATGTCGGACAAGGCTGACGGTTCCGCTCACGTCAACTTTGCTGAGTTTACCAAGCTCGCTTCTGAGCGCTCGTACGCGATCGTTCGCAATATGCTCAAAGCAACCTCTCAAGACGCTGGAGTAATCGTCTATTCCACGAAAAATTGTGTAGACTGCAATCTGGTTAAGGAATGGCTGAAAGCCAAAGGAATCTCCTTCGAGGTCCGTGATGTCATGACCAGCCGCGCCTACCAGGAAGAAGTCGAACGCTTCGGCTTCATGGGCGTACCAGTAACCGTAGTAGGAGATAAAGCCGTAAAAGGCTATGCTCCATCCGAGCTGGAAGAGCTAGTTGGCAACAAATAAAAAATAAAACACACTAAAAAACGGCTTCTCTCCGGAGAGGCCGTTTTTCTATACAAATGTATTACATCCATGTCTTATCCCTCACCGTCCCCAAAAAGCCACCGTGACCATCCCCCAAAAGGAAGCGATGGTGCAAACCAAAAGCTGGCTGAGGAAAAAGGAGAAAAGGCGAAGCTCTTTGGGGACCAGCCGAAGCGAAATGGAAAAAGAGAAACACGGTTTTAAGCGTCCACCTCTGAATAGCTTCTTGAACCAACCACTTTGGACGCGGTTTCTCTTTTTCCATGTAGCTGTACAGGAATGACCCCCATGCAAGATCCCCAAGAAGCTGGAGCATTTTCTCCTTTTTCCTCTCCTCCACAGAAGTATGAACGAACAATCTATTACTCCTTGCTTGAATTCGTCCCGGTAGGCCCATACATAATTGCCCGCTCCAGCGTCAGCCGATTTTTTTCCGTGATTTCTGCGCGCCGAGGAATCGCAGGAAACCCTTCGTCAAACAGACGGGGTGGTAATTGCAGCTCAGACTGCGGCTGCCAACGCTCCAGCCATTCCTTGGGGAGAGGCTGGTCGCTCAAGGGCTGATCGCTCATCTCACTCCATAAGAGTGTCCAGGCACGAGGGACGACCCGCCATATATCGTATCCACCACCACCGACAGCAATCCATCGTCCATCGCAATATTCATGGGCCAAGCGGTGGGCGAGCCGGGGAATCTCCTGATAAATTTTCATCGTACAGGAGAGATGCGTAAGCGGGTCGTAAGCGTGTGCATCACAACCGTTTTGAGTCAGGATAACATCAGGCTTGAAGCCCTTGACAAGCTTAGACACTAGCTCTTGATAAATGTCTATAAAGGAATCGTCCTCTGTAAACGCATCCAAGGGAACGTTGATCGAATAGCCGTACCCAGACCCGTCTCCACGCTCAGTCGTATTTCCGGTACCAGGAAACAAATATTTACCTGTCTCATGCATGGAGATAGTGAGTACATTCGGATCGTCGTAAAAGGACCATTGTACACCATCTCCATGGTGAGCATCTGTATCAATATACAAGACACGGGCATTCCAGTGCTTGCGCATGTACGCTATCGCTACAGAGCAGTCGTTGTAAATGCAAAAGCCCGAAGCACGCCCAGAAAAGGCATGATGCAATCCGCCAGCAGGATTAAAGGCGTGCTGCGCTTGCCCCTTCATCACGGCATCCACCGCATTCAGCGTACCGCCAACAATGAGCGCTGCGGATTCATGCATATTGGCAAAGCAAGGAACGTCTTCCGTGCCCAGACCGTAGCTTGCTGCTTGAGGAAGCTCTTTTTCACTGTGCCCCTGATCGCGTACAAACTGGATGTACCGCGGATCATGCACCAAGGTGAGCTCCTCATCAGTGGCAAGCCGGGGAGCAAGGATGTCTGGCTCCGTGAGAATTCCAAAGCTGCTCATCAGATCGTGGGTAAGGAGCAAACGACGCTGGTTAAAAGGATGATCATCGTTAAAATAATACTGCGTGTAGTCCGGAGAGTAGATTAGACGAGCATTGCGGCTCACAGGAATATCTCTCCTTCCGTCGGACCGATAACCTTGAATCCTTTGTCAGTAAGCAGCTGCATGACCGCGCGCGGATCAATCGTTTGTACGCGGAAAACCAGATTCTTTTTGTTTGCCTTCTTGCATGGATAAACAATGACGCTCGATACATTCACATGTGCTTCGCGAAAGATTTGACTTACTTCTGCGAGCATTCCGACACGATCATCGACTTCCACCTCGATGTGGGAGCTCGGTCTGTTCACACCAAACAATTCAATCAGGCTGGAAAACAGATCAGATTCGGTGATCATGCCGACGAGCCGGTTGCCTTCGACGATCGGGAGAGAGCCGATTTTATGCTCGTATATCTGGAGGGCTGCATCTTCGATAAAATCAAGCGGGTGAGCGGTGATGACATGCTTTTTCATGATGTCCGCTACCGGTTTTTGCAGGACCGTTTCGTCATCATCGTGAGTGATGAGACGAGAAGGCAAGGCATCCCTCAGGTCACGGTCAGAGACGATGCCGACAAGAATGTCTCTCTCGATAACTGGTAGGTGCCGGATTCTGTTGGCTCTAAGCAGGAGTAATGCTTCCCCGATCGGGGTCGTGGGATTTACGGTGATCACCGTTTTTCGCATGATATCTTCTACGCGCATGAGAGAGACCTCCTTTTTTCCTAGAGAGGACGACAGAATTAGTACAGAAACCGATTTTGAAAGCGAATGGCGTCAAACGCCACAACGGTTTCTGGAGGGACGCGGCTGCCGATTCTGGCCATCAAGCAATTGGCGGGGTGGGAGCATATTTCGGGATCGTCTGTGGCTACCCAGCTCATACCGACACTGCCCATCACCTTTTCCATTACTTTTCGGTATTGCCACACGTCCAGGCCAGTCCCATTCAGATCCCAGTGCCAATAATATTCGGTTGCAATCACGATGTAGTCTTCCATGGCATCATCAGAAAAGGAGACCTCAAGAAGTTTTTTTGCCACACCGCCAGCTCTTACGGATTGGCAGATTTCGATTGCGCCTAGCTCTAGGAGATCCGGAAGCTTTGCCTGCGACCAGCGCTCGAGTGGGTCCGGATGGAGAAAGGTGACATAGCCGAGAACGAGATTGCCATCGCGGGCAACAATGATCCTGCCCTCAGGGAGATCAGCAATTTCGATGAGGGCCTCGTGCTGTTGTTCTGGAACACGAAAAGCCTTGAGCCCCTCGTCAAACCGCAATGCTGCCAGATCGCTTCCAGAAATGGGACCTTCAATGAACAGTTCTTTTCCATTCACAGTCATTCTCGTGGAATAATAGCGCTTGACGTGGTCCATTCGTACCTCCTGTTTTAGCCTTTTGTGTAAAAAACAGAGATGGCGTGATAACCATCTCTGTGAGTTCTTGCTGTAAGTTTATTCTATGGTGTCGCGGATACGCTGTTGGATTGTGACGATTCTCCGTAACTATTGACTGCAGTGACGTAGTAGGTACCGTTTGTTACGTTTGTTGGATGGGTGTAGCTCGTAGCCGATACTGTGTCGAGAAGCAGATAGCCACTGGCAGCGTCTGGACTGAAATATATGTTGTAGGCAATCACTTGGTCAGCCGCTTTATTTTCTTTCCATTGCAGCTTCAGACTACCGCCATTGGCCTTGATAGACAACGATTTAGGAGCAGTAGGAGGAACTGCATTGGACGTATTTGATCCATTGCCCTCTTGACCATCAGGTGGCGTAGTCATATCTGGTGGATTTGTTTGTCCACTGTTTGTACCAGGATTAGATATTCCATTTCCATCTGGATTTTCAGTGCCGGCATTTGGATCTGGAAGCTCCCATATATGCGAGCCCGAGCCGACCGAAGCGATCTCAGAAGGCTGAGATTCATTTCCGGAAATATCAACAGAAGTGACATAGTAACCGAAATTACCGCCTGCACCTGCATCAAACGTTAATACAGAAGGATCCTTCACAGTGGAGACGTGAACAAATCCGTTTTGACCGTCCGCGCGATAGATGCGATAGCCAAGCAGGTCAGCTTCCTTGGCAGATTGCCAGCTCAGAACGACCTGTTTGCCATTGTTATTGGCAGTAAGTCCACTCGGAGCAGAAGGGGCTCCCGCTACTTCTGTACGTGGATCCTCGCGATCAGGAAGTCGCTGCTCCCAGTCTGGCGGTTGGACAGCCACTTTAGAGTTCTTCGCCTGGATTTGCTCCTTGGTTGGGAGCGGATCAGGTGAACGGAAGAAGACGCCTTCTGATACAAAATCATCAGGTGTTCCTTCTTTGGCCAAGTATCTCTCGCCATTATACGTAATCAAGCGCGCTTTTTGATGGGAGTCATCTACTTTCGAAGGAACAAAGCGGCGATTGAATATGTCGGTAATGGTGTGGCCTGCTTCTCTGGAAAGCTCGCTTGGCAGCAAACCGGACTTCGAGTCGACGGTTGCACTTACGATTCCTTCCGGTTTTTTAAAGGTAGCATCAGGTGGAGAGAGCTCTGGCTGCTTCTCGATAATTTCCTTCATGACCTTGCCCCATACCACCATGGGCACGTACTTGTCTGCATCTGGCATCGGATACGGTTCGTCGAAGCCAACCCAAACACCCATTGACAGCTCAGGAGTATAGCCGACAAACCAGAGGTCGTTACTGTTATTGGTTGTACCGGTTTTACCTGCTACATCTACTTTACGAGGTACATATTTGCGAATATGTGTACCTGTACCTGCATTCACGACGGAGCGCATCATGTCAGTGATCAGGTAAGAGGTTTGCTCGCTGTAAACTTGTACAGGCTGAGATTCGTGACGGTAAATGACAGTCCCTTGACTATCCTCGATACGGTCAATGAGGTAGGCATCCACAAAAGAGCCATTATTTGCAAAGGTAGCATAGGCATTTGTGATTTCCTCAGCGGTCGTACCGTATGTAAGTCCGCCGATTACTCCCGTGGCAGCGTAGTTGTCTGCATCAACCAAGGTGGTAATTCCCATTTTCTTAACGTATTCAAGTGCTGTCGGTATGCCAACCTTGAGGTAAGTCTTGATTGCCGGGATGTTCCATGACATCCGCAACGCTTCACGTGCACTCATGATTCCTTGCCATTTGTTATTCCAGTTCTTCGGCAGGTGAGAGCCGTTTTGGCCATCTGCGAGCAGCACTGGTGAGTCATCGAGTGGAGAGGCTGGCTGCAAAATGCCGAGCTCAAATGCCGGGGCATAAGCAGCGAGCGGCTTCATCGCCGAACCAGGCTGACGTGGAGCAGTAGCATGGTTCGTCTGTTCAACTTTAAAGTCACGCCCACCGATCATTCCGAGAATCGCACCCGTTTTGTTATGGATCAGCATAGCGCCGACTTCTTCTAGGGCATTCTCGATTTTCTCCGTTTTGCCGTTTGAGCGGCGGATCGTATACGAACGATTTTTTCCGAAGTTGTTCGGATCAGCTGCGATTTTCTGCATGATATCATACACGTTCTTGTTAATCGTTGTATGGACCTTGTAGCCTTTTCGCAGGAGGTCGCGTCGTTTTTCTTCAATCAATTGACGGTACTCATTACGTCCGATTGTTGATTTGTCACGACCTTTTTCCTTGAGGTCGGCGTCAACTAACTGTCTAGCGGCGCGTTCTTCAATTTCCATCATCAAAAACGGAACTTCACGGTATGCCTGTTGAGTTGGTTTGGCCAATTGCGCTTTTAAATCTGTTTTGTAGGCTGCATCGTATTGGTTTTGGGTGATGTAACCATTTTCCAGCATGCGGTCCAATACCATTTTTTGGCGTTCCTTGCCTCGCGTATAGCTTTCATTGCCAAAAGGAGTGTAGGCGCCCGGATTTTGAATCATGCCTGCCAGATAAGATCCTTCGCTGAGATTCAGCTCTTTAACATCTTTTCCAAAGATCCCTTTTGCTGCTGCCTGAACGCCGTAAACGTTGGAGCCATTGGCGTTTTTCCCAAAGTAGATTTCGTTCATGTAGGCTTCTAGAATCTGGTCTTTGGAAAACATGCGCTCGATCCGCATCGCACTGAAGATTTCCCGTACTTTACGGGTATGGCTTACTTCGGCGGAGAGAATCGTATTTTTTACTAGCTGCTGTGTGATCGTACTACCACCAGTTACGACTGGTTGATTGGTAAATTCCTGGATCGCCCCGCGTAGCGTAGATTGAAATGCTATCCCGTTATGGTGGTAGAAATTTTTGTCCTCGGTTGCGATGATGGCATTAATCAAATAGGGCGAAACATCTGCTTTTTTCACCAACCGCCGATCGCCCTCTTCGGCGCGTAATTGCCCGATAAGAGTGCCGTCATTGTAGTAGGCGAATCCGGTAAGGTAGTTCGTGAAAATCTTGTTTTCCAACTCCGCTTTGTTGCGAACAGGCTCGTCCTTTACGAGCGAGGCAACATAACCTGTCACGATTCCCCCGGCCGCCGCGGCTCCCATTAGCCCAAGCAGAAATAGCAGCTGAACGATGATCCAAATCGTCCTTCCACGGCTGCGTCTGCGTTTTTTCTTTGGCGGTTCAGAGGAAGATGTGTGGTTATTCGACATATTATTACGACCCCCTAGCATACCCCCTGATTATACCATACGAGGAACCTGTAGGGATAGAAGCTGGGAAGTTGACAGATCCAAGTTTGTATGCATGAATAGCGATTTTGTCACTATAACGATGAAAAATAGGATGCTCCCTAAAAGAGATCGTCTGAAAGGCGGAAGTTGGCAAAAAAAGTCGAATGAGGATTGGTTTGTGCGAGGAGAGGAGTGAGGTAAAAAACAAAAAAGAGTAGGCCGATGAGCGGCGCTACTCTTTTAATCCTCAAACGATTAACGGCTGTAGAACTCAACGATCAGAACTTCGTTGATTTCAGCTGGCATTTCTTCACGGTCTGGGAGACGAGTGAAAGTACCTTCAGCTGCAGCATCGTTGAATGTGATGTAGTTCGGCAGGAAATTGCGGCTTTCCAGGGAGTCCTTGATCAATTGCAGACCACGGGACTTTTCACGAATCGTGATCACATCACCCGGTTGTACACGGTAGGATGGGATGTTCACTTTTTTGCCGTTTACCAGGAAGTGACCATGGTTTACCAGCTGACGAGCAGCAGGGCGAGTTGGTGCAAAGCCCATACGGTAAACTACGTTATCCAGGCGGGATTCCAGCAATTTCATGAAGTTTTCGCCCACTACGCCAGCCATTTTGTTAGCATGGTCGAAAGTGCGACGGAATTGTTTTTCGTTAAGGCCAAACATGTGGCGCAGCTTTTGCTTTTCTTGCAACTGGAGACCATACTCGCTCAGTTTACGACGGTTGTTTTGACCGTGTTGACCAGGAGGATAGTTGCGTTTGATGTCTTTTCCTGTACCATCGAGAGAGATACCCAGACGACGGGCCAGTTTGTGACGAGGTCCTGTGTAACGTGACATAATTTCATTCTCCTTTAATATGGATTCGCAGGTGTTTACTTCCGGCAGGTTAGTTCCTACTTTATCTACACGAACTTCAGACGGTAGCGTTTCCGCATCGTGCTCCTCACAGGTAGTTCAGCCGCTGCCTGAAAGGGAGGGAACTAAGAGGATGATTCCTTCCGTTTTTACCTACAATCAATGCTACCCTGTACACATACAATCAATAATACTCGGATAGGCATCTGTAAGTCAAGCAAAAAGAAAGGGCCATCCATTGCCAGCAGTGGCTTGGATGGCTTTTTTTACCGAGCTTCTTAGTCGCGGAAAACGATAGGCTGTGTATCCTGCTCGCCTCGTTTTTCGAGGAAGCGAGTAAAGGTGATGGCAGCGTCAGCGCGCGACACTTTAGCTTGTGGCTGGAACATTTGTTTTTCTGTCGGAACGATACCTAAAGTGGTTGCGATGACGATAGATCCGAGATGCTTTGTACCCGCAATGTCAGTGAGCTGGGATTGGAACATGCCGGAGTAGTCGGCAAGCTTGCTGTAACCAAGAGCGCGTACAATCATATCAGCCAGCTCTTCCCGATTGATGGCTTCATCTGGATTTAACTTGGACGCATTTTTGTCGAGCAGCCCGCGATCGACCGCTGACTCAACAGCAGAGAAGTAGCGGGAACCGTTGGCAACATCACTATACGTAGCTTTTCGGTCTGCTGCGTACATCGGATAATGGCGTCCTTGATTGAGACTGATCATCAGCATTTCGATCATTTCACCACGCGTAATTTGCTGTTGCGGCATGATTTTTCCATCTTCCAGAGAGAGTGCATCATATTCGTACATCAGCATCAGTTCTTTTTCGGCAGGATGTCCTTTTAAATCCTCAGGTGCAGCACGGTGCAAGCTTAGGGTTTTGCCAGATGCGAGGGAACGCCATTCACCTGTGGTCGCGTCCAGAAAATACGGCTGATCCATAGGAGTCGTAGTCGCACGGTACACTAGCTTTGCAGACCGTTTCGGAGTATAGGACGACTGTTGCTGTATTTTCTGTTGTTCTTCCGGAGTGAAAGGAGTCAGCATGTAAACAGCCTCAACCTCCGCTTCCTTCGACCAGGCGTCGACAGCTTCTTCGGCAGAGATATGCTTCGGTGGCTGCTCTGGGTAAGACTCGCTTCCACTCTCGGTACTGTAAGACAAGATTTCGCCCGACTCGGTATCAAAAGAGAAGAACGCAGAACCGCTTGCAGCCATAATATCGCCAATATATCTGGTAAAGCTGATGTGATAACGATCTGAATTGTAAATTTGCTCATCACCAGGGTTATTGTCGTTCAAGAACAACACGTTTGCAGAGGTCGGCGTCCATTTGCGGATCGATTCCATCGCCTTTTCCTTGAGCTTCTCAGGGTTTTGCTTCTTCGCGGACTTCTCGCTGTCTTTCTCTTTTACCATCGGAAGGTCCTTGTTATAGGAATAAATATCACCTGTTTCCGCGTCGATGGATACGTAAGCGTAGCGGACGTCCGATTTGCTCTCGCTCATGAATTCCAGGTTCCAGACAGGACGGTTGCCGCGATAATCGGTCTCACTGTAATTGCTGGATCTCAGCTTGTAGCCATTTAGATCAAACAAATTCGTTGCCATGTTGACAGCTTCATCCTGGGAAAGGGCTTTGCCCGAATGACGCGCTGGCAGCTTCTTGGTGCTGACCGGGATCGGATCAGTGGTGGAGCTGCGAGGTGAAAGAGATGGGCCCAGAGCTTTTCCATCCACGGCATCCACATAAAACGTAAAGGGGTTCATGTAGCCTAAAATCGGCTTATTGCGGTCCGCACCTGTGCGCTCCCACGACAACTGATAAGAGAGGCTGGCCTTTGCCAGACCGAACAGCTTCTTTTCCGCTTCTTCTTCAGAAATGGTATTGGTCGCCTTTTCAAAATTTACGTCATTCCAGGAAAGCGAGTAATTCGTAACGGTTCCAGCACCGTTAACCGAGATGTCAATGCCGTTATCCGGGAACAGGACGTCATTGACGACTCGAACGAAGCGGAACGTGTAGGAGAAATCATTGTTCAATGGTGTTTTAGGCTCTGGCATCTCACGTAAATACAGGCGTGTCTCATCAGCTTTGCCTGCGTTGTACTTCGCGAGAAAATTCTCAGCAAAGCCTTTTGCTTGTTGATAAGAGATTCGTTTTGCATAAGGAAGACTGGAATCTGTGCGATCATAGCGGGAATAGCTAGTTAACTCACCAGTGTCGGCGTGAATACTGACGCTATAGGAGAGATTGATATCCTGGCTGTTCGCTTCTTTTTTGACCCAGCTAAACGACCATTCTGGAAATGTACGCCAGGAATCGGATGAGCGCAAAGAGACATTGCTCAGTTCCAGCCCGCTAGTTGGAACAAGCTTGCTGGCGATGGAGAGCGCGGCCTCCTTTGTTAGCTTAACTTTGCTGGCAGCAGCGAAAACGGTGTTGTTGCCTTGTGTACTGCCAGATGCCATTTTGCTGACTGAAGTAGAAGGCGTTTGTGCCTGTGCGTGTGCAATCGGTAACAAAAGACTTGCGGTTAATAAAACGGAGCTTGATCGAATAAACCATGGCTTCATGTGGACCCCTCCAACGATGTCAGTATCTTTCACTTATCACCTCTGACGAGTAAAAGTTTCCATTCGTTTCATCCATTTCAGGAAAAATGTGTCCGGGCATTGGTAAAAGCGATGGATGATATAGGAATTTTGTACCAAATGTTTTATTGATCAATCTAGAATTGTGAACATGCTTCTTATATAATAAAGAGTACTATCCACAGTTTGCTATAAAAGGAGATTTGTCGTCTTGGAAACCATCATGTATCTCATTCGCCATGGAGAAACAGAGTGGAATCAGATCCGGCGCATACAAGGGCACAGCGATATTGACTTAAATGAGCTGGGATTGCGTCAGGCAGAACAGGTGGCTCGTCGTTTTCGGGGCGAATCGGTTCACGCTGTCTACTCGAGTGATTTAAGCCGCGCACGTGAAACTGCATCGAGGATTGCCCAAAACTTCGATTTTACTGTATCCACACTCCCAACCTTGCGTGAGCGCTGCTATGGTCAGTGGGAGGGGCTAACCTACGAGGAGATTCGTGCTCGTTTTGAAAACCAAGATGAAGCAGCTTGCGGAATTGAAACGTTTGAGTGTATGCAAAAACGAGCTGTAACTGCATTAACGGAGCTGGCGAAAGCTCATCCGAACGAGACAATTGTCGTTGTATCTCACGGCGGGCTTATCAACAGCTTTTTACATTTTGTAACATCAGGGGAGCAAGGAACTGGGATTACTCGTATAGACAATACCGGGATAACCAAATTTTGCTTTACAGATTTTTGGAATGTTTTGCAAGTGAATGATACAGACCATTTGGAATCTTAATTCCAGAAGGACCTAAGCAAAATGCTTTCATACGGGTGAAGGTGCTAACCGTTTTTTACACGTTGAGAAAATGCTGAGAGAGGGAGTTTCTCGTGTCAAGTAAAATGTTGGGGAAGTTAGAGACAGTCTTTTCCTACACGGCCCATTTTATTTTGCAATCTTGGCCGGAAAAGCGCCCAGGCATCCTTTTCTTGACAGATTCCGGGGGCCGTGTCATTAACATCATAGAGATGCAGGTTGGTCAATCATGGAACCCTCAAGAGCTTGAACTGCGAAAAGATTCTCCGCCAATCGGGGAGTTGAATGACTTCGTAATGGAAACAATCAGCACGAGTCAGATCGTAGTGAAGGTCAGTAGTGAGGATTCACTTGTCTACGGAGCATTTCCTCTGCACGAGCAGGACGGTGAGATACGTGCAGTGGTTGGGATGGTAACTCCCCGGGCGGAAATTGATTTCGACCTTACCTCGTACATGCGTGGGCTGGAGCCGTTGATCCGAATGGGATATGACGCATACATCCAGCATGTTACTAGTCAAATCGTCATGGATTTGACCTTGCATGACACCACGCGAGAATTACTAGAAAGCTTGACGGGCCAGATCAGTGAAATTATTCAAAAGGGCTATTGCTCGGCAGTAAAGCTATCGGAAAATGGCTTGTTGATTCCCCAAGAGTTTGTCACAACACAAGAAGTAGATTATGGACTGATCCAAATTACCCATTTGGTATCCCGTTTCGGTACTAATCCGGTCACGCCTGCCGTACTGGACAATAATCGGATTGTTGTCGTTCCGATCAGCTTCAACGATAGTCCGCTATACGCACTATTTTTACATCTTTCTCCGGACGAGCACGATTACAAGTATGATGAACGGGATGTTGCGTTTTTGCAAGAGGTAGCGGGCAAAGCGAGTTGTGCCCTTTGGCGAGCGATGATGTCTGACGAACTGCGCCGGGAAGCGAGCAAAAAGGACCTCTTGTACCAACTGATGTCCAAGATTCAGGCATCGATTGATGTGAACGATGTTCTACACGAGATCGTGACCAGCATCCCGATTTTGTATCCTTACTTATCCGTGGAGCTGTTCCTGACGGTGGAACCGAATGCAACTACTCCGGTGAAACAGCTTTCCTTTCATGAGGAGGAGCCATCGACTAGTACCAAGGCATATTTGGAAGGCAGGCTGGTTGTTGATGAAATCGAGCAAGGCGATCAGCAGGTGACGGTGATCGCAGCGCCACTTCTCGGCAAGCAAGGAATATACGGAGTGCTGCAGGTTACATCGGATCAGCTGGTTTCCTTGAGTCAGCACGAAACAAACTACATCGCGATTTTGGCTGATACGGCTGGGACTGCATTTGAAAATGCACAACTATACCAGCAATCACGTAATTTGATCCGTGAGCTACGATTGATCAACGAAATGGCGAGGCAGTTGAACCGAAGTCTCAATTTAAAGGAGATTTTGGACTTTGTGACCACCATGATGCGGGCTACGTTTGATGCAGAATTTTGTGCGATCTTAAACAAGACGCCCGGGGAAGACAATTTTCAGGTCCTTTCGTCTTCGATTCCTGCGTATAATGGCATGAGTATTCAGGCCTCAGAAAAGCCATTTCAGGAAATACTCTTGAACAAACAGGCATTGCTTTTGGCGCAGCCAGGTACTGGACCGCTACCGTTTTCACTGATGCCTTGTTCTTCGCTGATGGGCGTACCGCTAGTTGTCGAGGGAGAAGTCAGTGGAGTCCTTTTAGTCGCTGATTCACGCTATCATTTTTTTAGTTTTGACGACTACAAGCTCCTCGAGATATTCGGACAACATGCGAGTCTGGCGATGACCAATGCTGTGCTGCATAACGAAATGGAGCGCATGGTGATTACGGACAACCTAACAGGGCTGTTCACGCGCAGGCATCTGAACGAAAGAGTCAGGTCCTCGCTGGAAAAGGACCCGTACGGCTCACTGATCCTGATTGATATTGATTTCTTCAAGACGGTGAATGACACGTTTGGCCACCAGGTTGGCGATGAAGTATTGATTCAGGTATCCGATCTTATACGGCACAGTATCCGCGACACGGATATTGCCGCGCGCTGGGGTGGAGAGGAGCTTGCAGTTTATTTGCCGCGAGTGGACAAGGCTATGGCACATACCGTCGCCGAGCGAATTCGGGAGTGCGTAGAGCTGCAAACATCTCCGCGAGTGACGATCTCGTGCGGCCTCGCCAAATGGAATAAGGAGCTCGACGTAAATCTTAGCGTAGAAGCTTTGTTCCATCAGGCGGATGTGGCCTTGTACGAAGCGAAAAATTCAGGGAGAAATCAAGTTGTGTTAGCATAGAGCCAAAACAGTGGCTCTTTTCTCTTTTTTAGCAGGCACTGGAAAAATAGTGAAGAGAAGGTTGGGTGATAAATAGATGACAGCAGGTCGAAGCAACGAGAGCGTGACAGAAATGGCCCCGGATGTATTTTGTCTGGAGATACCAACCCCGTTTAATGTGGGGCCAGTCAATGTGTATGTGGTAAAAGGAGAGAAGCTGACGTTAGTGGATGTCGGTCCGCTAATAGAGGCTGCGTGGCAGGCACTTACGACAGGTTTAGCTTCCATCGGTCACAGCGTGGAGGACATTGAGCAGGTAGTTTTGACACACCATCACGTGGATCATTGCGGCTTGCTGGAAAAAGTCAGACAAGTCTCTGGCGCAACGACACTTGCACATCCACAGGCTGCTCCTTACGTAGAGCAGGATGAAGACTTCATCGCTTTTCACGATCGCTTTTTTACAGAGCTGTACAAAAAAGCCGGTGTCCCAGAAGAGAAGCTGATCATCATTCAAAAATTTCATCAACTCATGAAAACCTTCTCGGAGCCTAGCCAAATTGACGGATTGCTAAAGCATGAGCAGGTAGTCCCTCATTTGACTGACTGGAAGGTACTGTACACGCCTGGTCACAGTCAAAGCCATCTTTCCTTGTATCGAGAAAAAGACCGTGTCATGATCGGCGGAGACCATATTATAAAGCACATTTCTTCAAATGCCTTTATCGAGCCACCGCGTGATCGTTCAGAGGCCCGCCCGTTAACGCTGGTCCAATACCGAACTGCTTTGCAGATGTGTGCAGATCAGGAGATTGATCTCGTGCTGTCTGGTCATGGAGAGCCGGTCGCCAATCATCGGGAGCTGGTGCTCACGCGCTTGCAAAAAAACTGGGAGCGGACGGATACACTGCGCCGCATGCTAGCCGATGGTGAAAAATCAGCCTATGAGCTTACCGCATTGCTCTTTCCCACTCTGTATGAAAAAGAACTGCCGCTAACCCTTTCGGAAACCCTTGGTCACATCGATCTCTTGACCATTCTTCACCAGGTTGAGGTCCGCGAGCAAAACGGCATTGTGTATTACTACTTGTAGGTGAGTCATATAAGCCGACCAGCCAGCAGAATAAGCCCCTTCTTCCCCGGAAACGATAAGGGGGACGAGACCGCCTTGGAGGTACCCAACAGGGTTTGCCGAAACACGCGGAAGGAGGGGCAACTATGCGCAAGCGCTGGACGCTTTGTATGATGACACTGCTTTGTACAGCACTGGTTGGCTGCAATCAGATGGGAGTCAAGCAAAATGCAGGTTCTGCCTACGATCAAATACGCGATCATTTTTCGCAGCAGCAGTCCTACGCATTTTATGGCCGCACGAAGCTATTGACGGCAAACAGCTCCAATGCCAACATGGTCAATTTTTCGGGAAGAAAAGATGGCGATGCCGTGTATATGAAGGTAAAGCTATCGGTTCCTGATGAGAAGCGGATCGACACACTGTCCCTCTTGCATCAGGGAGATAAGCTGTACGCCAAAGAGGGCGATAACCAGGATTGGAAAAACGTAGCAAAAAAAGATGTGGCCCTGCAGCAGGAAATGAATAACTGGAGTCCGGTTTTTTCGTTTCAGCAAATGGATGATATGAAGAGAGATGTTCGGACTTTGCCTGATGAAAATCCGAATGATGACTTGGAAGCCATCCGGGTTACACTTGATTCAGCAAAGCTGAAGAGCTGGCTGGCTACGCAGATGAGAGAGCAGACAGCTTCCGGGACTAGTATCCAGTCTACATCTGACTTCATGCATAAGCCCAAACTAAAGCTGGCAATGGCTCTTTCTGGAGGAGCTTGGCAAAGAACGCATGCCAAACAGGCTGGACCAGCTATCCAATCCAAAGCGAATCCGGATGTAAACGAAATTGTAGATCAAATGGATCTGGAAGCGGAATACACGATCTACTACAATAAAACTAGCATGCTCCCGACGAATTTGACGATGTCAATTCGCTCTGTGTATGATTTGAACAATCAGCGTGTTCACGAGCATTCGCAAGTGGAGACGTACCTGCAAAACTATGGACGAGTACAACCGCTGCCCACTCCTGCTGAAGCAACGACAGAAGGTTAACGAGAAAAGACGCTCACTTTCCTTTCATTCAGCGGAAAGCAAGCGTCTTTTTCTCAGATAAGATATTACGACATGGCGTAGCCAGATTTTCTCATGGGGCTGAACGCTTGGCAATTTCCATGAGGACAGGATAATGATCAGACGGTCCCATAGGAGGCGCGGTTGCCTGGAGAAATTGCAGGTCATGCGAAAGGAAGATACGATCCAGCTCCTTGAGTGATTGCTTGCTTCTTAAGGTGCCGAGCACGACATGCTGCTCAAACAAGGGATCTTGGAGCAGGCTACGCACCGAATCCAGCAAGGAATTGTCCGCATACATATTAAAATCACCGAGCAATACGCCAGTATCTCCAGATTTTTTTTGCAAATAAGTGTAGAGCGATTGGATTTGTTCGGGATGTTCAGACGCTTTTACGCCCAAATGCGTTGTGTATACATGCAGGGGTGTTCCGTACCAATCCACACTCACATCAAGCAGACTGCGAGGCTCCCATGTTGCTGGCAACGGGGTAGAAGCTGCATGCAGGATCGGATATTTACTAAGTACAGCATTGCCGTACGTGCCGAAAAGAAAATTGATGGACGGGGCATAGGCATAATTCATGTGCAAGCTCGCTGCTATGGCGGCGACCTGATTGGTAAACGATGAGCGCGGAAGGGTATTGTCCACCTCCTGCAATGCGATGATATCTGCCGAAAGCGGGCGGAGGGCAGCCACAACCTTTTTGGGGTCGGCGTATCCCTGATCATCCCTGCAGCCGCGAATATTGTACGTAACAACTTGGAGTCGATCTACGTAATAACTTTGGACAGCAGGTGCAGAAGAGGTCAAGTTGTGGATGAGCGCCGTGCCTTGCGAAAAATGGAAGAGGATAAGAAACAATGTGAGCGGCAGCCAGATTTTGCGCAAGGACTCACCTCCGCTTTTATGAAAAGTCCTCGGTAGAGGTATTTTTATCATAGCGCCTCAATAGATAGGAGGAATACTAGAAAACTTTGTCGAACATACAACAGGACTATCTTTTTACGTCGAACAATCTGTACAATGGGAAAGATGCCTGACTGGCCTTGGTGTCTGGTCCGTTTTCTTAAAATCGGAACAGGAGGAAAAGAAAGGCAATGGATCAAACTAAATTACGTATTCTGTCTGCAGCCGCGAAGCTGTTTGACATACATGGCTACAAAGGAACGTCTGTTCGACATATTGCCGAGGAGGCTCAGGTAAACTCCGCATTAATTTCCTATCATTTTCATGGGAAACAGGGTGTGCTGGAAACCTTGATAGCCTCCTATTTCGAGACTTTATTTAGGCGCGTCGAAGAATTGGTAGAGGAGCAAAAGAGTGCGTCTTCCTACCAACAGCTGGAACAAATGGTTCATCTCTATGTGAGCTTTCAAACAGAGCATGCGGCGATCACGAGGTTTATACAAAGAGAGCTGAGTGTCGAGTCTATGCTGGCACGTGAAGTACTGACGCTGTATATTAGTCGTTGGAAGCATGGTCTTTCGCAGGTAATCGAGGGCGGAATTGCTTCTGGCGATTTTTTGTCCGTATCGGTTGATCGGGTTGTTTTGGCTCTTGGAAGCCTGATGAATTATCCATTTTTGCAACCGCAAATGGTTCGCCAAGTATATGATTTGGAACCATCCGATGAGGAGTTTGCTCGGTGGCTGGAAGCTTCGGCAATGCGTTATTTGCAAGGCTGCTTGCTTCCAGTTGACACGCAGCTACGCCCTCCCATGAATTAATACGCTAAGGGGTTGTATAACAAGTGAAACGAAAACTATTCATGCTCTGTTTGGCAGGCATGTTGCTATATACGAATCCGGCCTATGCCACACCATTTCCCGATAAAACGGACCAAGTCGTTCAGGACTCTGACAAATATCTGAAAAAAGACGACATTACCAAATTCGAAGCTTCGCTGAAGGATACGCCAGGAACCTACAAGGTAGTCGTTGTAGAGAGCACTTCTCCAGAAGCAGAGAATCCTGAGGATTACGCCAACAAGCTTTTTAATAACTATAATTTGTCTGACGATGCACTCATGGTCGTTCTTAATATGGAGACGGAGACGCTCGGCGTATACGCTGGACCTAGCCTGCAAGAAAAAGGGGCTAACCAGGAGATGATCAAGGAAAAAATCACTTCCTACTACGAGCCCTTCCGCAACCAAAAGCAATATTTGACCGGAATCCAAACGTTGATTTCGGAAATTCATGCGGAAATCAACCGTTTGGAGAGGAAATCAGGACAAGCAGCGGCTACTGACACGACGAATACAGCAAAAGAAGAACCAAAGGAGGACGCATCGGCACTCGGCGGCATTCCTTGGTGGATATACGTGATTGGAGCAGTATTTGCTGGACTATCGATCGGTTTGATTTATGCGATGATTCGCCGACGCTCCATTTTTGCCCAAGTAGATGATGTAGAGGATTGGAAGGAAGAGTTAGTAGAGAAGATCAATGTGATCGAAGTTGATAAGCCAATGCGTCGTTCCAGCGGTACAACAGAAGTGCGCTACCATCATTTGGCGGATCAAAAGGAAAACCTGTTGCGCAACCGTATTCCCGATGTTGAGATGATGATTTTGGACGCGGAGGAAGCATGCGACCGTTTCCGTTTTTCTCTCGCTTTGGGGATGCTGGATGAAGCACGGGAAACACTCACTCAGATTGAACAGGAACTAGGTGAGCTAAAGACAGATACAACACAGGTGGCAGTGACAAAACAGGAAAACAAAGTCGTCATCCCTGAAATCGGCAAGCTGGTTGAGCAGATTGAGCGGCGTTTGTCTGATTTGCGACTGGAATACGGATTGTCTTTTCACGAGCTGAAAGCATCGCTTGATGAGGTAGAGACGATGCGCAGCATGATCAAAACATCCAGAGCGGCAGGAGATGATCTGCAAGCCTACAACACGACTCTGAAAGCACAGCAGCAGCTTGAGAAAATCAGCAGCACGATGGAGCAGATTCCAACCCTCGTCCATCGCGTGAAAAAAGAAATGCCAGAAGAGTTCAAGCAGCTGGAACAAGGAATCGATCAGGCAGTCCGAGACGGTTATGATTTCAATCAGGATACACTGGAAAATTCTCTATTGCAGGCGAAGCAGCTTCTTTCAGCTTCCAAAAGCGCCTTGGAAGAAGGCAGTCTGGAAACATTGGTTACTCATCAAAAGGCATTTGAAGTATTGATTGACACCACATACCAAACGATAGAAGAAGGCCTCGTTGCAAAGCGTGAAATTGCAGCTACTGCGACAGCGCCTGCCGATGTGGAGGTAGCGAAGCCGATTCTAGAAGAGCCGATTGTGCTTCATGACCCAGTCGAGCTTGCTCCATTGTTTGAAGAACCGAAGCAGCAAGAGGTCTCGGCAAAAGAAAGAGCAGAAGATGTGATTTTGCCTGAGTGGGATACAGAGTCGGAACAGACCGTCGAACGGGAGACCTCTCGTGTAGAAGAGAAAAGGTCACAGCCGGTTGAGGATGCAGCACAGCCGCACATGACCACCACGGAGCTGAGCGAGGCGGAAAGACTTGTCTTGCTCCAGGCAGTACAGCAGTCGAAGAAAACAGCTGCGCCACCAGAAAGCTCAAAACCACACAGTAAAGCAGTTGAACCACAGCCAGTGATAGAAAAACAGCCTGCGGAGGAAGATGAATACGAGCTTGTTATTCCAAGGCCTGCTGCCAAGCCGGAAGAGTTTGCGCCAGCAGTTGAGGAGCCAGAACTGCTTGTGATCGAGACGGAGGATGACGCCTTGGATGAGCTGGAGCGCATCTCTAATACACTTGTGCGTATCCGTCAACAAATCAAGCGCAGCTATCTCCCTGGCATTCCTGACCAACTGAAATACATGTTTGAAGAAATTATTCAGACGCTCGCTCGCGTACAGAGCATTATGGATGAATACCGCTATGATTTGGAGGAAGTGGCGATACTCGTACAGGACGCGAATGATCTCGTGGAAGAGACCGAAAAAATGGCTGAGCGAATCATCGCCACATGTCAGTTGGCGGAGGGAGCCATTCAATACACGAACCGCTATCGCCGTCAAAATCGCCAAGTAAACGAGCTGCTGACCAAGGCAGAACAGTCCTTTAGACAGCTGGCTTTTGCGGAAGCATACCAGCTTGCTGAAGATGCTCGTCTCGTCGTTGAAGGGGCACCAGTAGAAGAAGAGTCGGGCTGGCTATTGCGCCGCAAGAAAAAGGGGTGAATGAGCACCCATGTACTTTCCCATCTTTTTAATCGTTATGGGGATTGTGCTTATGCTACAACCGCGTACCCAGCGCTGGAAAACACGCATGGACACCTTTTTCCAAGGGAATGAGAAGCGTGTGAAACAGCGTGCCAATACGTTTTTTATATTGGGCTTCGCGTTTATTTTGGCAGGGTTTGCCTATCTGTACAGATTTGTTGGTTAAATGAAAAAACACCCGTGCGAGAAAGGACTTCACTACTGAAGCCTGCTTGTCGCAACGGGTGTTTTCTTTATGATCAAATAAGGAGGAAGAGCAAAAAAAAGAAGCGCCGCTCACCAGGGCGACACTCCATCTAGGGAAGATAAAAGGGAGTAAAGGTGTCATGACCAGCACCTTACAACTAGGGGGGAGCAAGGTGCTGGTACACTCTTGTGGAAAAAGAGTACCTTACTTAGTAGTTTCCCCTATCGAAACATGTTTAAACCTAAAATCTTTTAAAAAATTCCTAATGATTCTTTAGCACTATACGTTCCAGCGAGATGTCCCGATGAAAAGGCGATCGTAATGTTGTAGCCACCCGTGTGCGCATGGACATCTATTACTTCACCTGCAAAGTACAGACCTGCCTTGAGCTTGGAGCCCATCGTCTTGGGATCAATCTCTTTGACGCTGACACCACCACCTGTAATAAAGGCTTCCTGGAGTGAAAGTGTTCCCGTGATGGTTAGCGGAAAGGCCTTGATCGTTTTGGCAAGCAGCGACCATTCCTGCTTTTTCAAATGGCTGAGCGTCGTTTCCTCCGAGATGGAAGATAAAGCGAGCAAGAGTGGAATCATTCGCTCTGGAAGATAGCCCTTGAGTACATTTTTCACTGCTTTTTTCGGCTGGTCTTCTAGTTGACTCCAGCTCTCCTTGGCAATTTCATCTGCGGTTTTGCCAGGCATCAAATCGATTGTAAGCGAGAGCGGGATGGCTCCATGCTTTCGCTGTGTGATAGAGACATAGTGACCCATCCGCAGCGAAGCAGGACCGGAAATACCAAAATGGGTAAAGATCAGATCGCCTTCCTGTGTGTTAATCTTTTTCCCGTTTGGAGCGTACAGGGTCATTTCTACATCCCTGAGTGAGAGGCCTTGCAGGGATTTGTCCCTGATCCAGGCATCGCTTGCTGTCAGCGGGACTTCAGTGGGATACAGGTCGGTAATCGTATGTCCCGCTGCCTTTGCCCAGGCGTAGCCATCGCCAGTAGAGCCCGTCTGTGGTACGGAGCAACCTCCTACAGCGATAATGACACATCGTGAGGTCAGCTTCTCACCAGAGTGCAGCCAAATGCCTGTCACGCGCTCTTCGTCGTAGAGCACCTCTTTTACGGCGCTATTTAACAGGATAGTAGCGCCTTGGCGTTTTAACAGATCAATCAGAGCCTGTGCCACTGTCACAGCTTTATCTGTGACCGGAAACATCCGTCCGCGGTCCTCTTCTTTCAAGGCAACACCCAGATCTTCGAAAAAGCGCATGATCTCACGGTTGCCGAATTGCGCTAACGCACTATACATGAAGCGACCATTGCCAGGCATCTGCTTGATGAGCTCGTCTTGTTCCTTGGCATTGGTCACATTGCAGCGACCGCCGCCAGAAATAATCAGCTTGCGTCCCAGCTTGGAGCCTTTTTCCACCAGACATACCCGGGCTCCCAGACTGGAGGCAGCAATTGCGGACATGAGGCCAGAAGGACCGCCGCCAATAATGATGACATCGTAATCCGTTTGATTCATTCGTTCTCGTCCTTTTTTCTAAACATGTAAGGGTAGGGCAACCCCCATTGTATCATATCACTCAGGATAGAATATCACCTAGCGTCCGCTTTTCCAGTACATAGCGGACAATGGCTTCATCTCGCATGATGCTGGTTACGACATAACCTTGTTGTACCAAGTAGTGGGTGAACAATTGGCCCGTAGCCTCACGCCAGCGGCGAGCAATCTCAAAGTCAGCACGCTTGACATCCTGGAAGTAAGCAGGGACAGGAAGCAGGAGCACAGGCTCGTCGTGGATGAGTGAGATATCGGTCAACTGCGGGATACCATCTATGATTTCGTAGCCAAGAACGTCAGGAGCGCGCTCTGAGTGCACGTTGACAGCTTGTCCCGTGCGATGGTGAGCTACACGTCCACTGTCTACAAACCACTCTACGAGGAAGCGATCTGTCGGCAGCCCACGATTAAAATCGTCATTCAACTCACCGTAGCAGTCAGGCAAGAAAGTACGAACGATTCCCCCGAGCTTGACGATATTGAGAACGCCGTTGACCGTCTCTAACGGATCGTACGTCCAGGTAATTTTGGAAAAGCCATGCGCTTTTGCTTCGTCCAGCTGCATCCACTTCATTTGTACGCCCAATCCACGCTTGCGATAGTCCGGTAAAAAACCAAGCATGTGTGAGCAAAGATGCGATTCACCGTTCGTAAAGCCAGGGAAGCTATATAAAAACCCAATTAACTGGTCATCGTCAAAGGCCCCTAAAAACAGACCACCGAATTTGGACATGGTAAGTGTCATATGGTACGGGATAGCATCGTTTGGGTCCCAAATTCTACCTTCCAGTTCTTCTAACAACTCGATTTCTTTTCGTTCTGTTAATTTTCGGAGCGTAATTGACATGTTCTCTACCTCCCTGTAGTTCCCTTGCTCATATAGATTGTAATCAGATTCGGGAAAAGAGAACACATTCCTGCTTTCAGACTGTTGCATCCCTTTCTTTGTAAGTCGATAATAGAAGACGATGATAAACATCCGGATTGGATGGAGGAGGTTAGACTACAATGAAAAGTCAGTTTCAACGAGAGGTATGGAATCGATTGACGCAAGCACCGGGAGCAGCAGGCTTTGAAGGCCCGGTTCGAGATATCATGCGGGAATACATAAGCAATTACACGAATGAAATCGTCTATGATAACTTGGGAAGCATCTTCGGTGTCATGCGCGGCGATGAGAACGGTCCAAGAATCATGGTTGCGGGTCATATGGATGAAGTCGGCTTCATGGTATCGCGAATTTCGGACAAAGGCTTTATTTCCTTCCAGACACTTGGAGGTTGGTGGGGGCAGGTATTGCTTGCCCAACGCGTACAGATCGTGTCAGATAAAGGAATCATCGAAGGTGTGATCAGCTCGATCCCGCCCCATGTTCTCAGTGATGATCAACGGAATCGCCCGATGGATATTCGTAATATGTACATCGATATCGGCGTAGATTCGCGCGCAGAAGCAGAGCAGCTAGGTGTGCGTCCCGGTCAACAGATCGTCCCTGTATGTCCGCTACAGGAAATGGCCAATCCAGACCGGATCATGGCAAAAGCGTGGGATAATCGCTATGGATGCAGCTTAGCCGTAGAGCTGGCAAAAGAGCTGCATGAGCGTCCCGGACATCCAAATGTCGTTTATGTGGGCGCGACTGTGCAAGAGGAATTGTCAGGAGCACGCGGAGCCAAGACAGCTGCTGCCATGATTGAACCGGATCTGTTCCTGGCTTTGGATGCGAGTCCAGCCAGCGATATACCGGGGATCAGAGAAGAAGGCGGAAAATTGGGTGGCGGTCTGTTGATGCGTATTTACGACCCGGGATATGTAATGCCCGTTGGCCTGCGCGAACTCTTGATTTCCACCTGCGAGGAAGAGAAAATTCCATACCAATTCTACGTGGCAAAAGGAGGGACCGACGCAGGTGTCGTTCAATATCATGGCAAAGGCGTACCATCAGCGGTCATCGGCATCCCATCCCGTTACATTCACAGCCATGCTTCCATTATTGACCGAAAAGATTATGAGGCAGCGAAGCGACTGTTGTTCTCTGTAGTCCGCAAGCTGGACCGCGCTACATGGGAATCGATCCTGCCACGCTAATGAAACGGAGGTGGCGTATGTGAACGCAATCATTTTGTACACCAGGCAACAGGGAGATGCTACATCATTCGAATTTAACGTCTTCGACAACCAATTCGCCACCGAAAATCTGGCTGTACGTAAGGTGCTGATGGCGATGCTACAGTCAGTTCGCCACACGCTGACCGAGCTTGTGATCGAGTACAACGACAGTATGCTTGTGGAAAAAATCGGAGCCAAACGTGCGGGGGAGCTACTTCGTTTTCTTGGTGCGACCAAAGAGAACAGTCAGGAGAACCGCAGCAACAATGTCATAGTCAGCCGCTCGTTTCGTGCAAAGCTTACTGACGAACGCTACGATTATTTTTACAACCTTACAGATATCGCCCAGCTTTCTCATTATCGGTTAAAAGCGGGAGATGAAGACCGCATCGTATTTTATTTCACCCGCTATTTGCAATTAATTGCACCTGATCAAAAGTCACATGACGCATTTTTAAACGGATTACAATCGTTTTCGCTGCCGTATAAATTGGTGCCGATCACGTAACTGCCGAGCTCTCAAATAGATAAAAGCCATTTTGCTCTCGATTGAAAGCAGAATGGCTTTTCTATTCTTAGGTAGCTGGACGATTCGGTCCCTCTAATTTTTTGTCCCCGAAACCAGGAGCATCATTCTGAACATTTTTAGGCTGATGATTGCGCTTTGCTGAATGGGAGTGGTTACGTGGGCTGTTATCTTCCTGCTTTGTCATGGAGATCATCCTTTCTTTCGGTACTGTTCCTTATTAGGTTGCCCCTTCTTTTTTGCCAGCTCGCACATTTGACTGAGTTTGGGAGGGGATCGTCTTTTTATGGCGGGCGATCGCGTAGAGGGCAAACAAGCCAAGGATCACGGCCAAAAAAAGCGTGATGACACCGTAGGCAATCCAGGGATAGTGACTGCCGACACCGCCCAGCCTCTCTACCATCGCTCCCCCTACACTTGTTCCGAGGGCAGTACCGATCCCCGATACAAAGTTGGAGAAGCCAAAGTAAGCCCCCAGCCATTCTTCCTTGGCAAAATGCGTTACCAGACTGTCTTGAACTGGCATGAACAACATTTCACCCAAAATAAACAAAATAGCTGCGCCGCTGAGCGTGATAAAATGCTCAGCCCAGCCCATTGCAGTAAGGCCTATACCGAGCAGTGTCGTGCCGATCGCAAGTGAAATATAAGGATTGATGCGTTGCAATACAAAACGCGAGACAAAGCCTTGCAGGACGACGACACTGATGGAGTTAATGGTCCAGATCAGCCCGATTAACGTAGCAGAACGCAGGACGTAATCTCCGCGAAGCGGCAAGATCAAAGCAAATTGGGCATAAAGTGCCCAAATGAGCAAGGTGATGCCTGAAAAAAGCAAGAAGCTGCGGTGGGTCAAAATATTTTTGTACTCAGACAGTGGCGTTCGCTGACAATCGGGTCCAACACAGCGATCATCGGGCAAACTAAACCAGGTGATGGCTGCCAGCAAGCCAAAGACGAGAGCAGCAATCAAAAAAGGCTGTTGTCCCCAAGCGGTCAGCAACGAAATAACCAAGCCTGCCACGATTATCCCTGAGTGCGCGAGAATGCCTCGCCAGGAAAAAGCGGCTGTTCGCTGTGTTGATTCCACTTCGTCAGCAATCATGGCTTTGATAGTTGGTGCGAGCAGGCCAAGACCCAGACCGTTAACAGATGAAAACAACAGGAACAGACCGAATGAATGACTGAAATGGTAGCCAAGCATGGCACTGCCTTGAAGCGTGGAGCCGAGTACAATGATGGCGCGCCTGCCTAGTCGATCGGAAAGCGGACCGCCGAGTAGACTTCCAATTTGATAAGCAATACTGCCAGCTCCGAGCACAAAGCCTACTTGAGAGAGGTGGAGGGCACGGACCTTTTGTAAAAATACAGGGAAGACAGGAATGACCAGATACGAGGCCAGATGCATGAAAAAAACAATCATCAACAAGAGCATGTACGGTTTGTTTCGCCAGAGGGAATGAGCGTGAGCTTCCATAACCGACTCCTTCCAAAAACGTTTCTCCGAGCATCGAGCGTTTCCTAAAGTAGTATGAGGTGAACGGGATAGGCTCTATGCAGAATGAACAAAAAAATCCCTTCAACCAATAATGAATCAGCTGAAGGGATGAGGCTTTTCATTTTTTAAATTTACTTAAATAGGTTAATCGTAGTAATAATGATTGGCATTGCGAACACATCAATCAAAAAGGCTCCTACGATCGGAACAACCAAATACGCTTTACGAGATGGACCAAAACGCTCTGTTACCGCAGCCATGTTCGCCATCGCATTTGGGGTTGCACCGAGACCGTGTCCGGTAAAGCCGGCAACCATAACCGCAGCATCGTAGTTTTTACCAAGCAAACGGAACAAAACGAAAGCGCCAAACAACACGATAAAGATCACTTGGACGAAGACGATCACGAGCATAGGCAGCGCCAGGTCTGCTACTTCCCACAGCTTGATGCTCATGAGCGCCATGGACAGGAAGATTCCAAGCGTCACGTCACTGATCAGGTTAATACTCTTCATATCGATCGCATTTGGATTGACTTTATCAACGATATTGCGGGCGATCACTGCGACAAACATGGCTCCAACATATCCTGGAAGGACAAAGCCTGTTGCGTCCGAGAAGAGACCTCCCAGATAGGTACCGAGTGCCATACAGAAAGTGATGAGGAGGACTTGAGTGAAGAACGAATTGCTTGTAATCGGTTGCACATTTTCCTCTACATTCTGTACGACTTCTTCTGTTTCAGTGGGCTTTAGATCGTATTTGGAAATCAAATATTTCACAGTCGGTCCACCAACCAAGCCACCTGCTACAAGACCAAAGGTTGCTGCCGCGATTCCAATGGACAGTGCTGATTGAATTCCCATATCTTCAAGTGTTTGTCCAAAGGCACCGGCCGCTCCGTGTCCACCTTCCATGGAAACCGCACCTGCCATCATTCCAATCAACGGATGGATATTGAACAGGGAGGCCATGGAGACACCAATCACGTTTTGAGCCAAAGCCAAAAAACCACAGGCGATCCAGTAAATAACGAGGAGCTTCCCGCCCAGTTTAATCAGCTTGAAGCTAGCACCAAGGCCTACCGTAGTGAAGAAGGTAAGCATGAATAAGCTTTGCAGCGACGTATCCAGTGTAATTTCCATAAGACCTGTCGATTTCAGGATCGTAGCGACGATAGCAAACAACAGACCTCCAACGACTGGAGCTGGGATACAAAATTTTTGCAGAAAGCCTGCTTTCCGTACAAGCACAGTTCCCAAAACTAACAAGGCAACGGCAAGAAAGATGGTAGTAACTTGATTAAGTGCTAGTGTCATCGCTGTATCCTCCTAAAAATCCCATGATGGCTTCGTTCGTCAAGTAAGCACCTAACTTTACGGTTCTTCCGTTTTCGTCTAAAGCTGGATTGACTTCACATATGTCAAAAGAAAGCGTTTTCTTATGAGCGGCAACGGTGCGGATGAGGCTTCGAACTGTCATCGGGCTTAAACCAAAAGGAGATGGAGCACTGACTCCAGGTGCAAACGCTGCATTTAACACGTCCGTACAAAGCGTCAGCATGACGTAATCATGTTTTTCCATGAATTCGTTCAATTCAGCAGTGAGTTCAGCCATTCGAGCATCATTCATGTCTTCTTCGTACACATAACGGGCACCGAGCTCATCCGCTTTATCAAACAGCTCCTGGGTGTTGCCAAAACGCTGAATTCCAAGTACAAAATAGTGGCTGTTGTGATCTTGTTCTAGTATTTGCCTGAACATCGTGCCTGATGAAGGCTGATTTTCATAAGAACGCAAATCGAAGTGAGCGTCAATATTAATAATGCCGAGTGTAGCGTCTTTTCCGATATGCTTGCGAACCCCTAAATAATGTCCGTACAGAGTCTCATGTCCGCCGCCTAAGATAATCGGAGTCAGCGAATTTGCGAAGAGGGTAGATATGGCTTGCCCCAATTCTTCTTGGGCTTCTTCGAGTGCCTCATCAGAGCAGCGTACATTTCCTACATCGAGCAACCGTTTTCCAGCTGCCTGCTTCCAGGGAAGGCTTGCAAGCGCTTGCCGAATTGCGTTTGGAGCTTTGGCTGCACCTAATCTGCCTTGATTTCGCCGGACACCTTCTTCGCATTCAAACCCGATGATGGCACAGGCAGGGGGGAGTGTCGTTTCTACGTTTCCCAAGTCCGTGACTTCTACGATTTGATGATAGCGAAAGCTGCTTCTTCTTTCTGTATGATCAGTCCGGCCGGTCCATATATCAGCTGATACATTTGTAGGCATCTTTTTCACCCTTTCTAAAATTTTTAAAGTAGGATTTGTTTTCTGATTATATAATGGCGAACTTATTATTTCTAATATATAATTTGAATAAATTAATAGCTTTATACTATGAATCAGAGGTGAACACGTACGTGGATATTAAACAACTGCAATATTTTGTGACGGTTTGCGATCAATTGAACTACTCCAAAGCCGCGCAAAAGCTGCATATTTCACAGCCTTCTTTGAGCAATGCGATCAAAAATTTGGAGCTTGAGGTAGGTTCGCCTCTGCTAGAAAGAAACACGAGAAAAATTGAATTGACGGACGCTGGTAAAATTTTGTACGAAAAATCACTCCTGGTCCTGTCGAATATGAATGTGCTCAAAAAGGAGATGGAAGAAGTAAAGCTGACTGGCAGCGGGGAGCTGTCTGTTGGCATTATTGAGTCCGTGAAGTACTGGATTCCACAGGTAATTCGCAAGTATCAGGGACATTTTCCGGCCATGAACATCAAGCTAATCGAGGTGCTGAGCGGAAAGGCAGTCAAGGAATCATTGCGTAAATACCATACGCATCTTCAAGTGACCAATCAGTACATTCATGAGGAAGACATCGAAACACTCCCTTTGTATCATGAGCGATTGGTACTCGTGCTACACAAGGATCATCGACTTGCGGAAAGCGAATCAATTACGATAAAAGAGCTGGAAAACGAGCCGTTTATCATTAGTACAGAAGGCTTTCAGACCAGGGAGGATATTTTACATGCGTTCGGGCTTGAGCACGCAACCCCAACTATCAAATTTGAAATTGAGCGGTTTGAAACAGCCTTGACACTAGTAAGAGAAAATTTAGGCATGACGATCATCCCCGAAAATTATTTAGGGGAGCTAAATGATACGTATCTTGTTCGAAAAACGATCGATTCGGCAGCATTGGAGAGAACGGTTTATTTGGCATTTATGAAAAGCCGTTATTTGGCACCAGCTGTCCAAACATTTTTGGCAGAGATTCGCCGCCATTTCGCTGCTAGTCAGTGATTGCAGGCAGGGTTACCCCACCAATTGGGTGAACACACAAAATCAGAGCTGAGCAGGCGAGTGTCCAATCCATCTATTGCCCTGTCACATATACCTATAGGGAAGGGTACCATGGGCGGTATGCCTCGTGTAGGGCTGGTAGCAGGGTGAAGGGGGGATCAGACATGAAGGGTTTTGGTTTTTTTAACCAAGATGGCTTTGAAGTGGTGATCTGGATCGTATTGATCATCTTTCTCCTCTCCATATTCTTTGACGAAGGGATAGATTAAGATGAGTGCTTATCGACCTGTTCGCCGCTTAAATAACTATTACAAGTCTAATGACGGGTTTAAAGCCTGGATCAAGGCTAATGAGCAGTGGTTTAAGGAAAATCCGGAAGTGTTCAAGCAAGTATTGCGAAATCCGAACATGGTCAACTTGTTTATGGATCTCATGGTAATGAATTCTCCCCGGATTCAAAAAAGACTGCGAAAATTTGGACGGAAAAGCCAGTAATGGGAAGCGGCATGCGAGGAAAAAAGCATGCCGTTTTTTTGTTGCTTCGGCTTTTCGGTATGTGACATGGACGTACCCATCATAAATTCGAGACAAGCAGCGTAGGGATAAAGCATATGTTAGCTAGGTCGAGAGGATGGATTCCAGCATGGCACAGGTCATACTGACGTTCTTTGTTGCTTATGGCATCGTTGTTGGGGGAGCTCTCTGTGGAGGAATAGGTGCATTTTTAACCCACAAACCACCACTATTGTCGATGGAACTGCTTGCCGATCAACTAAAGATCTTTGGGATAGTTGGAGCGCTCGGTGGATCGTTTGATTCGTTCCTGCAAATTGAGAAAATTTTGCTCGGGAACTTCTCGCCCGTAGTGAAGCAGCTGGCGATGATCGTCGTTGCCTTTATGGGTGCACATATTGGGACAATTTGTGTGCAGTGGCTGGTACAGGTGCGATCATGATCGTGGTTCATTGGAAAAGATATGTGGCTCTGTTGTTCGTCGGTATCATGCTGGGCGCAACGACGATTTTGATGCTGTACGGCCGAGAAATGGAAGAGATGATGCTCGTCAAAAAAAGCCTGGAGCTGCAAAATAAAAAACTGTATGAAGAAATTCAGTCTTTAAAAGAAAATCAACGCGTCTATCGCAAGAAGCAGGAGCTGGTCATTGAAGAAGTAAGGGCATCTGTCGTTGCCGGAGAGCAAAAGCTTCATCCGACGATAGAGGTTCAGGTTGTCGATCGAGTGGAAAAGGATATGGCTTCGGTTAAGGGCAAAAAAATAGAGCAGGTCGCTAATGTTCACCAGGTATTACATGAAATGCTGCGCCGCCGCGAGTACGTGCTGTCGGATGGGACAATGGTAGAAGTCCGGATCAAGACGCTAGTATTCAGCCAAACGTTGTACGTATTTGTAACGGCTGAAGTCAAAAAAGAAGATGTGATGAAAAAGGTTGCGCGAAACTTTCTTTTTATCGACTCGTATATTTCTACATGAGCACGCCTAGTGTGACCCATTGTATTCACATTCGAGGAGAAAGCGAGTAGATGTCGATGTTCAAGAAGTTGTTGGCCAGCATAGGGATTGGATCGTCGCAAGTAGATGCGCGACTGGAGCAGGATTCCCTTATCCCTGGAGATGTGGTAAAAGGAGAGGTGCACATCACGGGTGGTGACGTGGCCCAGGAGATCGACGAAATTTACATGTATGTAGTGACTCATTACGAGCGTGAAGTGAACGATAAAAAGGCGAAGGAAGAGTGCACGTTGGTGAAATACCGCTTAACGGAAAGCATTTCCTTGCAGCCAAAAGAAAGCAAGGTCCTTCCGTTCGCTTTCCAGCTCCCTTATGAGACTCCACTGACTATGGGACGGCAGCCCGTCTATCTTCGAACCGGTTTAGATATAAAAAATGCCATTGATCCAGGGGATTCTGATTTTATCGAGGTACGTCCTCATCCTTTGATGGCGAAAGTACTCGATGCCATTCAATCACTTGGGTTTCAGCTATATAAAGTAGATTGTGAATATAATCGTTATTTAGGCCGGACCTATCCGTTCGTTCAAGAATTCGAATTCCGTCCGACTGGCCCATTCCGCAAACAGCTGGAAGAGCTGGAAGCCGTATTTTATTTGCGCGAAGGCGAATTGGAAGTTTTGCTGGAGCTGGATAAAAGAGCACGTGGCTTCTTCGGCGGATTGGAGGAAGCGTTTAATTTGGATGAACGCTTTGTTCGGTTCCGGCTGTACGATGCTGATCTGAATAAGCCACTACCAGTCATTGCTGATGCAATCGAACAACTCATTCGCAAGCAAATCCGATAATGTCGCAGAAAGGCTGCCTGAGAAAAGATACTCGGGCAGCCTTTCTTTGTCCTGTTTGCTAAAAGTTAGTCGTCAACACCGACAATTGTCAGCAGCACGAACAATACGAGGATCAGTGCAATCCCGTTGAAGCCTCCACCGTTAAACAAACCCATGTTGTCTCCTCCTAACCCGTGTCTTTCGGACATTTCCCTACATGATAGTCGCGGACGGTCCAATTTGTGTGCAGGCGTCCACCTATTTTACAAGTGCAAAAAAGTTATCTGCATGTACTGTTCATGAGGTGTCTTTCTAATTTTTAGATTTGCATGTATAGGGCTGGATTTTTCTGACAATACTGTGACCATGAAGAATCCCAAGGAGGAAATTATGATGAATTTATTAGAAAAAACGAGAAAAATTAATGTGATGCTGCAAAAAACGATGGGAGGTAGCGGAGTCGGCTATCAGGATCTCGCCAAGCTCTTGTCCGATGTGATTGCAGCCAACGTGTATATCATCACAGCGGATGGCTCCATTCTTGGAAGTGGCATGAATCAGGAAATTGCCTTGAATGACGAAGGACGTCCGTCCAATCAGCTTCATGCAGGTGTGCATCAAAAACTGCTCGAAGTCACGCAAACATTAGCCAACGAGCCAATCAGCAGCCCGTATAGCCTCGTTCCTAAAAAACTCAGCTCCCTGTTCCCACAAATGATGACGACGATCGTCCCGATCAATGCAGGAGGCAGCCGTCTCGGAACACTTGTGCTGCTGAGAGCTTACGGTCAATTTGAAACAGAAGATTTGATCTTGGGTGAAATCGGGGCGACTGTCATTGGAATGAAAATTGTCCGTCAACGCACGGAGCAAATCGAAAACGAAGTGCGTGACAAAACCTTTGCCAAAATTGCGCTGTCTTCGCTGTCTTACAGTGAGCAGATTGCGATCGAAAAAATTATGGAGCAGCTCGATGCCCGCGAAGGCTTGCTTGTTGCGAGTCAACTGGCAGATCAAGCCGGACTTACCCGCTCTGTAATCGTCAACGCATTACGCAAGCTGGCAAGTGCTGGCGTGCTGGAGTCCCGTTCACTTGGCATGAAGGGTACCTATATCAAGGTACTAAACGAAAAGTTCCCATCCGAGCTGGCAAAATGGAAAACCTCATAACAAATAAAGCATAGCAACACCGTGGGCCCTTCCTCGAACAGGAAGGGTTTTTTTCTTGATTTAACAAGTAACATTTTTCATGAAAAAGCAATTGCTCTTCCATGCTGTATCCACGTTAGCTGTTTTTATATTTTTTAGTAAATAAGTTCAGAAAAATTAAAAAACGTTCACGAATTAGCAGTTGAACATCGATTCACTAGCCTATATAATGTCCACAAAGGTGTAGACTTCATAAAATTCGAAATTTAAAGTTTATACTTCAAAGTAGGGATGAGGGGATAACGAGATGAGAGTCATGATCGGTGGTTTGGCGCATGAAACGAACACGTTTTCCAATGTACCATCTACGCTTGAATTGTTTCAGAGCTGGGAATGGTCTCATAAAGAAAAGATACTCGGAAACCATAGGAAAGTCAGAGATTACCTCGGTGGGATGATCGATCGAGCAGAGGAATTAGGAATTGAGCTTTTGCCTACGTTTTGGACGTTTGGCTATCCATCAGGCACGATTACAAAAGAGGCGTATGCTGTGATGAAGAAAGAGCTCCTCGACGCGATTCAAGAAGCAGGGCAGGCCGATGCAATCTGTCTTTCGCTCCACGGAGCTGGAGTAGCGCAAGAGGTAGATGATCTGGAGGGAGACCTCTTGGCTGCCATTCGCGCACAAGTCGGCTACGAAATCCCGCTGATCGCAACGCTTGATCTGCATGCCAATATGACACAGCGCATGGTAAGCGAAGCAGACGCACTCCTCAGCGTCCATCTTTATCCGCATGTAGACAGCTATGAGCGAGGCATTGAGGCGATTGACCTCGCACGCAAAATGGTTGAGGAAAATTGCAGGCCCACCATGCATTTGACCAGACTACCGCTCGTCATTCCTACATCAGCAACCCATCATTATCCTGTCAAAGATATCAACGATGCTTGCTGGGCATGGGAAAAGGAAGCAGGCATTATCGATTGCGCTCTGATCCATGGGTTCCCGTATACGGACATCCCGGAGCTTGGCGTATCCATTCTGGCGATTACGGATAATGATCGTGACCTGGCAAAAAAAGTGAGCGAAGATATCGCTAGGCTAGTTTGGGAAAAACGGGACGAATTTGAGCTGATTAAGCCGACTCCTGCAGAGGGGATTGCACTCGCTTTGGAATCGGAAGGAATGCCGATCGTCATCAATGAGACCTCCGACAACCCTGGAGGAGGAACACCAGGAGACGGAACGTATTTGCTGCAAGCCATGCTCGATGCCAAGCTGACTAATGCGTGCTTCGGCTTCATCTACGATCCAGAGGTAGTGCAGCAAGCGCATCAGGCTGGAGTGGGAGCTACTATCTCGGTTCAGCTCGGAGGAAAAACGGACCATTTGCATGGAGAACCAATTTCTGTAAACGCTTACGTTAAATGCTTGACAGACGGAAAATTCATCGCGACAACTCCAATGGGACAAGGCGGGCGAGTGAACTATGGAAAATCGGTTCGCTTGCAAATCGACGGAATCGATGTAGTCGTTTGCTCCGTGAAGTCTCAGGTTCTCGACGAGCAAATCTTCCAGCTTCACGGGATCGATGTCACCAAGTACAAGATTGTTGCTCTAAAATCCAGTACCCATTTCCGCGCTGCCTATGAGCCGATTAGTGCCAAGGTCATCACGGTGGACTCACCTGGATTGACTACACTCAACTTCCGCTTCTTTCAATACAAGCGAGTCGAAAGACCGATTTATCCACTTGATCCTGTAACTGATCCATTCAATCAAATTCTCACAAGAAAGTAGAGCTCACATGGAAACTGTACAAGAACGCATTCGCAAGATTTTTCCCGATCTAACCAATCAGCAAAAGCTGGCCGCAAAATACATTCTCGCCGAACCAAAGGAAGTGGCTCTTCATCCCGCAAAAGTAGTAGGGGCACTCAGCGGAACGAGTGAAACCACCATTATTCGGCTATCGTACGCACTATCCTATTCCGGGTATAGCGAATTGCAAAATGAAATACGCAGCTCTCTTTTGGAAAGAGTTCCCCAGGACAAGGCATTCAAGAGCTTCCTGAACGCCGCTGAGGAAATACGAGGTCGCACTGATTTGATTACCTTTAGCATGGAACAGGATGTAGCTTATATCAGGCAGACCTTGGGGGAGCTGCGAGAAGAACAGCTTCAACAGGCGGTTGCCAGCATTTTGGCAGCCAAGCAAATCATCGTCGTCGGATTTCGAAGCTCTTATTCATCCGCTCATTGGCTTTCTTTTAACCTGAATGTCATCAGAGGAAACGCACGTCTCTACAACGGTCCAATCGACGATGTCAACCATCTGATCAAGCAAATCGACAAGGATTGGCTCGTCATCGCCTTCTCCTTCCCCCGCTATATCAGCGAAACGATTCTTTTCGCTCAAGCTGCCAAGGATAAAGGAGCTACGATTTTGGGAATTACCGATGATGAGCTTTCCCCGCTCGGTCCGATCGCTGATCAGGTGCTGAAGGTTTACGCCCCGTCACCGATTGCGATCAAAGGCATGGCTTCGATTTTCGCCATGCTCAACATACTGGTCAGCGGCGTCGTTCAGGCAGATGGAGAACAGATACAGAAGCGGATAAAGGAGTACGAGGATGCAAGCCTCCAAATTTATCCGTTCGTAGATTCTACAGACAATTGAGTTGTGCCAGAAAAAGGGGGAGAAAGAGAAATGAAAAAACAGTGGTGGAAGAAAGGGTCGCTTAGCGTGCTACTGGCTACAGCCGTTGTAGCAGCCGGATGTTCTTCACAATCATCTACCAATCCAGGGCAAACAGGTACGGAGGCACCGAAGGGTGGAAACACCTTGGTGATTTCGGCTCTGGTTGATCCTGATACGCTGGATTTGCATAAGTCAACATGGGTAACTTCCGCAAACTCAATTATATATGAGCCACTGATCACGCGTGATCTGGAAGGAAAAATCAGCCCAGGTTTGGCTGAAAAGTACGAGGTTTCCGAAGACGGAAAGGTTTGGACATTTACCCTGCGTAAGGGACTGCGCTTCCACTCGGGTGAACCGGTAACAGGAGAGGCAGTCAAGCAATCCTTTGATCGCTTGCTGGAGGTTTCTCCGGTGAAGAGCATCGTCGGTCCGGTTGAAAAGGTAGAGGCGACTGACGAGCTTACCTTTAAAGTTTATTTCAGCAGTCCGTTTGCTCCTTTTCTCAGTGTAGTCGTTAGCGGCATGATTTCTCCGGTCGACGCGAAGAAAGCCAAGGAGCTGGGAGATGGCTTTGGCGAAAATCCATCTGGAACAGGTCCAGTTATATTTGAGAAGCGTGAGCGTGGGGCTTCCGTGACCTATAAGAAAAATCCTGATTACAACTGGGGACCGGAGTACGCACAGAACAAAGGACCAATCCATGTGGACAATGTCATGTTCCGTTTCTTGAAAGACGACGATACACGGATGATGGAATTCAAGAAAGGCACGATTCATATCCTCAATGACGTCCCTGCGAATTCAGTCGCGGAATTGCAGTCGCTGCCAGGGGTCGAAATTAATAAGACGATGGATATCGGGCATAAATACATCGCTTTTAATAACCAGCACCCGCTTTTCTCAGACGTTCGTCTTCGCAAAGCAATTGCACTCTCTGTCGATCGTGATCCATTGGTACAGGTAGCGCTAAACGGTTTTGGAAAGCCCGTTTACGGACCACTTCCTTCAACCATTTGGGGTTATAGTGAGAAGATTGAGAACGAGGCAAAGCAATTGTATACCCGTGATTTGAATCAAGCTCGTCAGCTGATGGCAGAGGCAGGCTGGACAGACACCAATGGCGATGGACTTGTGGATAAGGATGGCAAACCACTCACTGTCGAAATCCTTGTTTCTCCGGAACCAGCGTACCAGCGTGCGGTTCAGATTTTACAGAGCCAACTGAAAGAAGCTGGAATTCATTTGAAAATTACGGTCCAGGAAATGGCAACTATCAAAGATCGCATCCAGAAAAAGTCGTATGATATGGCCTTGATGTACTTTGGCTGGTATGATGCCGATATTCTTTATCTCCTGTTCGAAAAGAGCAACTCTGCTAACCGGATGTACTTTACCCGCCCCGAATTGGATGAACTCTTGAACAAAGGGCGTTCAGCAATGAATGATGAGGAGCGTCTCAAAATTTACGAGGAAGCCCAGGAAATACTGGTCAAGGAAATGCCATGGGTACCACTGTGGGTAAATGAAACGGTTACGGCTACAAGAGGGATCAAAGGGATGATAATGAACCCGTATACCCAAGGAATGATCCTGAGCGACATCACGATTGATAAATAGACAACGAAGAGGTGGATGGCATGCGTCGATACGTACTAAAGAGGCTGCTGTCCCTAGTAGGAACACTACTAGGGGTATCCGTCCTCATCTTCCTCATGGTGCATCTAATCCCAGGAGATCCAGTTACTACGATTCTCGGGCAGTTTGCCACTCCGGAGGCAGTCAGCCAAATGCGTGCGACGCTTGGGCTGGACCAGCCATTGTGGCAGCAATATATGCACTTTTTAGGAAGACTTTTGGTAGGCGATCTGGGTACCTCCCTGTTTACTGGTCAAAGTGTGTGGGAGCAAATTACACAGCGCTTTCCAATAACGTTGCAGCTCGCTATTTTTAGTGTCATTATTGCGGCAATTTTCGGGATTTTGCTAGGTACGATTGCGGCAGTCAAGCAAAATACGTTTGTGGATCGTCTGGTTGTTCTCTCGTCCCTTGTAGGGATTTCTGCACCAGGCTTCTGGATTGCGCTGTTCCTGATTTGGGTCTTTGCTTATAAGCTGGCTTTATTTCCGATCTCAGGCTATGAGGGGTTACATTCTTTGCTGCTTCCTGCGATCACGCTAGGAATGGCAGAAGCCGGAATGATTGCCCGGATGACACGCTCCAGCATGCTTGAGGTCATTAAGCAGGACTACATGCGCACGGCGGAGGCCAAAGGAGCAGCCATGATCCGAATGGTTTTCAGCCACGGCTTGCCAAATGCCATTATTCCTGTCGTTACGATGCTGGGCTTGCAATTTGGTTCGCTTATGGCAGGGGCAGTCGTAGTAGAAACAGTCTTCTCCTTGCAGGGAATAGGCAGTTTGGCGATTGAATCCATAGGCAAGCGAGACATGCCAACTGTGCAAGGAATGGTATTTTTCATGGCAGTGATTTTTGCAACAACGAATCTGGTCGTGGATTTAATCTACAGTCTGATTGATCCGCGTATCCATTACGACTAAGGAGAGGAGGCAGACTATGGTGAACAACAAAATTCGTCCTGAGTCGTATTGGAAAATCATTGGTAAACGATTGGGCCGCAATAAAACAGCGATGGGTGGGGCCGTCATTCTCCTGATTTTTATCGTAGCATCCTTACTCGCTCCATGGATCGCTCCTCACCCCGTCGACCAAATGAATTTCGATAACAGATTAGCCCCCCCGAGTGCTACGAATTTACTAGGTACTGATGATTTTGGACGTGATATTTTCTCACGATTGCTACACGGCGGACGTATTTCTTTGATGATGGGCTTGATCACGGTGGTGCTTTCTACAGTCATCGGGGTCACGCTGGGGATCGTTGCCGGATACTATCGCCGGGTTGACATGTTTATCATGCAAGGAATGGATATTCTCATGTCTTTGCCAGCACTCTTGCTCGCCATTGCCGTCATTGCTGTTCTGGGGCCTGGGCTGACCAATGCCATGATCGCCGTCGTTATCGCCGTTATTCCTTCGTATGTCAGGATCGTTCGTTCGGCGGTTCTTTCCATCCGTGAAAAGGAATACATCGAGGCGGTCAGAGCGTTGGGCATTCGGGACTGGAAAATCTTGCTGAAGCATATTTTACCGAATATTCTTTCTCCGATCATCGTGCTTTCCACCATTCAGTTTGGTGTGAGTATTTTGGCAGCAGCAGCACTGAGCTTTCTTGGCTTGGGTGCTCAGCCGCCGATGCCGGAGTGGGGAGCGATGGTTTTTGTCGGCAAGTCTTTTTTGAGTCAAGCTTGGTGGATGTCGATCTTTCCAGGTATGACCATTATGCTAGTGGTCCTTGGCTTTAATCTGTTAGGGGACGGATTGCGCGATGCGCTCGATCCAAAAACAAGGTAATGGAGGAAGGGAGGGCAACCCACCGATGCAGGATGTATTGCTTGCGGTAAAAGATTTGCGCGTGCAGTTTCAGACAGAAAAAGGAACGCTTCCTGCCCTGCAGAACATCTCCTTTCACATACGAAAAGGGGAGACGGTCGCACTGGTAGGGGAATCCGGCTGCGGCAAAAGCGTGACTTCACTGGCGATCATGGGCCTCTTGTCGAAGGCGATGACCAATATGGAAGGAAGCATCACTTTTCGCGATACCAAGCTAAATCAGCTGGATAAAAAAGCGATCCGAGCGATCCGGGGAAATGAGATCGCGATGATCTTTCAAGAGCCGATGACCTCGCTCAACCCTGTGCATACAATCGGTAAACAATTAGAGGAAGTGTATTTACTCCATAGTGATTTGTCCAAAAAGGAACGACAGGCAAAAGCGATCGAAATGCTTAAAAAAGTAGGCGTGCCCAGGCCGGAGAGCATCATGCGCGAATATCCGCACCAATTGTCCGGTGGGATGAAGCAAAGAGTCATGATCGCGATGGCGATGGCCTGTAATCCTGATTTGTTGATTGCAGATGAGCCGACGACCGCTTTAGACGTAACGATTCAGGCCCAAATCCTGGAGCTGATGAACGACCTGAAGGAAAGTGGCAGTACCTCTCTCCTCTTAATCACGCATGATTTGGGTGTCGTGGCTGAGATGGCTGACCGTGTGCTTGTGATGTACTACGGTGAAATCGTCGAGGAAGCAGATGTCACAAGTCTGTTTGCTAATCCACTGCATCCGTATACGGCAGGACTGCTGCGTTGTGTACCGGATATGGAGGACGAGGAGGAGCGTGTGAGACTGGAGCCGATCGAGGGAAGTGTGCCGCTGCTGGGAGAAGTGACCCAAGGCTGCGCGTTTCGCTTTCGCTGCCCACATGCCCAAGAGCGCTGTCACAATGAAAAACCGCCACTGCTGGCAACAGGCTCACAAGCTGTCCGTTGCTGGTTGTACGAGAACAAGGAGATGGCGGTATGAGCGAGCTGTTAAAAGTAAACGACCTGAAAACGTATTTTACGGTCAACAAAGGACTGCTTGGTAAAAGCAATGATGTCGTGAAGGCAGTTGACGGAGTCTCCTTCGAGGTGAGAAAGGGAGAAACACTTGGCTTGGTAGGGGAGAGCGGCTGCGGTAAATCGACGACAGGACGAAGCATCATGCGTCTGATTGAGCCAACAGGCGGCACCATCCATTTTGAAGGTCAGGAGATTTCCAAGTTATCACCTTCCCAGTTTCGACCGTTGCGCAAGCAGATGCAGATCGTGTTTCAAGACCCGTATGCATCGTTGAACCCAAGAATGACCGTGCAAAAAGCGTTAGAGGAAGCAATCGGGGTTCGGTTACCCAACCTTTCAGCCAAAGAGCGCCTGGAGCAGGTAGAGGAATTGCTGAACTTGGTGGGATTGAATTCCCAATTCGCTAGCCGTTACCCACATGAATTCAGTGGTGGGCAACGTCAGCGGATCGGGATCGCCCGTGCACTAGCCGTCCAGCCTTCGCTGATCGTTGCCGACGAGCCTGTCTCTGCGCTTGATGTTTCCATCCAAGCCCAGATTGTCAACCTTTTGCAAGATTTGCAGCAACGTCTCGGATTAGGATATTTGTTCATTTCACATGATTTAGGAGTCGTTCGTCATATTAGCGACCGAATTGCCGTCATGTATTTGGGCCGAATCGTCGAGATCGCGGACAAAAAAGATTTGTTTGCCAGACCGATGCATCCATATACGCAGGCATTGATGTCTGCTGTACCAAAAGCCAATCCGCTGCGAAAGAAGGAGCGAATCGTTCTTACTGGTGATGTTCCAAATCCGGCAAAGCCCCCTGCTGGCTGCGCTTTTCACACGCGTTGTCCGCATGCAGTCGAGATGTGTAAACAAGTTAGACCGGTTGCCACACCTGTCAATGCAAACCACTACGTATCGTGCCACCTGTATGGCCTAGAAGGGATGAAAATCATTGAAAATAGAGCGAATTGAATTACAGCAACTGAACATGCCACTTCGTTTCCGATTTGAGACCAGTTTTGGTAGCACGAGTATTAAGGACTTTATCCTTGTCAGTGTGCATAGTGAGGGTGAGGTTGGATACGCAGAAAGCGTAGCGATGCCGAATCCTTACTATAATGAAGAAACGACAGAGACTGTCTGGCACATGATGGAGCGGCATCTCATTCCGCAGCTTCTGAGCACGCCAATCGAGGCACCAGAGGATGTTGACCGTCTTTTCGCGCCAATCCGTCGCAATCATATGGCGAAGGCAGCTTTGGAAGGTGCTGTATGGGATCTATATAGCAAGCAAAAAGGAATCTCCCTGGCAAAAGCACTCGGTGGTGAAAAATCGATCATCGATGTAGGAATCAGTATCGGAATTGAACCAACTGTAAAACAAGTTCTTGAAAAAGTAGAACGCCATCTCGGCGAGGGCTATAAAAAAATTAAAGTAAAAATCAAGCCAGGCTTCGATGTAGATGTTGTCCGCGCGATTCGAGAAAGCTTCGGAGATGATGTACCACTGATGGCCGATGCCAACTCTGCTTACACGATGAAGCACTTGGACGTGATGAAAGAATTGGATCAGTACAATCTGATCATGATTGAACAGCCACTGGCTCATGATGACATCATCGATCATGCCAAGCTGCAAAAAGAGCTGCGCACGCCGATTTGTCTGGATGAGAGCATCCACAACGTGGAAGATGCGCGAAAAGCGATAGAATTGGGTAGCTGCGGAATTATCAATATAAAAGTTGGTCGTGTAGGTGGATTGACCGAATCCAAGCGAATTCACGATTACTGCCAGGCACAGGGCATTCCTGTATGGTGCGGCGGGATGATCGAATCAGGTGTGGGACGTGCGCATAACATCGCAATTACCGCGTTGCCTAATTTCACCATTCCGGGAGATACCGCTGCCTCCAGTCGTTATTGGGAGGAAGACATCGTAGAACCTGGAGTTGAGCTTGTTGCTCCTGGACAGCTGGCTGTTCCCGAAAGTCCTGGGATCGGCTACACGGTAAATACAAATGCAGTAGGCAAATACGCCATTCGTTCAGCGACTTTCAGACCGTAGAGCAAGAGGTTTCGTAACAGCCTTCCGTCAGACATAGATAATGAGTGAAGGGGAGAAGGAACGTGGCAAAATGGGTCCAATCATTTGAAGAGTATGCAAAGCAGCTGCTTGAAAAGGGAAAGATCATAGGAGCATCCGTGGGACTGGCAGAGAATGGAGAACTGAGCTATTTTCAAGGGTTTGGTCTCACAGATAACACGGATGATGCCCAGGCCGTTACTGCGGATACCGTATTTGGGATTGGTTCGGTAACCAAGGTGTTTACATGTGTCGCGATCATGCAGCTTCAAGAAACAGGTAAGCTCTCCGTTCATGATCCAGTCATCAAGTATATTCCGGAACTACGTACCCCAAGTGAAGCACACACTCGGGAAATAACAATTCATCATCTGATGACGCACACTGCAGGCTTCCCTGCATTTGACACGTTAATGGGTGCAATGAAAAGAAGTATGGAAAACGACCCACACAGTGGTACCTTCAGCTCTGGTTTAGAATTTGATTTAGAAAAGATGGAAGCGATTGATACAAAAGATCAGTTTGTCGCCTACATTTCAGGGCTTGATTACGAGCTGCTTGGTCCTCCAGGCACACAGTTCAGCTATTCTAACGACAGCTTCGCACTGCTTGGGGTTATCATCGAGCGTGTGAGCGATATTTCGTATGAGCAGTTCGTGAAAGAGAATATTTTGGACCCTGCCGGGATGACGCGGAGTGCTTTTCTCCTCGAGGACCTGCCTCAGGATACACAAGTCGCGACTTTGTTTACCCGCAAAAGTGCGACGGATGGCGGTGAGGTTTACCGATCTCCAAATTGGTGGGATGCACCAACTATGCGTGCTGGAGGCAAGCTGAAATCAACCATTCATGATTTGCTGCGGTTTACCGAGATTTTCCGCACAGGAGGGTTGGTAGGAGAGAAACGAATTCTGACCGAAGAAAGTGTGAGACAAATAACCCTCTCTCATATTCAGATGAATCCCCATCAAGGATATGGATATGGGCTTATGATTGCAAGTGACTGCCATGGTGGAACGCTGATTGAACATGGTGGAGCTGTAAAAGGTGTCAGTGCCCAATTGTTTTTCCTCCCCGAGCGCAATTTGACGGGAGCCGTTCTCATGAATGTCGATGGAGGCCCTGCGGCAGATTTGATGCATGGCTTGCTGAACGAGATTAACGGAAAGCCTGCTAATACTCCACCGTTTGTTTATCCTGATTATGAAGTGTCAACTGAGGTGCTTTCGTCCCTAGTCGGTTTTTATCGCTCTTCGGAAGGGGCGAATGTAACCGTTGAGATTCAGGAAAATGGTTTGGTTTTGAAGCTTTTGGGTACGGGCGTTCTGCTAAGACCTGTCGGAGAAGACAGCTTTGTTTGGAAACGGGGAGAGAATGATTCGTTTGTTCGATTCTTTCGAGATGAGACGGGAGCCAGTATCAGGTTGTTCGTTGGAGGACGTCAATTGATCAAATCACCAGTCAATAAAGAACAGGCGACCGTATAAATACGAAAACGCGCACCTACAAGCAACCAACCTGCTTGCAAGGTGTGCGTTCTTGTTTTAGGAGGAAAGGGACGTACTGGCTCCGGGTGTTTCAACGGTAGTTCGTTTCCAATCGGGATGCTGTTCCATTTTCCGAAAAGCTGGAATGAACAAAAGGCTAAGTCCAATGCAGGTAAAAATGATTCCTCCACTAAAGAGTAGAAGTCCCGGGGTTGCCATTTTTGCATTAAGTAAATAAGAGCAGAGAGCGTAGCTAACCGGGCCAAATCCGATGGACATGAGAGAAAGCAATGACATGACACGTCCAAGAACATTGGCGGGGACGATCGTTTGGATATACGTAATTAATGGAATATTCGTCATCGTAAGCGTCATTCCAATCAAGAACATGGAGATCAAGCCAAAAGTAAGCTGCTGCATGAAGAATAGGGAGCTCATACCGACACCCATGAAACCGAGAATAACGGGAAGGAGGATGAATTTTCCACGGAACCCTTTCCATAATCCAGTCAAAATACCCCCAACAATGGTACCGATGCCAAGAGACATGCTAAGTGAGCTATAAGAGCTGCCATCCCACCCGAGATCCTTGACATGAAGCGGTATGCCCATGTTAATGGGACCAGAAAACATCATGTTGGTGAAAAGAGAGGTCACAAAAATAATACAAAGGATCGGAACAGAAAAAGTAAAGCGGATTCCCCCCATGATATCTTTCAAGTAAGAGGTTTTCGCAGCAGCAGGTTCACGTTCCATGCTCTCCTGTTCACTCGGCTTCAATCGAAGAGAAAGGATAAACAAGGTGCCTACGAAAAAGGCAACTCCGAGAGTCAGGAACATGACCGGATACGTGGTTGTCTTGATCAGCAGGGCGGAGACGACTGGACCGCCAACCATGCTGATTTGCTGGGAGATTTCCATCAAGCTGTTTGCTGGGGCGAGCTGTTCGCGTGTAACGAGAGAAGGCAGAATGGAGCTGCGGGCGGGCCAAAAAAAGGCGTCTACCGTACCAAAAAGTACAGCCAATACATAAGCGGAAATGGGCAGGAAGCTGTTATTTTCATTCATCAACATCAGGCTGAAGCCGGCGAGGATGATTCCCCGTGCCAGGATGGATAAAAACATGATCCATTTCCGATTCCAACGGTCCGCAGCCACTCCCCCAGCCAGCATGAAGAGCAGGCGAGGAATGGACATGCAGATCAGAGTCGTGCCAAGCATCGCTTCCGAGCCTGTCATATCAACGATAAACCAGGACAGCAGGATAAAAAAGGCACCGTCTGCCATTGCAGAGAGAATCGTTCCGCACCAGAGCAGGGCGAACGAGCTGTTGCGCCAGAGCGTTTTATTCACTGCTTGACTGGTCATCTTGATCCTCCTTTTTCTTTTTGACGACAATCTTGCTGGACAGATGCTTGAAATCAGAAGGCAGCGTTTCATAGTGGTCAGGAAGTGATTCATCATCAGCGACATAGAAGCGCTCATTGGTCATGAATCCAACAGCAACCATATAAAAGTTTTCTTCCGTATCCTCGGCTTCCCCAGCAGCAATCCGCTGTAAATAGCGATCTTCTATTTCACCGAGTTCGTCTAGCAACGCATGATATTTGGATAACCACTCCCTGATTTCATGGCGGGGAGCCTTCACTTCTGAGTTCATGGCAAGGGCTGGCGGACGGTCCTCGGCATCTGAGAACTGCATGAATGATTCATCCGGGGCATTGTACAAGCGCGTAATGCTAGAGCGCAGATGATTTAGCATAGACTCCTGCAAAAGCATCGTATCCTCTCGCAGGGAGGGGAGAAGATCATCACTTACTTTAAAATCATAGGCTACGGCTCTGTAAAACTTTTGCACGATCCCGTTTTTCTCTTCCGTACGCACGACATGAACAAACCCGTGGTTCTCCAATTCTTTCAGATGATAATGGACTTTGGAGGCTGACAAAGAGAGATGGGTAGCTAATTGCTTCCCCGTGTATTCTTCTTTTACCAGCATGGTGATGATTTGCATGCGTAATGAATCGCTTACGGCTTTTAGTTGATCCAATGTTTCCACGACCAGATATCGTTTCAAGTAATCACCCTCGTTTCAGTTGGATAGAACTGTCCGTTATTTTTAGACGTTCAATTTTATTTGAACGTATTGTATCAATAAAACATTCCATTTGACAAGATCAATTTGCCACTATTTTTTGACAAGTGTTACAATACGAGAAAACGGTGAAAGGATGCTTAATCATGTCATTGCTACAACATCCAATCTTTCGCCGTTTGTATACGGCACATATCATACACATCATTGGGAATGAGTTTACGTTTATCGCTGTAGTGGGACTCCTTAATGATTTGAGCGGCTCAGGTCTGTCCTTTGCAGCTGGAACCGTTTTTCGGATGCTGCCGTATGTTTTGACCAGTTTTTTTGCTGGTGCGCTCGTAGAAAATTGGGATAAGCGCCGTGTAATGATTATCGTAAATTTGCTTCGCGGGATTCTGGTCAGTCTGTTTTTCTTCATTACCTCTGTTACGTATTTATGGGTAGCTTTTTTATTGTTGATTTTGGTCAATATATGTAGCGCTTTTTTTCAACCGGCTATGCAGGTAGCCATTGTCAGTTCAGTAGAAGAAAAGGATCGCCTCGCTGCCAACTCGCTTTTGCAAGGAACCACATCCTTTTTGATTATTGTCTGCCAAGGTGTGGCAGCTATCCTGGTTTATTTGTTTTCCTATCGTTACAATTTTTTGCTCGATGCAGGATGCTATTTAGCGTCTCTATTCATCTTGCTGCGGCTTCCCCAAATCGCCAATGCTTCTGTCACCAAGACGACCGCGGGTTATTTGGATAGGCTTCAGGAAGGTTTTCGCTATATTAGCAAGCAAAAAGAGATTGGACGCGTCATCATGTACCAGATGGCAGAGAGGGTATGCGGGGCTTATTACATCATGCTGATGTTTTATGTGCTGACCGAGCGAGGAGAAGGCCTGTACGTATTTGGTTTGCTGGACATACCGCTTGGACTAGGAGGGGTGATGGCGGGAATACTCGTTAACCGCAGCTCCTATCGCTTGGGCGAAAAAGGCGTGACAGCAGTACAAGGCTGGGCGCTTGTGGCAATGGGCTGTTCGATTGTAGCTGTATTTCATATCAAGCCGATCCTGGGCCTTGCTGTCGCCATCTTGTTCTGTTCCTTTGCATCGTTTGGTTCCTCGATTTTGTCCGTGACCAAGCTTCAAAAATTAGCGGATCCCTCGTATTTAGCCCGCGTCTTTTCGATCAGAGAAATGGCTACCATGGGCAGCTTTTCAGTGAGCTGTCTCATATTGGGCTATGGAGCAGAAAAGGTAGGGAGTGCCACTGTATCCGTCTGGCTGGGTGTTTTTGGTGTCCTAGCCGGAATGGTCTGGCTATGGAGTCGCCGGAGACTGGAAAAAACAGAAGCAGATGTATACTGACTTGACATTGAGTGACAAAGCCCTTTGCTAACTTTGGCAAAGGGTTATTTTTTTCGCGAGGCAGTCTTTTTTATTTAATAAATATAATTATTGAAAAAGTATAAAATAAAAGCTACAATAAGGAACAAACGAAGGAAAGAAAAGGAAGATGACAGATGAAGGAGCTATGGCGACAGCATTCTTTTCGCTGGTATTGGCTGGGCATGTTCTTATCTGGTCTGGGTGACCAGTTTGGCTGGATGGGTTTGACCTGGTTTATTATGAAAAAGACAGGCTCATCCGTCGCGATGGGCGGAGTTATTCTTGCCTACATGCTGCCCTCGGTGCTGGCAGGCTTGCTGGCTGGGGTTTTGCTTGATCGATATGATCGACGCAAACTGATTATGGTAGACAACGTGGCACGCGGACTTATTTTTATTGCGCTGGTTGCACTGCTTCAGGTAGATCAGGTACCGCTTTTCGTGGTGTATGTACTGATCGTGATTGCTGGCTTGCTTTCACCACTTAGCTCAGCCGGTGCCCAGACGCTATTGCCGAGATTGGTGCCAGATAAAAAGCATTTGGTCAAGGCAAATGGAGTCATGGAAAGCCAGTGGCAAATTGTCTACATGTTTGGACCTGCACTGGCGGGTGTATTGATCAGCTTGATTGGAGAGGCTTATGTCCTCTTGATTGACGCAGTTAGCTTCTTTGTATGTGCAATCTGTTTCTCGCGACTGCCGAAACAATTGACGCAAAGCGCAAGTCCTGCGGCGGCTCCTACAGGGAACATCGGACCGTTCTTGCGTTCGCTGCTGGCTGATATGCGCACAGGCTATCGCTATGTGTTTGGGCAAAAACAGATGGTTGCTCTAATCCTGTTTACTTTTCTGTTTAACATGTCCTATGGACCGATTGAGGTGGCTCTTCCCTTGTATGCGAATCAGGATTTACAGGGAGGATCGGTTGCCTTGGGAATGCTTTGGTCATCATTGGCGATTGGGGCGCTCTTAGGTTCCTTGTTTTTTTCCACGATAAACTGGAAAATTCCGCTCGGAGCCACATTGGCAGGAATCATTGTGGCATGGGGATTGACGACATTGCCGCTTGCTCTTTTTGCACGACTGGAGGTCTCGATGGTCGCAATGGCGTTAGCCGGATTTTGCTTCTCTCCTTACAACATCTTGTACAGGAGCTACCTGCAAAAACAAGTTCCGGATGCCTTGCTGGGACGGGTAATGACCAGCATCAGAACGATTACGGGGACAGGGATGCCTCTCGGGGCAGCCGTTTCCGGGCTGTTTATTCCCGTATTGGGCGTACAGGGTCTGTTTGGGGCGGGGGCACTGATTTGCATCATTTTCGGGGGGATTGCTTTTGGAGCACTTCGGCATTTAGACGCCGGGCCGTCACTTGCGGTTGATGAGCGGGGCGACTAATTGCTTCACCTTGTACGGTAACAAGCTATATAGAAAAGAGAGGGCATGCAGACGAAAAGGCATCGCTACTTCCGGGCGTTTCCTTTCTACGGCCTTGTATATGAGTGTGGCAGTTTGTTCAGGAGACAGGAGATAGCTATTGACTTTACTGCGATAAGCTCCTGTTTTATCAGCACGCTCTAAAAAAGGAGTGTCGATGGGACCGGGCAAAGCGCAGGTGACATGTACCCCAGTGTCAGCCAGCTCATGACGAAGTCCCTCGCTAAAACGAATGACAGCAGCTTTACTGGCAGCATAAACAGCAGCCTTGGCAGTAGCAACTTGACCTGCCAATGAGGCAATATTAATAATATGACCACGATTTTCTTGCAGCATCATCGGCAAAAAAGCACGCGTGGTGTACATGACTCCAGCGATATTCGTCAAGAGGGTTTCCTCCAGCTCTTCCAACCGCATCTGGACAAGGGATTCGAATACAGCAGTCCCAGCGTTGTTGTAAAGAAGGTCGCACTTACCAAAACGGACGTGAACCCAAGCAGCAAATTGGCGTACAGCTTCATTGCTTGAGACATCTAGTGGATAAATGCAAAGGTTGTCCGGGTGAGAAAGCTGCTTTGCGAAGGCTTCGAGGGTATGCTCACTGCGGCTGGTAGCAATGACCAGATCTCCTTTTTTCAGATGGAGCTGGGTCAGTGCCCTTCCGAGACCGCCGGAAGCACCTGTGATGACGATGACTCGTGAGGATGACATGACAGAAATCAACCTCTTTCTAGTGGGATGAAATAACAGATCGAGGGTCTGACAAGGTCAATTTCCTCGCTGATTCCAAGTATAAGCGTAAGGCTTGTTGTGAAGGATAGCCCCTAGGGGGTGAAATAACATGCCACAAGTAAAGTGCAGTGTTGCAAACTGTGCGTACTGGGGAGAAGGTAACGACTGTAACGCTGATATGATCATGGTGGAAATTGACGCGCACGCGAATGCGAAATTCAAAGAAGAGTTTGCTGGTGAATTCGAATACGCAAGTCAGCACCAAGATCAAGCGAAATCCTCTTCCCAGACCTGTTGTCACACATTTAAACCGAAAGAAAAGAAGTAGCAGCCGATGGCTCAAAAAGACGTATCTTTGACAGATACGTCTTTTTGTTTTCGTTGCCAACATGTCCTAGAGGATTGTCTTTGCTAAAAACAGCTGATTTACCTTCCCCTGTGCTTCTTCCCAGGAGGTTACGCGATGGACGAGATCCGGAAGCGGACCTTGGTTATAAGGTGTATCGAAGAGAAGGACAGGAATTTGCAATGCTTCTGATAGCTGCAGAGCATTCTCCAGACGATCCTCCAAGAAGAGATCGACTTGCCATTTGCGTGCGGCAGCCAGCTTATCGTGTGACCCGACCAGATCTACTTCATGGAAAGGGATTTGGTAACGGGAAAACCAATTTATCGTCACATCGAGATGTCTGGCATCTCGCGCGCTGATATAAACGAGCTTATGTTCTGCATGCCATTCGCGAAGGATGTGGTCAGCATTTCCGTGTACGGGCGATTCATCATACAAGCGGTGTCCGAATTGATCGAGCCAATCCTCAAACTCAGCATCTGTAATGTTGTACACATTAGCCAGATTGTACTCGTAACAGTCTTCATATCGTAAATCTTTTCCAAAGCATTCATTCATCAAAGGCACAATACTGCTGGGTGAAGTCACCGTACCGTCAATATCGATGCCAAAGGTTAGGACTTTCTCTGTTTTCATTCTCTCGCCTCCCGATTAAATTGTACACCTTTCGCAGACAATAAGGCTACTTCCTTCACCACAAATCCTTTGGACAAGGGGCTGAGCATGCCATGGCGGACCACAAAGAACGTATGAATGCGAAGCGGAAGGAAGATACCGGCTTTTCGGAAACTCTCGACATGCACGATACGGAATTTGCTGCAGATACGTGGACCCAAGCTGAGTTCGATCGACACGAAGCAAGGGACCAAAAGCGTATTGCATATGATCCGTATACCCATACTGAGCGTTACTTTGGCGACTCAGACAGGGAGAGGGAGAGGACAGACTTTTCGGAGCGTTTGGACGGAGTTGTTCTGGCGAGGGAGGAGCATGGTGACCCTCCATCTGTTAGAGACGACGATGTAGAAACGGCTGCGGAAATCGCTGAACCGATTCCGGTGCGCCGAGCCTCACGTGATGTCGGAGATGACGACAGCCGGGAAAATGGGGCAAGCGGTATTGGGATGACAGGTCTTGGATTATCGATCCTCTCTCTGTTCCTCATGCCGTACGTGATTGCTCCCATCGGGATGGTGCTGGGCTTCCTTGCGTATCGCCGCAACTCGCGAGCGCTTGGGGCGTGGGCGATGATCATTGGGGCTATCGCCATCTTGGGCGCCTTGGTTATCTACCCGTACTACACAGCCCGTTAGGCACTACTCCTCAAAAACCTCTCCGGTCATCGTACCTGGAGAGGTTTTTGGCTGTATCCTTAATAAAAAGGCGAGTGAAATGGGGTAATCGCTGCAATCACTGCATCTCGAAAAACATCCGCACGACGGACGCGATCGTCAGTAAATAATCCATAGGCCCCGCCACGATGGTTGCTGTTTGTCGTTTTTCCCCATTCGTCAATAATGGTATGGAGCTCTATTTTTTCTTGCTTGATACGCTCGGCAGCGAGGTTGGGGATTGGAAAGGACAAGCCTTTTCCCAAAAAAAGCTGCTTCCCATTCCAGGCTGCACAGACAGAGATGAGATACCATTGCGAAGTGAAGCGATCATCATACATAAGACCGCCTTCCAGACCGAGTCCGATTTGTGCTTCGGGCAGCGCGGCAAGTACTGCCCTCGCCCGATTAATGGCACCCGTAATGGTTTCGTCCTCGCTCATTGGCTGATCTGAGATACCTGATGGCACCGATAAGCAGATCGGTTCTACTCCCGTCGCCATTTGTACAGCTAAACGCTTAGCTCCATTAGTAGTTCCTAAGCCAAAACGCCATGCAGAAATATCCAAGTGCCATTCCTCCGTTTCCAACAATAAGAGGTAGTATACCACTTTCCCACAAACGGGTGTGTTGTGATAAGATAATGCGTATACGTAAAGTCAGATATTACAGAGAAAAAGAGGAGTGGACGATGAAATTTACGAAATTGCATGGCTTGGGTAACGATTACGTATATGTCAACTGTTTTGAAGAAGACTTGACTGGCGTAGATCTTCCTGAACTGGCAAGACGGGTAAGCGACCGTCACTTTGGGATTGGCGGCGATGGTCTAATCCTAATTTTGCCATCTGAGCGAGCTGATTTTCGCATGCGCGTCTTTAATAACGATGGCAGTGAAGCCAAAAACTGTGGCAACGGCCTGCGATGTGTGAGTAAATACGTATTCGATCACGGCTTGACAGAAAAAGCTACATTCACTGTGGAGACACTTGGCGGTATCATGACACCCGTAGTTTCGCTTGGAGAGGATGGCAAAGTCGAGCAGGTGACGATTGATATGGGGGAGCCGCGTTTTGAACGGGCGGCGATTCCGATGACTGGCATCCCGGACGAGCAGGCACGCGAAGAGGCGATTGAGGTCGATGGCGAGGTTTTCACGATGACAGCCGTTTCGATGGGCAATCCTCACGCAATCATTTTTGTGGATGAGGTTCGTAATGAAGATGTCGCTCGCTACGGTTCGAAGATTGAATTCCATCAATGGTTTCCAGAACGCACTAATGTCGAATTTATCCAAATATTGAATCGAAAGGAAATTCTCTTCCGTGTATGGGAACGCGGCTCAGGAGTGACGCTTGCCTGTGGAACAGGAGCGTGTGCAGCAGCAGTAGCCGCGTGCCTGAGTGGAAAGACGGATCGCGAAGTAACCGTTCATCTTGCAGGTGGCGACCTGATGATTGATTGGCGAGAAAGCGATAATCGCGTCTTCATGACTGGCCCTGCTACTGAAGTGTTTTCAGGAGCGTACATGGGACCGATTCCGTATAAATAAGTTTTTTGAGTTCAATAAAAAACCGTTCTTGTCCATGAAAGGGCAGGAACGGTTTTTCGTGTTAGTGAGCCGTGACTCGACCAAAAGACCCGTCGTAGCACAGCTAAGCTTTCAAATGTGGGGCGAGCTGAGCTTATTTTCTCCCGGCGGCGATTTTGATCGCTTCCTGATGGTCCGGGTCAATCAGGTTATCCTTATGGCGCAGGCTCCCCAGAAAGTGAATGTCAAAGTGCCCATTGAAATCATTATTTGCGATGTATTCAATGCTATGAGGCATAGATGTCATCGACGCAGCGATTCGTCTGCCATTTACTTCAACAATGACGGGGCGGATACTCCAGGAAAAAGAGCCTCCCCAGATGTCTTTAATCATCGCAGAATCAGCTGTAGTAAGCGGCTCCGTATCGGAATGAGAGGCACCGATTGTGCGTTTTACACGGAAGGTCTTTTTCGTTGCAAAGTCGGTTATGGTGGCGACAGAATTGATCGGGAATAAGTATTGTGCTGCTTCAAACCAGTCCAAATATTCACCATAGGCAGAGCCTGTAACAGCTGTTTTCGGGATATGATGCACGGGTACCTTTACCATTTGTCCAATTTGCAGGTAAGCTGTTTCCGATAGACCGTTCACTTGAAGGAATTCAGACATCGGAATCCCGTGTGCAATTGAAATCGTCCAAGGAGTATCTCCAGCTGCGACTTGGTAGCTGACGTTTTCTACCCAGGGCTTGTCCTGCCCGGTTGAGGGCTTTGGCTGTTCGCTTTGGTCCGGTGTAGCTTTTGTCGGGATGAGCAGCTTTTGTCCGATCCATAGATCATCAGTTGTCGGCAAATGATTGACATTCACAATACTCTGAATGCTTACGCCATAGGTAGCGGCGATTTTCCACAAGACATCACCTGATTTCACTGTATAGACGAGAGAGCTCGGTGGTATGTATAAATTCTGACCCACCATAATCGTGTCGGAAGTCAGATGATTAGCTAGCTTTAGCTGTTCGACAGTGATTTGATTCCGATAAGCGATATTGCCGAGAGTATCCCCGGACACGACCGTAACCGATTGTGCCCATGCAGAAGTGGCAGGGAGCAGAGTAGCGATCAATAATGTTGTTGCAGTCAGACGTTTCCATCTTGATGTTTTGAACATGAAAGCCTCCTCGATGCCGTAGCATGATGTATTTGACTGATACAGTATTATTGTAAGCAGTCAAGATAGAGGCTTTCACCCGCCAAATACCCCCTGAGGTGGTTGGTTTTTCCATCGTGTGAACATAGATTATACCCCCAGTAGGAGTGCCAAAGTGAAAAATAAGGTGAGAAGACATAAAAATAGCGCGGTTGCGGCAAATTTATCTTGCCACTACCCGCACTATCGAAAAGAAAATAAGCGAAAAGTCACCCGTTGTACACCTCATTTAGATATGCGACATCTGTTCGATCCGTACTTTTGTTCATTTTGGCCAGCTCAGCCTGCAGACGCTTCAATTCTGCTTCCATTTTTCTGATTTTTTCTTGCATAGCTTGTGTTGTCATCGTTGTTCTCTCCCCGTTGTCATTGTTTTATCTAAATTTATTGACTATTCTAACGAAAGGAAATGAAGAAGTAAATAGCCTATATCTGGATGTAAGCGTTTTAGCTGTGAATACTCTGTGAACGAACGTTCAGATTTTGGTTTTTTTGCTTGTTGTTTCTTCTATTAGTCGGGAAAAATAAGGATGTAAAGTGCTTTGCACTGTATGAATCGGGAAAAGTCATGGTATGATGAAGCGTAGACTCAAGGCAGCTTGCCTTCAGGAAGGTGTATACTGGTGATTTACTTGGATAACAGTGCTACGACCCGTCCGCATCCACAGGTCATTGAAACTGTGCGGCGGGCAATGGAAAGCTATTACGGCAATCCGTCTTCTTTGCACCAAAAAGGGGTAGAAGCTGAGAATGTGCTAAAGCAGGCACGGAAGGTAGCAGCGCAGTACCTCGGATGTAGGGAAGCGGAAATCATTTTTACCTCAGGCGGTACGGAAAGCAATAATACGGCGATCAAAGGCATTGCCTTTCAATATCAGAACAGAGGGAAGCATATCATTACGACCCAGGTTGAGCATCCGGCGGTTTATGATGTTTGCAAGCAGTTGGAGGGCTTGGGGTTCTCAATAACGTATCTACCTGTCGATCGTGATGGTCGTGTGTCCGTGGATGACCTAAAGCGAGCAATGCGTCCGGATACCATTCTCGTATCCGTCATGCACGTGAATAATGAGCTTGGCACGATCCAACCTGTCGTGGAAATAGGGCAGTGGCTGAAGCAGTATCCGAAGGTGCTGTTTCATGTAGACGCCGTGCAGGCAATCGGCAAGGTTCCACTGCGAATCAAAGATTCTGGAATTGATCTTCTGAGTGTTTCTGCCCACAAATTCTACGGACCGCGTGGGATTGGCATTTTGTATAAGCGCGAGGGTCTAATCATTCATCCACTCATGATGGGTGGCGGACAAGAAGCCGGAGTACGATCAGGAACAGAAAATCTGCCGGCAATCGCAGGCATGGCAAAGGCCTTTCGGATCTTGGAAGAGCTAGGTAACGTGGAAAGCATCCGGCTGCAGGGCTTGATTCAGCAGCTCCGTGAGGGCATCTCACGCATCGAAGGCTGTATCATCAATACACCGGAGACAGGTGTTGCTCCACATATCATGAATTTGTCGGTACCGGGAGTGAAAGCGGAGGTTCTGTTGCATGCTTTGGAGGAAAGAGGCTTTTTGATCTCTACGAAATCTGCATGCTCGTCCAAAATAAACGAGCCAAGTCGCGTACTGACTGCAATCGGTATTCCGCGCGATTGCGCTCTTTCATCCCTTCGTATCAGCTTGGGGAGAGAAAATAATACCGAGGATATCAAAGAGTTTGTATCTGCATTACAGGATTGTGTGGTCAAGCTGCGTTCTTATATGAAGTAACCCATTTACTTTTTTGCAGATTAAAGCGTTTCTAACAAAAAGGAGATAATCATGAACTACGATGTTATTTTGATTCGTTACGGAGAACTGGCCTTAAAAGGAAAGAACCGCGACCAGTTTGAGGAAGCTCTCGTAAGAAGTGTTAAAAGTGTGCTGCGTTCTTTCTTTAAAGTAAAAGTACGCCGCAATTACGGCAGAATGTATGTCGAGCTGCATGGAGAAGATGCCTATGCGGTTATGGAGCGCCTGAAGCGTGTTTTCGGGATTTCATCCTTTAGCCCGACTGTGCAGGTTGACCCTGACATCGAGAACATTAAGGCCAAGGCGCTTGAAATGATCCGTCAGTTAAATCCGCAGCCACGTACCTTCCGTGTCGTGACGCGCCGCGCAGACAAGCGCTATCCGATTCCTTCTATGGAAGTAAACCGCATGGTTGGAACACATATCCTACGGGCGATTCCTGCGATCAGTGTAGATGTGCATGAACCAGAAGCGATTGTAAATCTTGAAATTCGGACAGAAGGAACCTATTTGAGCTGTGAGACCATTCCGGGACCTGGAGGATTGCCAGTAGGTGTGAGCGGGAAAGTGCTCCTCTTGCTGTCTGGTGGAATTGATAGTCCGGTTGCTGGCTGGATGATGCTGAAACGTGGGGTGACACTTGAAGCTATTCACTTCCACAGCTATCCATTCACGAGTGAGCGTGCCTTGCAAAAAGTACGCGATCTCGCTCAAAAGCTGACGAAATGGGGAGGAACCGTTCGTCTTCACGTCGTACCTTTTACAGAGATCCAAACACAGATTCGCGAAAAGTGCCCAGAGGACTATCTCATTACAATCATGCGCCGATTTATGATGCGTATATCGGAGCGAGTAGCTGCTAATACAAACGCAAAGGCTCTTGCTACAGGTGAAAGTCTGGGGCAAGTCGCTTCCCAAACGCTTGAGAGCATGGATACCATTAATAAAGTTATTTCTATCCCAATGCTGCGACCACTCGTTGGAATGGACAAAATCGATATTACCGACATCTCGCGTAAAATCGATACGTATGAGCTGTCTATTTTGCCGTATGAGGATTGCTGCACCGTATTTACACCGAAAAACCCAGTAACACGTCCGAAGCCATACTTGGCTGCTCGTTTTGAGGAGGCACTGGATGTGGAGGCTCTCGTAGAGAATGCCGTAGCTGGGACCGTGATTGAAGAAATTACGACCAAACCAAAAGAAGCAGCAACAGATCTGTTCTAACTGTACATTCACTGATAGAAAAGGAAGAACGGGGAGAGGTTGTCATGATAATCCGTTTTGAGCGCAACGGCAAGGTGAAGCATGGCTGGATGGTAGAAGCGGATCACAAGGTACGTGTGATCGAAGGGGACATTTATAAAATCCAATCGGCAAAACCGATCATGACAGGACTTGAGCTGTCATTGGACGACATTACAGTAAAAGCCCCTAGTGAACCAAGCAAAGTGGTGTGCATCGGCGTAAACTACCGAGACCATGCGGAGGAAATGGGCATTGAGCTGCCAAAAGAGCCATTGATGTTTTTAAAACCTTCCACGACAGTTGTAGGTCCGAATGAGCCGATTGTATACCCAAAGCTGACGGAGAACCTTCATTATGAAGGAGAGCTTGCTGTTGTCATCAAAAAAGAGGCGAAAAAGGTCAAAGCTGAAGATGCTGATGACTACATCCTGGGAGTTACGTGTGCGATTGATGTGACTGCACGAGATTTGCAAATGTCAGACGGGCAGTGGACTCGTGCCAAAAGCTTTGATACGTTTTGCCCGCTTGGCCCTGCGATAGCAGCCAAACTCGATTACCAAAATTTGCGTATCGTGACTCGTGTAAATGGAAAAGTGCGTCAGGATTCAAACACGAATCAAATGGTTTTTACCATTCCGCAAATCGTGGAAGCTGTTTCTGCCGTGATGACCTTGCTGCCAGGTGACGTTATCCTTACAGGTACGCCACCTGGTGTAGGTGAGCTCAAGTCGGGTGATGAGATCTCGGTAAGTATCGAAGGAATTGGAACACTTTGTACTCATGTTATCGCAGACGAATAGGTATTCCTGTGTGAAATAGCGAAGCCCCCTCTACGGATCTGTGGAGGGGGCTGTGCTTTACTACTCTTCTTCGTTAGGATCGTCATGAATCGGATGAGCAGAAGGGTCTTGACGAGGCAAGTCTTGATGCATAAGCCGGGTTTCATATGTGAAACGTGTTGTCGTTGAATGCTGCCCTGGCTCCCAGCCTGTAGCTTTTCCCAGTCTGACTTCGTTTGTGGAAGCTCCATAAGGCCCTTCGGGAAACTCTTCTTGAAGAATCTCGTTGCGCTGTGATTCTACGGTGGACAGCTCGCTGTATCGGTCATTTTCATACTCTTCATAGGTGGGTTTTGGATCCACTTGGACACCGCCTTTGCAAATGGTCTGCTTTTTTTAGAAGGAATAGGCTTCAGGGATAGTGTGAAATAAAAAGAGTGCTGTTATGCGTTTTTCTATTGACTTCTCGATCCTGTTCATTTATATTTAAATTCTGCCGTAATTGATCAATAGTTTTTGAAAAAGATGCGGATGAAAAGTAGAAAAAACATCTTGACTTTCGGAGTGGGTTTTTGATATATTAGAACTTGTCGCTGTGAAAGCGATAAAGGGAGGTTAAAAAAACCTCTTGCAAAACAAAAAGTGATGTGATAACATCAAGAAGTCGCTTTTTGGGCGAAATGGAAAAATGTTCTTTGAAAACTGAACAGCGAAAGCGTTAATGAGTCTATCATTAAATGATTTGCCAGCTTTGAACCAGTAACAAACT
>NZ_JAWRXI010000127.1:0-291 GCF_046535075.1 Brevibacillus sp. SIMBA_040
GTATTGTAATATCTGAATTAAAAAAATTAATTAAGCAATAATTTTCGCATTCAATATAGACTGAGTTCTTATCTTCGTACGTAGCAAAAGTATCTTTATTACAGCCAACATATGCAGAACAACCTTCAGCAATAAGCTTACCACCTAAAGTAATAGCTGTACTGCAGGCAGGTGTATAAAAAAGTGATTTATTAAAATGCGAAATGTTTTCACAACTTACATAAATGGAATTTTTTGTTAACAATTGTTCTTCATTTCCATGAGAAAGTCCAACAAAGACAAAATGCTTAC
>NZ_JAWRXI010000128.1:0-291 GCF_046535075.1 Brevibacillus sp. SIMBA_040
GGGCAGCGGCCATCGGCTGGATTGACTCCGAAATCACCACCTGGCTCGAGCAGCGCATGTCTGCCAAGGAGGCGCGCTAATCTTTCAAAGACCTGTTCGCTGGTGAATGGAGCTGAAATTCCCTTTACTATTTTCAACTGAATTCGAACACTAACTCCGTATACGTTTTTAAAAAATGTTTCTATTGCGAGGTGCACTACTGGCAGTGCTTTGATCGGATCGGCTTGCCTTAATATTTTTGGTTTTTATGTTATCTGTATTACTCCTCTAGATAATAATTAGATCTACTAC
>NZ_JAWRXI010000129.1:0-289 GCF_046535075.1 Brevibacillus sp. SIMBA_040
GTGGTGGAGGCTGACGGGATCGAACCGCCGACCCTCTGCTTGTAAGGCAGATGCTCTCCCAGCTGAGCTAAGCCTCCAGTATTCCCCAACTATCGTTGGGCCCCACAAAGTGAAGCTGATGATTTTTATCATCCTGCAAGTTGTCGGGGCCCCCGCAAAGTACTCGGAATATGCTGCGAAGCATACTCGTCACTTTGTGGGGTATTTACTATGGTGACCCGTAGGGGATTCGAACCCCTGTATGACAGCGTGAAAGGCTGCTGTGTTAAACCGCTTCACCAACGGGCCA
>NZ_JAWRXI010000130.1:0-289 GCF_046535075.1 Brevibacillus sp. SIMBA_040
AGCCGCAGTATTTCGTGCTCTTTGGGCGACAACCTGGCGAAACGTTCGTCCAGGGCGCTGGTAGATTCCATCACCGAGGTGGGTTCCGGCCTGGCACTTTGGAACGGATTACCCCTGGCGACAGCCTTGAGCGCAACCTGGATTTCGTTGTGCAGTTGGTTTTTCTGAATGACTCCGACCACGCCCAGTTCATGCAGCCGGGTCAGGATCAAAGGGTTGGAGATCATGGTCAGCACCAGGATGTGCACCGCCGGGAAATGCCGTTTCAGATACTCCACCAGCTTGAGGC
>NZ_JAWRXI010000131.1:0-286 GCF_046535075.1 Brevibacillus sp. SIMBA_040
GTGTAAGCCTAAATCAACCAACTTTCTTTATGGTTGGAAATAAATTTGGAGGAACAGAAAATAAGGTCTATGCCAAAATCGGAAGTTCAGTCATAAGTAATCTTGGAATTACGGATTTTAGCGATTCTTTAAAAGTTACAAATCAGGAGATAAATTCTAAAATTTTAACATTTACTAAAAGGGATGTAAACAAAAGAATTAATCCCATCGTGTTTTTTAATAAAAGAACTGATAAAAAAATACTTATTCCTGAGGTTTTAGTATTTGATAATAATTTGTCTGATAT
>NZ_JAWRXI010000132.1:0-286 GCF_046535075.1 Brevibacillus sp. SIMBA_040
CATCACACGTGGAAGATCGAGCCGCGCAAGCGCCAAGCGGAGGAGTCGCGTTTCGCGCGCGCAGCGCGCGCTTGGACTCGTGTCAATAACTGTACGCAGGACGCCGCCGCGTCGGCGGCCGAGATAGACGACTGGCTCGCGGACTATGACCGCGCCGAACACGTCTCGGCGGGCACGAGTGCGCCAGATCCGGCGAAGAACGGCGAAATGACGCCCCGCATATCTCATTCGGCGCGCGCGGCCGACGTGATCCGCATATCGGTTGACGATGTGCGGGATTGGCTCG
>NZ_JAWRXI010000133.1:0-285 GCF_046535075.1 Brevibacillus sp. SIMBA_040
CATATGAAGGTGAAGATTTTGAATTTATTATTCACCGTGAAGCCATTGAGCATGCTCTTCTTGCAAACGAGCATGAAGTACGATTAACGTCCGATGGTACATTACATACTAGAATATCTAAAATCACGAAATTGATAGATAAACCATATCCTGATGTCGATAAAACCGTTATCTCTAGAATAAATTTAGAACTGAATATTTCTGACAACCCTTTGATTAATTGCAGCTACCTTAAAGACTTGTATGACATTGCTAAACTCTTACGTACTAACAGATCTCCTCAAT
>NZ_JAWRXI010000134.1:0-285 GCF_046535075.1 Brevibacillus sp. SIMBA_040
CGATGCGCCGATGGCTGTTTGCGCAGTATGCGGCTGCGTGAGCGATGCGGGACGCGCCGTCGATGATAGGAAACAATTAAGTCTGTCGGGCCAACCAACTGTAACCCATTGATTTTATTGCCCCCTCGAAAAGCGACAAACACGAGCAAAGTCTGTCGGGAACCCTAAACCGAGCGCCGTAGCTCCATCTTGCGACGTTAAAGTCTGTCGGGCCTTACTGGACAAGGGTTTCCCGCCAATCTCATTCCATCCGGCCACAGTCGAAACAACAGCAAAGCATGACGG
>NZ_JAWRXI010000135.1:0-284 GCF_046535075.1 Brevibacillus sp. SIMBA_040
CTTTCAATAAAATATTTTCCAGGTTTCAGCTTTTCAAATTTGAATCTTCCATAAGCATCTGTTTTGGTTTCTATCCTATATTTATAAGCTTCATCAGAAATGTAAACCAAAGTTTTTTTGTTCTCTTTTTGTTTTCTTAATTTGATAAATTCCTCAAAATAAGGTGTTAAGGGATACAATGTTACCAATGTGCCTTCTGGTGCAAGTTGTTTTTTGGCTAAAGGTGCCTTATAACCATATACCGTTTTTTGTTTTGTAGAAGCAACTCCTTCGATGTTAGATGT
>NZ_JAWRXI010000136.1:0-283 GCF_046535075.1 Brevibacillus sp. SIMBA_040
CCATTTTGGGGCTCTCCGTCTTTGTAAGCTTCAATGCTAAATGAGTGTTCTACCTCTAGATATATCGCCTTTCTGCAATTAATGGCACATTCCCGGTGATCCCCGATCTCCAATGCGTTTCGCGCAAAGACCAAGAAGTCTTTGGCGTCACCATTAGAAAGAAGATCAATCACACTGAGTGTTGAGAAATTCGCATTCGATAGCGACCACGAAACCTCTTCAAAGAACTCTCTAACATCAGTGGCGAAACGCCTACATTCGTCGCGAGCAGGTTGAATGCCAT
>NZ_JAWRXI010000056.1:0-505 GCF_046535075.1 Brevibacillus sp. SIMBA_040
ACCATCACCCTAATCAAGTTTTTTGGGGTCGAGGTGCCGTAAAGCACTAAATCGGAACCCTAAAGGGAGCCCCCGATTTAGAGCTTGACGGGGAAAGCCGGCGAACGTGGCGAGAAAGGAAGGGAAGAAAGCGAAAGGAGCGGGCGCTAGGGCGCTGGCAAGTGTAGCGGTCACGCTGCGCGTAACCACCACACCCGCCGCGCTTAATGCGCCGCTACAGGGCGCGTCCCATTCGCCAATCCGGATATAGTTCCTCCTTTCAGCAAAAAACCCCTCAAGACCCGTTTAGAGGCCCCAAGGGGTTATGCTAGTTATTGCTCAGCGGTGGCAGCAGCCAACTCAGCTTCCTTTCGGGCTTTGTTAGCAGCCGGATCTCAGTGGTGGTGGTGGTGGTGCTCGAGTCATTTTTTCTGTTTTTCCAGCATCTGCAGCAGTTCTTTCGGCGCGTCTTTTTCAGAAACCGCACCACGACCGGTTTTACCACCACCTTCGTCGTAGGTGAAAG
>NZ_JAWRXI010000137.1:0-282 GCF_046535075.1 Brevibacillus sp. SIMBA_040
GCCCATGCTTTTACGCTGCATTTCGCAAGACTCGACCGGGACCCGGCATTGGGCGCGATTCGTCTCGTTGAACGGGTATATGCGACAAAAATGCGTTGTCTGCAGTACAAATGTTCGGGGCGCGCTGATCGCCGTGTCCAGCAAGGCTCCGAGGCAATCGACGTAATCGGCGGGTTTCGTTCGGTTAAGCGGTTATCATACCGACGTCAATCGTTGGCGCGCCCGACACTGTTCAGCGCAATAGCATCAGACGGAGACATGGCGTTTTACTGTCCGGCCGGT
>NZ_JAWRXI010000138.1:0-281 GCF_046535075.1 Brevibacillus sp. SIMBA_040
GTCAGATAGGAGTTTATTTTTGCGATAAAAACCGTCTCTTTTATTTTAACATCTGCAGGAATCGTAAATGCAGCTAACACAGCAGCAATCGTTGCATGAACCCCTGAAATTACGAAGCATGTCCATACTCCGCAGATCCCCAAAAACCCAAAAAAGAAAATAGATCTAATTCCCATCTTATTTCCCAAGTACATAATAGCTAAAATCAGTAAACCAATCCATAAATAAGTCATTTCAATGTTGGAGGTATAAAAGAATGCGATGACTAATACCGCTCCCAG
>NZ_JAWRXI010000139.1:0-281 GCF_046535075.1 Brevibacillus sp. SIMBA_040
ACTATTATAAAAATCAGTTAATTTTATTTTTGACTTCTAATTTCAAAAATAACTGCTATTTATGATCCAAAAGTTATGTCGTCAATGGTATAGTTTATTATTCAACCTTTTCGAGCTCAAGAATTGTTTTACTTCCGTCAATATTTTTGTATTCAAGTCTTACAAAACCAAAGACAGGATTAAAATAAGAAAGTAGTTCTGTTTCTCCGATTCTGCTTTTAGCTTTGGCATTAATTATAAAGCATTCTAAATTTCCAAGTTTGGTCGATATGTTTTTCTTT
>NZ_JAWRXI010000140.1:0-280 GCF_046535075.1 Brevibacillus sp. SIMBA_040
TTCGGCGCGGTATTGCCTGTTGTGGCGGTCGGACTCTTAGTTTCAGGACCGATAGTTGGCTGGATTCGTGCCAAGAAGTGCCGCCATGACTGGCAACCGCACAGTCGGCATCGGAGCCACGACGTGGGGCATATGGCTGACAAATGCACGCGCTGCGGGACCGTCAAGCATTACATTGGCTGACCAGCCGCGCGCTGAGGGGTGCCACTTCTGACGTTGGAAATGGAGCAGGTGGACGCCTTTGCCGATTGGTGGCATACTGGAAATCATACTTCTGCAG